>NZ_DATNGK010000123.1:0-17889 GCF_035605935.1 Actinocrinis sp. | reverse complement strand
CCGGCCGCGCTGCTGGGCTGGGGGCTGGGGCTGGCGATCTCGCATGCGCTGGTCCCGGACTTCGTGCTCACCCCGGGCGGGAGCGCGCCGACACCGGCCGTGCTGTTCACCACCCGGCCGGGCTGGAGCGCGCTGGCGGCGGCGTGGCTGGTCGTGATCGCGATCGCGGCCGCGCTCGACCTGCGGCCGGGCCGGCGCGCGGCCCGATCCCGACGGGCGGGTACGAGGTGACCGGCCTCGGCGCTCTGCGCGGCGCGCGGCAGTTCACCGCCACCGCCTGGCGGCGATCCGCCGTGGCCGCACTCGCCCTGCTGGCCGGGCTGGTGTGCTTCGCGACGACAGCCGCCGCGCGCGCCGACTTCGCCACCCGCACCCGGGCGCTGCACGCGACGATCGACGCGGCGCCGCCCACCACGGCCATGGTCACCGCGGTATCCGACTGGGGCGCGTTCACCCAGTCGCTCGGCGCGAAGGTCTCCGAGATCGAAAACGCGGGCGCGCGAATCCGCGGCCAGCTGGCCGCGACGCTGCCGCTGGCCGAGCCCTCGAGCGCGTCGTGGTCCGAGCTTCAAGTCCCGCAACGCGCCGTCCTGGCCCCGCCGAGCGCCCACCAGGCGGGCGGCATCGGCGCACGGATGCGCCTGGTCTACCGCGACACCTATCAGACGCACAGCCGCCTGCTCTCCGGGCACTGGCCCACCGATGACCAGGATCCGAAGGCACCGCTGGAAGCCGATCTGTCCTCGGCGACCGCGGCCAGGCTGGGGCTGCACATCGGCTCGCTGGCGACCATTCAAGCGCCGGACGAGACAGGAACCACGACGCTGCGCATCGTCGGCCTGGTAGCCGCGCGCACCCCCGCATCGGTGTTCTGGACCTCCGACCCGATCCAGCTCGCACCCCAGATCGAGTCCGGAGTCGGCCTGGACGCGAACCAGTTCTGGGCCACGGACGCACTGATCGGCCCGGCGCAGGCCACCGCGCTGATCACGCCCTCGACCGCTGCCGCGGACGCGGGCAACGCGTCCGCGCCCGGCGACTTCCGGGTCTCCTGGAACTTCCCGCTCGACCTGTCTGGGCTCAACGCGGCCGGCGCCGGGCCGCTGGCCGATCAGCTCGACGCGATGCCCGGCATCCAATACGCGCTGGCCTCCGATCCGGACCAGTCGCTCCCGGTGCAGCTCGACACGCAACTGACCCCGGTCCTGCGCGCCTTCGTCGCGGCGCAGCAGATGACAGCGCTCGAACAGGTCATGCCCCTCTACGGCCTCGCGCTCATCGCCGCCATCGCCGGGGCGCTGCTGACCTACGCGGCGGTGGACCGGCGACGCTCGGAGACCGGCGTGCTGCGCGCACGCGGCGCGGCGACGTGGTACCTGACGCTCCACATGCTGGCCGAGGGCTGCGTGACGGCGCTGCCCGCCGCGGCGGCGGGGGTCGCCCTCGGCACAGCGGTGCCCGGACTCGTCCCCGCCTGGCTCAGCACGGTCGTCGTCGTGACGGCGGCGTCCGCGACGTTGGCGCCCGCGCTGTACACGGCGCTGCTCTACCGGCCACGCCGCTCCGCCCGCGCGCCCTCCACACCGCGTGCACGCCAGACCCGCTTCGCCCGGCACCGGCGGCTGATCGTGCAGGGCGCGCTGGTGGCCGGCTGCCTGGCCGGGATCGACCTGGTGCGCGGCCAAGGCCTGGTGCCCGGCGGCGCCGTCGATCCGTACGCGGCCGCGGCTCCGGTGCTGGCCGCCGCGCTGGCCGCGCTGGTCGCGGTCAACCTGCTGCCGCTCGCGCTGCGCGCGCTGCGCCGCCGGGCGCTGTCGCGGCGCGGCGTCGTCGCGCTGCTCGGGGTGGCCCGCGCGGCCCACGAACCGGGCGCCGGCCAGGCGGCCACCTTCGTGCTGGCCATCGCCGCGTGCACGGCGGACCTGTCCGTCTGTCTCGCCCAGCTCGCCCGGCAATCCGCCCCCGGACCGCTCGGCCACGCCGCCGTCGTCACCCTCGACGCGCTGGCTCTGCTCGCCGTCGTGGCCGCCTGCGCGGTCGCGGCTCTGGCCGTACGGCTCGGCGCGGCGAGCCGGCGCGCGGCCGACCAACGCTTAGCCACCATGGGTATGACGGGCGGTCAGGCCCGCGCCATCGCGGCGCTGGAGAACACGCCGCCCGCGCTCGCCGGGGCGTTGACCGGGGCGCTGGTCACCGTGCCGCTGCTGCGGATCCTCGCCCCGGCGCTCGGCGTGGCCGCGATCCCGTCCTCGGCCGGGTCGCTGGTGCTGCCCGCACTCGCCGTCGCGCTGCCGGCCGCCGCCGCGAGCGCGGCCGGTTCCTGGAGGAAAGGAGCACCGTGAGCGGCATCGACCCCGAGCCCGCGATCGTCTGCGAGCAGCTGGTGCGGATCTACAAGACCGACGCGCTGGAGGTCCAGGCACTCCAAGGCCTGGACCTGCGCGTCGCCGCCGGTGAGCTGACCGCGCTGGTGGGCGCGTCGGGCAGCGGGAAGTCCACGCTGCTGGGCATCCTGGCCGGGCTCGACGCGCCCACCGCCGGATCGGTGCGGGTGGCCGGGCGGGAACTGGCCGGACTCAGCCACCGCGACCGGCTGCTCTACCGGCGCGCCACCGTCGGCTTCGTGTGGCAGAACCCCGCGAGCAACCTGCTGCCGCACCTGACCGCCGCGCAGAACGTAGCGCTGCCGATGCGGCTGAACCGCTTGCGGCGCACCGCCCGGCGCGAACGAGCCGACGCGCTGCTGGACTCACTCGGCGTGGCGCACTGCCGCGACCGGATCCCGGCCCAGATGTCCGGCGGGGAACAGCAGCGCACGGCGATAGCCACCGCGCTGGCGAACACGCCGCGGGTGCTGCTGGCCGACGAACCGACCGGCGAACTGGACTCCGAGACCGCCGAAACGGTCTTCGAGGGCCTGCGCACGGCGAACCGCGAGCACGGTGTCACGGTGCTGATCGTCACGCACGACGCCGCGATCTCGGGACAGGTACAGCGCACGGTGGCCATCCGTGACGGCCGCACGTCGACCGAGACGCTGATGCGCGGCGCGGCGGCGAAGCCGGGCGCGCACGCCGCGGCTGAAGCATTCCGGGCAGTGGAATACGCGGTCATCGACCGAGTGGGGCGCCTGCAACTGCCGCGCGAGTTCACCGAGGTCTACGGCCTGCGCGACCGGGTGCGCCTGACCCACGAGCCGGGGCACGTCGGGGTCTGGCCGGACCTGCACGAGACGCAAAGCCCGGAGCAAGAACCGCAGGACGCGAACCAGGACGGAGGCGAGAACCCACATGAGTGACGTCGGCACCGCGCCGATCCGACCAGGCTCCGCCGACCCCGTGGACGCGCCGCTGGTCGAGCTGCGCGCCGTCACCCGCACGTACGGCAGCGGACGCACCGCCGTGCACGCGCTACGCGGAGTCGACCTCTCGCTGGACGGCGCGCGGCTCGTCGTCGTGCGCGGCCGCTCCGGCTCCGGCAAGACCACGCTGCTCAACATCGTCGGCGGACTCGACCTGGCCACCAGCGGGACCGCGCGGGTGGCGGGCCGCGACCTGGCCACGCTGCGGGAGCGAGAAAGGGTGCTGCTGCGGCGCGAGACGATCGGGTTCATCTTCCAGTCCTTCGGCCTGATCCCCTTCCTGAGCGCGGCCGAGAACGTCGGCGTGCCACTGCGTATCGCCGCCGCGGACGCCCGCGAGCGCGAGGAGCGGGTGCGGGTGGCGCTCGACCTGGTCGGGCTCGCCGGCCACGCCGCCCACCGGCCCGCCGAGCTGTCCGGCGGCCAGCAGCAGCGCGTCGCCATCGCCCGCGCGCTGGTGCAGCGCCCGCGCCTGCTGGTGGCCGACGAGCCGACCGGCCACCTCGACGCCGAGACCGCGCTCACGGTGATGCGGCAACTGCGCGAGATCGTCGACTCCCAGGGCCTGACCGCGCTCGTCGCCACACACGACGCGCAGCTGGTCGGCCTGGCCGACACGGTGCTGTACGTACGCGACGGCCAGCTCAGCTCCGAACCACCCAGAACCTGATCCGTCCGGAACCTGATTCGTATCGCGCGCCGCCCACTCGCCCTCGCCGGTGGGGTCCGTCGTGGAGTGCTTCGACCACGAGGTAGTGTCAGGGTGCGGCGTTACCGTCGGTGTTTCGTTCGCCGGCCGCGCCGAGGGACACAGGGGAAGGAAAGGGGTCTGCGATGCCGCATCGCCCGGCGTGGGCGCCCGACGAGGTGGAGATCGAGCAGCCGTCCGCGGCGCGGATGTACGACTTCTATCTCGGCGGCTCGCACAACTTCGAGGCCGACCGCGAGCTGGCCCGCCTCGCGGTGAGCCACTGGCCGGATCTGCCGATGGTCATGCGCGCGAACCGGGCGTTCCTGCGGCGCGCGGTGCGCTACCTGGTAGGGCAGGGCATCACCCAGTTCCTGGATCTCGGGTCGGGTATCCCGACCGTCGGCAACGTCCATGAGGAAGCGGCCGCGGCGGACCCGTCGTGCCGCGTGGTGTACGTGGACGTCGATCCGGTGGCGGTGGCGCACAGCCGGCTTCTGCTGCAGGGAACGCACAACGCGGCCGTCATCCACGCGGACGCGCGCGACGCGGACTTCGTGCTCAACGCCGCGGAAACCCGGGCGCTGCTGGACCTCTCGAAGCCGGTGGCGGTGATGATGGTCGCCTTGCTGCACTTCGTCCCGGACACCGACGACCCCGCGGGCCTGGTCGCCAGGTACCGCGCGGCGATGTCGCCAGGCAGCTACCTGGCGGTCAGCCACGCCACCGTCGACGGGGTCGGGGAGCTCATGCGCGAACACGAGCGCATCTATCAGCGCTCCGCGACACCGATCTTCGCGCGTACTCACGCACAAGTGGAGGCGCTCTTCGACGGGTTCGACGTGGTCGAGCCGGGTGTGGTGTTCCTGCCGCTGTGGCGGCCGGACCCCGAGGAACCGCCGGTCGATCGGCCCGAGCGGTTCAGCGGGTACGCCGTGGTCGGGCGCGTGAGCAGCGAATAATCACGACAGGCTCAGCGGTATGAGCCCGGCCGCGCACGACGCGGCTTGGCCGCGGATCAAGGCGAGGCGGTAGCGGATGTGCACGGCCTCAGACGTGCGCGGCGGACGTGATGTGTCAATGCCCAGCATGTAAGGGCTCTGTGGGTTGATCGTGGCAGCCTGACAGCGCTTTGCGCAATGTTGGCCATCTGTCTCAGCCGGTTGCAGGGTCCTGCCTTCCAGGACTCGCTACCCGGCAGTAACGTGCGCCACGTCACACCCTGCCGAAGGGAGCCCGCGCATGCCCATCCGTGCCCGTTCACTGGCCGCACTGACCGCGCTCACGGTGGGCGCGTCCCTGGCCGTCGCGGTACCGGCGGGCACCGCGACAGCCAAGGCTCACCTGTCCGCCGCCGCGACCGCGGCCGCGACCGACGCGCCCGCCGACTACTGCCTGGGGCAGTGCAACGACATCCTGCCGCCCGGCGAGAACGGCAGCGCCACACTCGCCCAGATCCTCGCGTTCAAGGCGACCGGCAGCCGGCCGCCGAACACCGACGACCAGTTGGGCAAATACGCCAGCCTCGTGGACGACTACACCGGGCTCGACAACACCAACCTCGGCGACTTCTTCGACTCCTCGTCCTTCGGCGTCGCGGCCGGAAAGGTGCAAAGCCAGTACCGTCCCGGCGCACGCGCCGATGTGACGATCGTGCGCGACAGTAACGACATCCCGCACATCTACGGCACGACGCGCGCGGGCACGGAATACGGAGCCGGATACGCCGCCGGACAGGACCGGCTGTGGATGCTGGACGTCTTCCGGCACGTCGGGCGCGGCGAGCTGACGAGCTTCGCCGGAGGCGCGCCAGGCAACCAACAGCTGGAGCAGAGCTTCTACCTCAACGGCGCATACACCGAAGCAGACCTTCAGGCGCAGATCGACCGGGTCAGAAACAGCGGTCCGCGCGGAGCGCAGGCCTACCAGGACATGACCGATTACCTGGCCGGCCTCAACCAGTACATCGCCGACGCCAAGTCAGGCCTCGACTGGCCCGGGGAGTACGACCTCACCGGCAACGCCAACATCCTCACCGGCGACGGCATCCAGCCCTTCCAGGCCAGCGACCTGGTTGCGATCGGCACCGTCATCGGCGCGCTCTTCGGCGCCGGCGGTGGCGGCCAGGTCGCCTCGGCCCTGGTCAAGCAGGCCGCCGAGGCCAAGTACGGCGTGGCTCAAGGCGACCAGGTCTGGCAGGCCTTCCGCGAGGAGAACGACCCCGAGGCCGATCTCACGCTGCACTCCGGCCAGGTCTTCGACTTCAACGCCAGTCCGGCGAACCCCTCCGGCGTAGCGCTGCCCGACCCGGGATCGGTGACGCCGCAGCAGGTGGTGTTCGACCCGACCGGCTCGGCGGCCGCGAGCACCGCCGCGAAAACGAACCCGGGACCGTCAGCCAAGGCCGGACCGCCCGCGCTCCCGCCACAGGCCACCGATCGCTCCGCGCGATCCGCGGCGAACCTGAAAGCCGATCCGGCCATGGCGAAGCTGACCGGCTCGATGAACGGCGGCGTGCTGCCGGCGAATCTGTTCACCCAGAAACGCGGCATGTCCAACGCGCTCGTCGTCTCCGGCCAATACACCGACAGCGGCAATCCGATCGCCGTGTTCGGCCCGCAGACCGGCTACTTCGCACCGCAGCTGCTCATGCTCGAGGAACTTCAGGGCCCCGGCATCAGCGCGCGCGGCGCGGCGTTCGCCGGCCTGAACTTCTACGTCGAGCTCGGCCGCGGCGTGGACTACTCCTGGAGCGCGACCTCCGCCGGGCAGGACATCATCGACACCTTCGCCGTCCAGTTGTGCAACACCGACGGCACCGCGGCGACCAAGGACTCGAACGCCTACCTGAACAACGGGGTGTGCACCCCGATGCAGCAGATCGAGCGTGACGACTCCTGGAGCCCGACCGTCGCCGACAGCACCCCGGCCGGCTCCTACAAACTGATCGCGTTCCGTACCGACTTCGGCATCGTGCAAGCCCGCGCCACGATCGGCGGCAAACCGGTCGCGTACACGACGTTGCGCTCCACCTACCAACACGAGGTCGATACGATCATCGGCTTCCAGATGTTCAACGACCCGGGCGTCGTGACCGGCCCGGACGGGTTCCAGCAGGCCGCGTCGAACATCACCTACACGTTCAACTGGTTCTACCTCGACTCCAAGCACACCGCCTACTACAACTCCGGCCTCAACCCGACCCGGCCGGCCGGCGACGACCCGAACCTGCCGATCACGGCCGACGCCGCGCATCAGTGGCTGAACTGGGACCCGGGCACCAACACGGTGGCGAACACGCCGTTCGGCGCGCACCCGAACTCCATCGACCAGGACTACTACGAGTCCTGGAACAACAAGATCGCCAAGGGGTACACGGTCTCCGGGTTCGGCGACGGCTCGGTGTACCGCAGCAACCTGCTCAACTCCCGCATCAAGGCTCTGATCAACAGCGGGCAGAAGATCACGAGGGCCTCGCTCACCCGGGCGATGGAGGATGCGGCCGTCACCGACCTGCGCGGAGAGATCCTGCTTCCGGAACTGCTCCGGGTGATCGGGACGCCGAGCGACCCCGCGCTCGCCAACGCCGTCAACGAGCTCAAAACCTGGCTCGCCGACGGCGCCGAACGCAGGGAGGACTCGGCGGGCAGCCACGCCTACCGCGATTCCGACGCCATCCGCATCATGGACGCCTGGTGGCCGCTGCTGGTGCAGGCCGAGTTCGAGCCGACGATGGGCTCGAGCGTGTACTCGGCGATGACCGGCGTGCTCGGCATCGACGACTCTCCGTACGCCGGCTCCGAGGCCGGCGTGGCACACAAAGGCTCCTCGTTCCAGTCGGGCTGGTACACCTACGTCGACAAGGACCTCCGCACGATCCTCGGCGAGCCGGTCCAGGGCGGTTTGACCCAAGCCTGGTGCGGCGGCGGCACTTTCGCGGGCTGCCGGCAGGCGCTGCTCGGCGCGCTGAGCACCGCGGTCGCAACCCCAGCCACGGCGCTCTACCCGGGCGACAGCGTCTGCTCGGCCGGCGACCAATGGTGCGCCGACTCCATCCAGCAGCACCCCCTCGGCGGCGTCACGGACAACCAGAGCAACTGGCAGAACCGCCCAACGTTCCAGCAGGTCGTGCAGTACCCCGCGCACCGCGGCGACAACATCGCGAACCTGGCGCTGGGCAAGGCGGTGTCGGCCTCCAGCCAGCAGTGCACCGCCGTCCTGTGGTGGACCTCGTGCCCGTACCCGCCCGGCCAGGCCGTTGACGGCGACATGGGCACCCGCTGGAGCAGCAACTGGGATGACAACGAATCGATCACTATCGACCTCGGCGCGGTCCAGCCCGTCGGGCGGGTCGTGCTGAACTGGGAGGCGGCGTACGGGAAGGCGTACGAGATCGATGTCTCCAACGACGCCCACAGTTGGACGAAGGTGTACGCGACGACCACAGGCGTGGGAGGCCAGGACGTCGACCGCTTCGCGGTCACGAACGCCCGCTACGTGAGAATGCAGGGAGTGACCCGGGGGACCGGATGGGGTTACTCGCTCTACGAATTCCAGATTTACCCCGTGTAGCGCGCCGACCAAGGGGCGGTCAGCCGACGTTGCGTGGTCGGAACTGGGCGCTGATACGCGGGCCGACCGCGCGCGAGGTCTTCGGGATCGCATGGTCCCAGGTGCGCTGGCAACTGCCGCCCATCACCAGCAGGTCGCCGTGGCCGACTTCGTGGCGTTGAACCGGTCCGCCGCCTCGGGGGCGCAACGCGAACGTGCGGGGCGCGCCGAGCGAGAGGACCGCGACCATGACGTCCTCGCGGCTACCTCGCCCGAACCTGTCGCCATGCCAGGCGACACTGTCGCGCCCGTCGCGGTACAGGCACAGTCCGACGCTGGTGAACGGCTCGCCGAGTTCCGACGCGTAATGAGCGCTCAACTGCTCGCGAGCCGAGGCCAAAATCGGATCGGGCAAGCTCTCGCCCTCGCGGTACCCGCACAGCAGGCGAGGCACGTCGACGACCCGGTCGTACATCCGCCGCCGCTCCGCTTGCCACGGCAACTGGTCGACCAGCCGCGCGAACAACTCGTCCGCGCCGCAGATCCAGTGCGGCCGCACATCCAGCCAAGCACCCGCGTGCAGCTCGATACGCCGCATCGACGTGCTCAGCGCACCGATGGTGACCTCGTCCGCGACATCGAGCAACGAACCTTGCAGCGCTCCCTTCATGGGTTTAACGGTAACACCCGATCGAATGAATGTTCTATAGATGGCAGGGTCGTCCGGGTAACCCCGGCGCTGTGTCGCCCGGTGGGCCCACGAGGCAGAACTCAAGCCGCTGCCGCCGCCGCGTACGCCGCCGACGGGCGCGATGCGCGCTGATCACGCGAGGCCGTGGCTATGCCGCCCTTCGCGTACGCCGAATTTCGGCCATGTTCGGCGGTGTACGGAATCTGCGATCGCAGCCAGGGCCGGCGGCCACCATGGACGGCGTGTCGTCGCTCGGCGACCGCATCGCGTTTTCGACGAAAGGATCGTGACGCCGCCATGAAAAAGACAGCCGTGCGCCGCAGAGCCACCGCGCTCGCAGCGGCCATCGCCGCCCTGCTCCTTTCCGCGGCCGCCGTGCCGTCGCCCGCGGCGGCAGACAGCACCCGTACGGTCAACTCCTACGTCACGTGCTCCGACGGGACGATGATGTACGGCTTCGAAATCAACTACGGCTCGGGCTGGACGTACAACGCGCTGGGCGCCTCGGGTTACATCGTGAACTCCGGCGAGAAGGAGGTGACCTTCATCATCCCCAGCTCCGCCACCAGCATCGCGCTGGACACCTACTGCGGTGGCCAAGGCTTCGTCGAGGGCACCAACTGGGAGGGTTACACCTATAGCCTCACGCCGGGCACCTCGACGGTCACCGCGAACTGGGTCTGCGACCTTTGGGGGTACACCTACTACAACTACTACATGGGCTACCGCGACTGCGAGCTCAGCTCGATGACCGGCGACTGATCCTCACGCCTGATGCTCACGCCGAGCCTCAAGTCTGATCGGGGCCGATTCGCCTGAGGCGCGGCCTCGATCTGCCGGCCGTCCGCCGTCGAGTTGCTGCTGAACGTGCTCGGCGGCGGCGAGCCGGTGCTGCGCGACGTACAGATCCATAGACGACGACCTGCCCATCCAGGCCGATGCGGATCACGACCTTGTGGATCGGCGCGGGTTCGCCGGCGGGCCATCGCCAACCCACCAGTACCAGTACCTGCAACTGCCTTCTCGGCCCGGCGGATGAGCCCTCAGCAAGCTTGCTGAGGGCGGGTCAAGGCCCGTCACGTTTCGTGAAGAGCCACGGCTAGACTGCCACCGTGGGGTTGATCTTCGACGCTGTCGCGGGCGAAGTGCCGCTGGTGCAGCGGGTGTGGTCGGCACAATGTGACGCCACGACCAGTTTCACCTCGGCGGCCAAAAGCTCGTGCATGATCGCGTTTGCGCGCAACGGCGGTAGGTGGAGCGTGCACCTGCGCGGGCCGGAGACCCGGGCCACCACCCTGACCTGCCCGGAGGGTTGGGAGTTCTTCGGCGTCGAACTGCGCCTCGGCGCGTATCTGCCCCTGTTCCCGCCTGCCGCTCTGGCCAACCTGAACGACGCTGTACTGCCGAGCGCGTCAGGCAACCGGATCGTGCTGGACAACCAGGACTGGGAGATGCCGACCGAGCAGAACGTCGACGTCTTCGTCCACAGGCTGGTGCGCGCGGGCCTGTTGTTCTTCGATCCGATCGTCGAGCAAATCCGTCACGGTCAACCACCCCGATCCATGTCGGAACGCACAGCGCAGATCCGGTTCCGCCAAGCCGTCGGCATATCGCGCCGCAAGCTGCTCAGCATTGAGCAGGCACGGCAGGCCGCGCAGTTGCTCGCGGCGGGAGAATCGATCGCGCAGGTGGTCACCGCCTGCGGCTACTACGACCAGCCGCAGCTGGCGCGAGCGATGCGCTGGGCGACCGGCCATACCCCGGGCGAGTTGAGGTCCACCGCCGCATTCCTCGCGTTCTGACACCTACCCGACCCGCGCCGCAGCGGCACCCGGGAACCGGCGGATTCGGTTCGATACAAGACGAGCCGATCATGCGGATGTTTGACTGCCGCCATGCGAAAACTAGTTGAGTACGACCATCTCTCGCTCGACGGGATGTTCAACGGGGACGACTTCTGGGCCGCGCAGATGAAGGTCGTCCCCAACGACAACCACTTCACCTACCAGCTGCGGCTGTTGGAGCAGGCGGAAGGGCTCTTGTTGGGACGAGCGACCTACCAGGGCTTCGCGGCGACATGGCCGACCATGACAGGCGAACTGGCCGACAGGCTCAACTCCCTGCCGAAGTACGTCGCCTCCACCACGCTGACCGAGACCACCTGGAACGCCCAGGTACTTGACGGCGACGCCGTCGACGCCGTCGCCCGGCTCAAAGAATCCGGCGACGGCACGTTGGTCAAGTACGGCAACGGCCCATTGAGCCGGGCGCTCATCGAGGCGGGCCTGCTCGACGAACTGCACCTGGGTATTTCCCCGTTTGTCGCGGGCCGCGGCGAGTCGCTGCTGGCGGGCATCAGCGCGACGTCCATGGACCTGACCGCGGTCACCGAGATCGGCAACGGCGCGGTGGTGCTGACCTACACCTTGAACCGGTAGCCCCGCACAACGGGCGCCGATCGGCGGGCCGCGAGGCTTTGCGATGCCACGCTGGGCGGCACTGCCGATCGGTCAGCCGAGCACGGCGCAAGCATGGCTCACGCACTGTGCAGCGCCTTCACGAACCGCGCTGCCCGGCCACACACGTCGTCATATCCCAAACCCGCATAGAACCTATGGGCCACAGCCCGATCGCGGGCACTGGTGATCTCCATGTCATGGCACCCGAGCTCACGCGCACGCTCTTCGACCGCCTCCATCAGAGCCTTGCCGATCCCCTGGCCGCGAACGCGGTCATCCACCACCAACGCCACGAGACGGCCTCGGCGGGCGGTGTGCTCAAGCAAAGGCAATGCGTGAAGCGCTGCCACGCCCACGACAATGCCAGCCATCTCGGCCACCAGCAACGCACTGTGCGGATCCCCGAGCCAGTACTCCAGCCTGGTAGCCACCTCACCCGCTTGCGCCGGATACCCCAGCTGATCAAGCAGCGCGGCAATCAGAGCTGAGTCGCCAGCACCGGCTGACCGGATCGCAATCGCCATGACGCTCAGTCTGGCAGCAGGACGCGACGACCCCGCAGACCGAAGCGCGCGGTCAACCACATCGTGCGCCGCCGCGCCCGCCGGTTGACATCGCCGGTCATGTCGGCCTTTACGTCGCTGTCACGGCCGGTATTTGATCACGCAATATCGTCAGGGCAGGCTGTTGTGATGAGCAAGCCGCTGAAGAACCACCGTCGCGAATTGATCGAACTGGCTGCGCTCTTCGCGGCCGCGGGCATCGCCGACCTGTTCACGGATCTGCTCGGCCATCGCATCGAGGGACCCGTCGTCCTGATCGCCCTTGGCGCTGTAGTCGCCATCGCCACTCTGATGGACCTTCTGCGCGGCGGCCGAAGGTCGCGAGCACGCAGCGCTTCCGTGCCCGCATACGACCAGACGCCAACCGGCTACGCCGACGTGGCCGGAGAACTGTGGCGTGTGCGTACCGCGGTACAGGACACTCCTGGTCGGCTTGCGGTGCTCGCCGGGGCGTTCGCCGCCGTGGGCGCCAATATCCTGGCCCTCCAAGTCCAGCCGGTCGCCGGCGCAGTGGTCGACGAGTTCCTGGTCGAAGCCGCGACCAATGTGACAGCCGACCAGCTGGGAGCGGTCGTGGCTGCGGCCGGCGGCGGTCAGGTGCACGTCGCGCTCGCGGATGTCACATCATTGACTGACTTGCCGACCCGCGCGCTCACCCTCGCGCACCGCCTGATCCGCGAGCCAGAGGCACTGCACTTCGTGCTGGCCGAACTGCTCAGCCCAGCACAGGTCGAGTGGCGCTCAGCGCAGGAGGATATCTGCGGGGGCGATGAAACCCAGAGCACCGTCATGCGCGTGCGCGATCCCCTCGCAGGAGTCGTGCTCGTCTCGCGCCCAGGGATTCCGTTCACACCCGTCGAGACCGCTCGCGCGCGGGCCATGGCTGATCTGGCGAGCGCGGTGCACGCCCTCGGGACGCCTTCTGGCGCACTCACGTGATCCCTGCCGAACCACAGCGCGGCGGGCAAAAGCGGCAGCGTGGGGGAGTGGCCGACGTCGTTGTGTCATACCTATGCATTTGCGAATTCGTGTTCGACCACGAATTCGCCACCGAATACGAACACTGAATGAAATCACCGAAGCCCGTGATCGCCGGCGAACCATGGCCCGCGGCGGTTACACGCTGAGGGGACGACGTTGTCCCGGACGCCCGCTGACGGGCCGTCAGCCAGCACGAATGCCCCGGGGGAGGGGATAACACAAAGAGCCACAATGCAGATATCGGGGATATTGCGACAGAACGGATCATCGCGGGCGAGAACACAATCATCTCAATACCAGCCTGCGGATACTCTGTCCGAGAGTAGTATCCATTCGACAACCGCGGACCCCGCAACACTGGTGGACCGCCTTCACCGACTTGCTGGGGGCTGGGGTGGCACTCCACGCACGAACGGCAAAACGGCAACGCATCCTGGACGCGGACACGCGACAGCCGCTGCCGCTGCGCGTCGTCCTGCTCATCCTGGCGCTGGTACCCAGCGTGGCGATGACCGCGCTGTGGGCCGTCAACTCCAACCGGCTCTATGACAACTGGCACAACGTCAGCAACCACAACACCCAGACAGTGCGCTACGCGACGCCGGTCTTCAGCATCTTCTACGGCCTGCAGGTCGAGCGGCACCTAAGCGCCGCCGCACTCGTAGACCCGGCCGCATATCACGCGAAACTCGCCGCGCAGCGCCGCGCGACGGACGCCGGCATCGCCGGCCTAAAGGCCCTGACCGGCCCCGCTCCAGCCGACATCCTGGCAGGGGTCGCCCAGATCGAAAACGGGCTGCAGCAACTGGACACATACCGGTTCGCCGTCGACGCGCACAGCGTCACACAGCAGCAGATGTACGACGACTACACCGGTCTGATCGCCACCGACCTGCAGCTGTTCAACTCGCTGAGCAACGTCGGGCTCGCCGACCTCAACTTCCGGGTGCGGCCGGAGATCGACTCGGTCTGGGGAATCGAGATCCTGGCGCGCGAGGACGCCCTGCTCACGCCCGCCATCGCCGGCGCCACCCTCCCCGCCGCCCAGCGCGCACAACTGGCCCAACTCAGCGGCGCCGAGCAATTCATCTACGACGACAAGGTCGTGCCGCTGCTGCCGCCGGCACAGGCCGCACAGTACCGCGCCCTGATCGCGAGCAGCGCCTGGCAGCAGAAGACCCGCGTCATGCAGTACGTCATCACCTCCGCGCCCTCCGCCACCGGCACCACGCTGCCCGCGGCGCTCGGTGCCCAGTGGCAACAGAGCATCGCCGCCATCACCCCGCAACTGCAAGGCCTGAACATCGAGCTCGGCACCGCGCTCACCAACGCCACCTCGGTCGAGGTACACGGCTTGGCCACAGACCTCATCGTCGAGACAGCGGTCGGATTCGGCGGCGTCCTGCTGATCGTGCTGCTGACCATCTTCCTGACCAGCGTGCTGCGCCGCCGGATATTCGCGCTGCGCACCGCGGCCCTCGACCTGCAAGTGCGCCTGCCCGACGTGGTCGAACGCCTGCGCCGCGGCGAGAGCGTCGACACCGACGCCGAACTGCCCGCGCTGCACTACGGCCGCGACGAACTCGGCATGCTCGGACAAGCCCTCAACGCCGCGCGCGCCAGCGCCCTGGAGACCGCGATCCACCAGGTGGAGCAGTACCGAGGCTTCGAGCGCCTGCTACAGCGCATCGCCCGGCGCACCCAACTGCTGATCGGCCTGCAGATCAAGCGCGTCACCGAGATGGAGCGCCGCTACGAGGACGCCGAGCTGCTCGAAGGCCTGTTCGACCTGGATCACCTGACCGCGCGCCTGCGCCGCTACGAGGAGAACCTGGTCATCCTCGGCGGCGGACAGCCGCAGCGACGCTGGCGCAAACCGGTGGCGCTGCTCGACGTGCTGCGCTCCGCCCAAGGCGAGGTCCAGGACTACCGGCGCATCCGCATCGAGACCGGCAACACCACCTGGCTCTCCGAGCGCGCGGTCGGCCCCGTCGTGCACATGCTGGCCGAGCTCATGGAGAACGCCGTCGCCTTCTCCAAACCGCCCAACCCCGTCGAGGTCACCGCCTCCATGGTCGCCCGCGGCCTGGCCATCGAGATCGAGGACCGCGGCGTGGGCATGGCGCCCGAACAATACGCCGACGCCAACACCATGATGTCCGATCCGCCGAAGCTCGACGTGATCTCCCAGGCCGACGACGCCCGCCTCGGCCTCTACGTCGTGGCGCGCCTGGCCGCCGGACTAGGCATCAAGGTGGAAATGCGGCCCTCCTCCTACGGCGGCACCCGCGTCGTCGTCCTGCTGCCGATCGAGTTGGTACACACCGGCCGCCGCCAGCCCGCCACGCCCGACGACGTGGCGCAGCAGCGCGAGCACATCTTGCGCCGGCTATCCGCGGTGGGTAGCAAGGTCGCCGACACCGCCGAAGACGCCCCAGCGTCCGTTGGCGACCGCTTCCGGCGGAACGCGCGGTATACCAACCCCAGCCACGACGCGGACGAGGAAGGCGATTGGGCGCTGGCCGGCGTCGGCGCGCGACTGAGCTCCGTCGCAGCAGACCCAGACGCTGAGAGCGCAACCGCAACCGCACTCAAGCCGCTTCCGAAACGAGTACGGCTGGCCAGCCTGGCGAGCGAACTGCGCGAGCACCTCGCCCCGGGGGAGCAGGACCCCGGCGCGGCGATCGTCGAACACGACGCGCCGCCGCAATGGTCCGAGCGCTCCGGCACCACGATCGGGGCGTTCCAGCGCCAGTCACGCCTGGCCCACGCTGCCGCGCAGGACGAGGACCACATAACGCAGCCCACGCCAGGTCTCGGCGCGACCCGGGAAGAAGAAGACGGACGATGACACAGCGAACCTTCGCGCACCAGCGCACCACAGCCACCGACCACGACCTGGACTGGCTGCTGGACCGCTTGATCGACCAAGTCCCCGGCGCCCGGCACGCGATCGTTCTGTCCGACGACGGGCTGGTGGTCAGCCAGTCGCGCGGCATCGAGCGCGCCGACGCCGAACGGCTGGCCGCGATCGCGACCGGCCAGCAGAGCCTCGCCCGCGGCGTGGGGGAGATCTTCGACGGCGGCGGCACGCACCAAGTCATCGTGGAACTGGCCCGGCTGTGGCTCTTCGTCAGCGCGGCCGGACACGGCACGCACCTGGCGGTGATCGCCGACCAGGAAGTCGACGCCGAGGTGATGGCGGTCGCGATGCACACCCTCGTGCTACAGGTCGGCCGGCACCTGGGCACCGAGGCGCGCGTGCCGCCGAAGCGGGAGGGGGTGGATGTGGGTGAACCATTGGGCCGACGAGTCCCTTGAGGAAGACCCGGACGACTCCTTCGTCCGGCCCTACACCATCACCCACGGCCGCACGTCCTCGGCCCGCGACGACCTGACGCTCATCACCGTGATCAGCACACTGACATCACCGGACGGGCTGATCGACAACCGGGGCCTGGAGCCCGAGCACCGCTTCATCCTCGACCAGTGCCGTACGCCCTGCGTGCTGGCAGAGGTCGCGGCAAGGCTCAACCTGCCCGTCGCGGTCACCAAAATCCTCATCGGTGACCTGATCGACACCGGCAGGGTGTCCGCGCGGCCGCCCCTGGCGATGGCCGCCGGGCAACGACCGGACATCACCCTTCTTCAGGCGGTGCGAGATGGACTTCGACGACTCTGACCGGCGGCACCCCGCCAGCGCGCCGGCGCCAGCCGCCGTCAAGATCCTGATCGCGGGCGGCTTCGGAGTGGGCAAGACCACGATGGTCGCCTCGGTGAGCGAGGTCGCGCCGCTGCGCACGGAGGAGTACCTGACCGTGGCCAGCGTCGGCGTCGACGACGTCGACGGGGTAGCGGATAAGGCCACCACCACTGTCGCCATGGATTTTGGGCGGATCAGCATCAGTACTGGGCTCGTGGTCTACCTGTTCGGAACGCCGGGCCAAGAGCGGTTCTGGTTCATGTGGAAAGACCTGGTGCACGGCGCGCTGGGGGCGGTCGTGCTGGCCGACACCCGGCGGCTGCAGAGCAGCTTCGGGTCGATCGACTTCTTCGAGAGCCGCGGCATCCCGTTCGTGGTCGGCGTCAACTGCTTCGGCGGACGCCAGGACCGCACCGTTTCCGAAGTGCGCGAAGCCCTCGACCTCGACCCGCACGTACCGATCCTGATGGGGGATCTGCGCCAGCGCGCCGATAGCCGGGATCTGCTCCTCGCGTTGATCGACCACCTCATGGCTGGGCAATCCGTCGCGACAGGATGACTAGCTGTGGATCAACTCCCCGGGAGCGGGGAGCAGTCGTTATGATGCATAAGAGAGATTATGCATGAGAAGAGGGTCAGGCAGGCTCAGAAGGGGTTTCGCGGCGCCTGGATGATCTTGCTCGTGAAGTGCGTGTCCCGTCTCGCTGCGTCCTGGCAGTTCTCATCGAACCTGGCCACATTCCATGATCAGTCTCATTGAACTTGGCCAGCCGGGACCGCCGTCTCACTGAAGTTGGCCATTTTGGAGCGTTCGTCTCACTGAAGTTGGCCAGAGTCGGGTCGTTGTCTCAGTGAAGCTGGCCAATTGGGCGCGCTTACTCCGCTAAGGTGT
>NZ_DATNGK010000122.1:0-4058 GCF_035605935.1 Actinocrinis sp. | reverse complement strand
CGGCAGGGCTCGGCGCTGGTGCAGATCGCCGGGCTGCTGCTGGTGATCATCGCCGCGTTCGCCAACGCGTTCTCCGCGGTCAAGCTGATCCAGGAACTGCTGCAAGGCAAGGCCGGCGACAACCCGACGGCGCTGCTGGGCATCGGCGCGGCGGTCTACATCACCAACATCATCGTGTTCGCGTTGTGGTACTGGGCGTTCGACCGCGGCGGCCCGCGGGGCCGGGCCCACGCGACGAGCACGCCGCCGGACTTCCTGTTCCCACAGATGACGGTGCCGGAACTGTTCCCCGACTGGCGGCCCGAGTTCGGCGACTACCTGTACCTGGCCTTCACCAACGCCACCGCGTTCAGCCCTACCGACACCCTGCCGACCAGCCGGTGGTCCAAGATGACCATGATGCTGCAATCCGCGATCGCCCTGCTCATCGCCGCACTAATAATCGCCCGGGTCGTCAACGTGCTGAAGTGACGTAATCCCCCTCCAACGGCAAATCGCGATATGTCAGTGTCGAACCTGCTGGCACGCGCGGCCCCGTGCGCGCGGTTCGTGACGTTTCCGCGGGACGAGCGCTAGACGGCGGCGGCGCGACAACCTAGAACGAGGCTGCCCCAATCGGGTTTCTCGCTCCATCGATATCCGCTGCCATGGGTCCAGCTCACCTGATCGTCGGCGCGGCTGGAAGTGTCAATGCACCGGCTGCGGCTCAGCGGACGGCGCAGCACCGGCTTGTTGAGATCGAGGGAACCGTGCCTGAAGCCGCCTCACCGCTCACGTCCGTCGACTGCCTGGCAAGCATCTCCGGGCTTGAACGCTGCCGGCGTCGAGTTCCTCCGCCGATGGTCCTGGCGACCGTTAGCCGACACATGGTTACCGGAGTCCGGTTATAGATAATTGCTGGTAGGGCTTGCCAAATGACACTGTTTGTGGGCAGACTTTCCGGTTACTGGGATGGTTTGACCTTTTCGGTGGTTAGGCGGCACTCGACGGGGGTCGGTTCCAGTCCGGGTGGTGCTACCTCGCAAGACGAGGGGAGCCCGCGATGCGTCGCTATGTTGGTATCAAGTCCCTGGCCTTCGCTGTGGCACTCGCTGCGGTGGCGGCCGGCGTGGCGGCCGTCTCAGTCCAGCCGGCATCAGGAACACCTTCGGCATCGCCTGCTGTCAAAGGGGGTTCCGGCACGGTGGCGGCGCTGGTGGCGGCGATGACGTTGGATGAGAAGCTGGGCATGGTCAACGGCTGGCCGAATGGCGTGTCAGCGCCGCCGCAGACCGATCGCGTGATCGGTGTTGGGTTTATTCCGGGCGTGCCGCGGCTGGGTGTTCCGGCGTTGACGTTCACCGACGGTCCGGCTGGGGTGCGGATGAACCTTCCGACGACGGCGATGCCGGCGCCGGTGGCGTTGGCGGCGACGTTCAGCGCCGATCTGGCCGAGCGCTATGGGGAGGTGCTGGGCCGGGACGGCCGGTCCCGGGACCAGGATGTGATCTTCGGCCCGATGATGAACATGGTCCGGGTGCCGCAGGCTGGCCGCAATTTCGAGACGCTGGGCGAGGATCCGTCTTTGATGGCTGCGTTGGTGGCGGCGGAGACCCGCGGCATTCAGAGCCAGGGCGAGATCGCGACCGCGAAGCATTTCGCGGAGAACAACCAGGAAAACAACCGGATGGGCGTCAACGTCAATGTGGACGATCAGACGCTGCGGGAGATGGAGCTGCGCGGGTTTGAGGCCGCGGTGAAGGACGGCCACAGCGGCGCGGTGATGTGCGCCTACAACGGGGTCAACGGCAATTTCTCGTGCGAGAACCCGACGCTGCTCACCGACATTCTGCGTAACCAGTGGGGGTTTAGTGGGTTCGTGGTGTCGGACTACGGCGCGAACCACAGCGCCGGTCCGGCGCTGCAGGCCGGTATGGACATTGAGTTCTTCGGCACCCACTTCTTGCAGCTGAAATCCCTGATCCAAAGCGGCGCGGTGCCGGTGTCGGCGTTGGATAACGCGGTGCGCAGCATCTTGACCACGATGGACCGGTTCGGTCTGCTGGTCCACGCGTCACCGACCGGCGGTACCGTCGTGAATCGCCCGCTGCCGCCGTTCCCGGAGCTGGCCGACGCCCAGCAGGCCCGCACGATTGCTGAGCAAGGCGCGGTGCTGCTGCGCAACCAGGGCAAGACGTTGCCGTTGGAGCAGGCGGACCTGCGCTCGCTAGCGGTGATCGGAACGACCGCCCGCACGCTGCTGGTGGGCGGCGGCGGCAGCTCCCGGGTCCTCGGTGTGACCGACCGCGAGATCAGCCCATTGGATGCGCTGCGGCAGGCGGCCGGCCCGCAGGGGAACATCACCTTCGCGGTGGGCCGGGACGTGCAGGGCGTGCCGGTGCCCAGCGGCGCGTTGGCACCGCCGAATGCGGCACCGAACCAGCACGGTGTGCTGCGGACGAACACGGTGACCGGTGCTACCCAGATTGACCCGAACATCGACTTCGTCGGGGCGAACGCGCTACCGGAGGGCACCCAGGCCAGCTGGACCGGCACGCTGACCGCGTCCACCACCGGCAACTACCTGCTCGCCGTGCAAACAGATGGCACCGGCGGCACGTTGACCGTGGATGGCCAGCCCGTCATCACCAGCAGCGTCCTCGCCGCCCTCGGCACCACCCTGCACAAGACCACCGACGGTCTGGCGAACTCCTTCGCGTACCTGAACTTGACCGCCGGCCCGCACACCATCCAGGTGACCGCCGCGCCCGTCCCGGCGTTCCCGCCGTTCATCCCGGCCAGCAGCGGCCCGGTGCAGATCCGGCTGGCCTGGATCACCCCGCAGCAGCGGCAGGCAAACCTGGACGCCGCCGTGGCCGCCGCCAAACAGGCGCGCACCGCGGTGGTGTTCGCCTACATGGAAGGTACCGAGGGCGTCGACCAACCCACCCTCACGCTGCCGGACGAGCAAGACCAGCTGATCGAGGCCGTCGCTGCGGCCAACCCGCGCACCGTGGTGGTGCTCAACAGCGGATACCCGGTGCTGATGCCCTGGGTGAACGACGTCCGGTCGATCCTGGACATGTGGTACCCCGGCCAGGAAGGCGGGCCCGCCACCGCCGACCTCCTGACCGGCGCGGCGGTTCCCGGCGGAAAGCTGCCGGTCACCTTCCCGGCGCGCGAGTCTGACGCCCCGACCGCCACCTCTCTATTGCGTTATCCGGGCGTGAACAACCAGGAGTACTACAGCGAAGGCATATTCGTCGGCTACCGCTGGTATGACCAGAACAACATCACACCGCTGTTCCCGTTCGGGTACGGGCTGTCCTACACCACCTTCGGCTACAGCCACCTGAACACCAAGCCGAACGGGAAAACGCCGCGCGTGCAGCTCACGGTCACCAACACCGGCGCGCGTACCGGCACCGAGGTTGCGCAGGTCTACGTCGGCCGGCTGCCGACCAGCGTGCCAACCCCACTACAGCAACTCGCCGGACAGGCCCGCGTGACCCTGCGGCCCGGGCAGAGCAAGCGGGTAACCGTTGCGCTCGACCCGCGGTCGCTCGCGTACTGGGACACCGGCACCCAACGCTGGGTCACACCGGGCGGCACGGTGCCTGTCCTCGTCGGCAGCTCCTCGCGGGACATCCGACTGCGCGGCGTCATAACGGTTGCTGCAACGTCATCAGGGCCCTAAACGCTCAGCTGCCAAATCCGGGGACGTCGAAGCGATCTCCATGCCTCGAGTGACGTCGCCTAGCGGGCTAGCTCACGGCAATCGTGCTGTGTGAGCGCTGGTAGTCGGCGTTCTGCACAGTGCGGCGATACCCACGCCGCATACATGGCTGCAACCAATGGCGCGGCGTTTGGCGTGCACCGGCGTAAGACGTCGGAGACCGGATATCCGCTCGATCGGACCCAGCACGACCTTGCCGGCGGGCTCGTTGCAAAGAAGGCAGCGCTCACCGGAACGAGGTTCCGTTGCGGCGGCCAGATGACGCCGATATCTGGACTATGTCCTTCCCGAAGGCTGGGCACATCCTCGGGCTTCGGCATGCGCGTAAGGGCTTAGTCAGTTG
>NZ_DATNGK010000121.1:0-3828 GCF_035605935.1 Actinocrinis sp. | reverse complement strand
CGCGGCTTGTTGCCCAGGCTGAAGGTGGAGGAGTAGTCGTAGTAGACCAGCGCCGCCGTCCGCGGATGCGTCCTCACCCAGTTGAACACCTGGCTGACGAAGGTGGGATCGTCGATGCCCCAGGGCGCCCACTCGCCCAGGATGAACGGCTTTCCGTAGTTGTAGAGCGGCTGCATGCCCTTCCAGTAGGCCCTGAAGTCCTGGTCGTAGAGGTCGTCGCCGACGTAGTCGACGTACCGCGCGCCCGGCCAGTAGTCGTGCGGCTGGTTGCCTCGCACGTTCGGCGCGCCGGCGCCCTGCGGGTTCCAGACCATGGCCACCAGCCCGCTGGGTGTGATTCCGGCGACCGGCAGCGGCGCCTGCAGCTGTCGCAGGCCGGCGGCGTGAAGGGCGGCGTTGATCTCCGCTCTGGTGCCGCCGCGCATGATGATCGCGATCCGCCGGAAGGCCTTCTTGTAGTTGCCGGTGGAGTAGGCGGCGCCACGATGCGTGCCGTTCGCGTTGAACGCGCAGTACGACATCCAGTAGCCGTTCATCTCCTGCATCGGACGGATCCAGACCGGCACGCCCGCGGCGTTGGCCTGGCTCGAGTAGGACAGGTAGATGCTGTCGGCCTTGCCGTTTGCCAGCGAGCCCGGCGACAGCTTGCGGCGGTCGGACACGCGTGTCACACCCAGCGTGATCATGGCGATCCTGTGAGAGGAGGTGGCCTTGGCGATCTGCGTGCTGAAACCGTGCCACCTGACCCAGGATCCACCCAGCATGTCGAACATCAACCAGACGTCATGGTGATGGCGGGTGAGGCGGTCAAAGGCGCCGGGATCCTTGCTGCCGATGCCGAGTCGTGTGTGGCCGACGGGCGGCATTCCCGGCGGCGGCGCTCCGGCGGCCAGCGCCTGTCCGCCCACGCCGAGCATCGCCGCAACGCAGCAGGTACCGACCAGACGACGCGCAAGGAGCCTCATGCTGGGGTTCTTATCGGCCGTGGGGGCGGGTTTCGGCATTACCCATTCTGACCATCCGGCGGGTGATAGAGATGAACGGTGAGTGCCGCCGGCCCCCGGCGGTGTAACGATGGGACGTCTGCCGGCGAGAGGTGGGTGATGGCCGGACCAGCTGACGCGCACGATCGGGATGTTCGAGCTGCCGAGCGATTCGAGGAGCTGTTTCGCCGTCACCATCGGGCGGTGGCGGCGTACGCGCGGCGTCGTGCCCAGGGGGATACGTCCGACGACGTCGTCGCAAGCACCTTCCTGGTCGCCTGGCGACGACTCGGCGAGGTGCCGGCCGATTCGCTGCCGTGGCTCCTGGCCGTCGCCCGAAACGTGATCGCCACCCAGCAGCGAGGGTCGCGACGGCGAGGCGCGCTTCGTCAGCGCCTGGAGCGCGCGGACGGCAGCGCGTCACCATCCGCGGCCGAGGAATCCGCCGGCCGGGTGGCGGCCGCGCTCGGACGCCTGCCGGAGACCGACCGCGAAGCGATCACGTTGATCGCCTGGGAAGGCCTGCGACCGGGCGAGGCGGCAACGGTGCTCGGCCAGTCCCCGGCCGCATTCCGGGTCCGACTGCACCGCGCCAAGCGCCGTCTCCGCCGCGAGCTCGATCGCGCCGGGCAGGCCGACCCGCACCCCCAACACCCGTCCGTAGTCAAGGAGATCGCACCATGACCACGACCAGACGCACCCGCGATGCAGACCTGATGGAACTCGTCCGCGGCGTCGACCCGCTCGAGGGCGACGTCCACCCGGCGACGGACGCAGCCGCCGAGGCGCTGCTCCGAGAGATCCTGGCCGTACCACGCCCGGAGCACTCTCCCGGCACCCGGCGCAGCAGGACGGTGGCCGTTCGGCTCGCCGCCGTGGGGGGAGCCGCCGCTGTTTCGCTCGTCGCGATCACCGCCATCACCGGCGAAGACCGGGGAGGAGTCGTTCCTGCCTCGGCCGCGGTCGTCCGGCATGCGCTCGCCGCCGCGGCCCAGCCCCCGGGCACGATCCTGCACGTCGACATGCGGGGAACTCAGAACAACGGCGACGGCACGTCGATCACCTGGCGGGACGAGAGCTGGCAGGGGAGCGGTGCTGCTGACGACCGCCGCCAGGTCGAGACCAACCCCGACGGTACCACCGCCGAGAGCGCGAACGTGGGGGATACCGAGCAGGTGTACGACCCCGCCACCAACACCATCTACGCCAGCACCACGACCGCAAACAGCGCCAAGCCGGAGGCCCAACGCAACTATCGGATCTCTCCGGGACCGACCGCAAACACCTACGTGGTGCGACTCATGGTCTTCCGAGTTGCTCCCGGACACGGGTACAGGATCGTCCCTGGCCGCGGCCAGAAGTATCGGCTCGTCGTCACGGCAAGCCAGGCCAAGGCGCTCAAGGACAGAAGCGCGATGATCAAGTGGGTGCGTGCACCGCGCAGCGCTGCCACGCTCAACGGATACCGGCCTGCCGTCGTCCCGGCGCGGGCCGCCGCAGCGTCGCCGGACTGTTCCGACTTCGGATCGCAGGATTACGGCGATCAGATCCTCACCATGCTCCGTTCCTGCGGCGCCCACCTCGTCGGCAACGCGACCATCGCCGGCCGTGACACGCTCGAGCTCCGCTCCCAGGACGGCCACATCACCTACTACGTCGACACGAGCAGCTACGCCCCCGTCCAGCTCGACACCACCGGCACCGACGGCGGTACCAGCCTCCGCTTCACCAAGTACGAATTGCTGCCTGGGAGCGACGCCAACGAGGCCCTGCTCAGCCTCACCGCCCAGCACCCTTCCGCGACCGTCGACCGAAACCAGGCTGATTACGTGGCGGCCGAGAAGCGCCTGTTCCCCAACGGCTGACATCGCTCGGGGCGGCGGCGACGCATTCTGCAACGGATGGGCGTAGGCTCTTGATAGGTCACGGCTTCGGCTCCCGACGGCAGTACGCCGCGACTCCGCCAGTTGAGCCCTTGGGAGGGGGCGGCTGGTGATGTGCGTCGTCACTGCACAGGAGCCGTAGGCGGCGCACACACACTCTCTCCTGACTCTGTTCAGTACGCTGAGAACATGGCAACGCTCGCCGATCCGCGACTGCATCTTGAGCGCCGAGCCCGACGCCTCGCCTGGGGCGGGAACGCCTGGCACCTGGTCGAGTTCGCCATTGCCATCGGTGCCGGAATCTCGGCAGGCTCGATCGCCCTCGTGGCCTTCGGGATCGACAGCCTGATCGAGTTCGCCGCAGGTGGCGTGATCGTCTGGCTGTTCTCAGGGGGGCGCGGCGCATCGCAGCCGGCGGAGCGGCGAGCGCAGCAGTTGATCGCGCTGTCGTTCTTCGTGCTGGCGGTCTACGTCGTGATCGAGTCCGTCCGCGCATTCGCGGGAGCGCACCCCGAGGCAAGCTGGGTCGGCATCGGCCTGGCGGCGGTGACCGCGCCGACGATGCCTCTTCTTGCGCGCGCCAAACGGCGCGTCGGGCACCAACTCGGGTCACGCGCCACCGTGAGCGAGGGTAGCCAGAACATGCTGTGCGCCTACCTGTCGGTCGCGCTGCTTGTGGGTCTTGGTGCCAACGCGCTCCTGGGATGGTGGTGGGCTGACCCGCTGGCAGGACTTGTGATCGCGGCAGCCGCCGTCAAGGAGGGCCGGGAGGCGTGGCGCGGCGAGGCTTGCAGCGATGGCTGCTGCTGAAGCCCACAACAGGGCATATTCGGTGATGATGCCTGGGTGCCGCTCGCGTTGATGCTTGCAACCCTGAGCGATCGCCGAGATTTCGGCGACGACTGGCTGCTCGAACGAAAGTTCGACGGCGAGCGCTGCGTCGCGTGCAAGACCGGGTCCGA
>NZ_DATNGK010000120.1:0-16695 GCF_035605935.1 Actinocrinis sp. | reverse complement strand
CGCCACGGCTGCCAGGCGTGCGCGTCTGCGTCCACGGCTCCGTTGCGAAGCATCGCCGCCTTGATCGCCACGTCGCCGACGAGGAGCACGTCCGGATCGCCGAGCCCACGCATCCTGATGTACCGCGCCGTCCACGGTCCGATCCCGCGCAGGGCGAGAAGGTCCCGCTCAGACTCGTCGCGGTCCACGCCCGGATCGAGCCGCAGCGAGCCGTCCGCCAGCGCCGCGCTGAGGGTGCGCAAACTCGCCCGCCGCGCTTCGGGCATGCCGAGCGCGGCCAGCGGATTCTCGGCCAGGTCGGCGGGCGCCGGGAAGAGATGCGTCAAACCGCCGCTCGGCGTCGGCAGCGACTCGCCGTACGCCGCGACCAATGCCTCGCCGAGCTTTCGCCCGGCTGTCACCGTCACCTGCTGGCCGAGGATCGCGCGCACCGCCAACTCTTCCGCGTCCGCGGCGCCCGGAGCCCGCAATCCGGGCCGCCGGCGCACCAGCGGCCCCAGCACCGGGTCCGCGCCGAGCCGCTCGCTTACCGCGTAGGGATCGGCGTCGAGGTCGAACAGGCGCCGCAACCGTTGAATCCCGGCGGTCAGGTCGCGCAATGCGCCGAGATGCAGGCGGCACTCAAGCCAACCGCCCTCACCGGTCCGCTCGTCGACCTCGGCGATGGCCGCTCCCGCGGGCAGGCGCAGCGTGCGGCGGTAAGTGCGCTCCCCGTGTTCGCCCAGCATCTCCTCAATGCCCGCGATCGCGCGCCGGCCGAGGAAGTCGAACAGCTCGGCAGCGGCGAACGGGCCACGGAAGGCGAGCCGCAGCGGAATGCCGCCGTTCGCTCCCGGCTGTTCTCCGTCAGTGCTCGAACTCGAAATCACGGGCGCCACAGCGATATCCCGCTTCGGACGCACCTCCCGCAGTTGCGTCGGCGTGAGCGCGTAAATCGCCCGGACCGTGTCGTTGAACTGCCGGATGCTGTCAAAGCCGGCGGCGAACGCCACTTCCGAGACCGGCAACTGCGTGGTCTGCAACAGCACGCGGGCAGTGTGCGCACGCTGGGCCCGAGCGAGCGCCACCGGCCCAGCGCCGACTTCCGCGTTGAGCTGCCGCTGCACTTGCCGCGCGCTGTACCCGAGCCGCGTCGCGAGACCGGGAACGCCTTCGCGGTCGACGACGCCGTCTGCAATCAGCCGCATCGCGCGGCCTACCGCATCGGCCCGCACGTTCCACTGCGGTGAACCCGGTACCGCATCGGGTCGACACCGCCTACAAGCCCGGAATCCGGAGCCCTGCGCAGCGGCCGCGGTCGGGTAGAACCGCACGTTCTCTCGCTTGGGTGTCATCGCGGGACAGCTTGGCCGGCAATAGATGCCCGTGGTCAGCACGGCAGTGAAAAACTCGCCGTCGAACCGCGCGTCCCGGCCTCGTACCGCCTCGTACCTGGCGTCTTCGCTCATCACGTCACCATCCTCGGCCAAGTGGCGGTGCCGTGCTAGCGGAAATCGGACACGACGATCCGGCGCCATCCAGCGGCTCGTCCGCTGATCAAGCACCATTGGCCCGTTTGGGCGACCGGACGCGGGTTACCTGACGCTCACAGCTTTACTGGATGGAGGTGGCTGTGATGGGCACGCACACCGTGCACCGAACGGGCGTCCCCGCGAGGAGCCGTCCCGGGATCGACTTCGGGCGACTCCTGCTGACGCTCGCCGGCTGCGCAGCGGTGATCGTAGCCGCGTTCCTCGACTGGACCAGGGACGTCACCGGGGCCGACCTGAGCAACCACGCCTTGGTCAAGACCGAGTTCTTCGCACAGAACGACATCGTCAAGAGCGTCGGCGGCATCTCGATCCTGCTCGGGCTGGTCGCGCTAGTCGGCCTCGTGGACCGCACCGGCTGGCTGACCCGCCTGGCCGGAGCGCTCGGGATCGTGCTGTTCGTGCTCTTCGTCATCGAGGTCTACCGCTCGACGCAGCACAACGTGCAGGTCGGCGCCTGGCTGGCGCTCGGCGGCTCGATCGTGCTCGTCCTGGCCGGCTTTTTGGGCCAGGAGATCGTCGAGGCGCCGACCGTGGTGGAGCAGGTGAACCCGCCCGCGCCCGGACCGGAACGAAACGCCTTCGAGGCGCGCAACCGCGAGTGGTGACGCCCTAAACCCGCCAAGCCGTGGCGCGCACCGTCGCGCGCCGCGGCTTGAGCGTTTCCCCAGCCAACCAATAAAGCAAAGCCCTGATAGATAGAACTTCGAATCCCAGGAGGCGGTCATGCCGCGCGGATCGAGCCCGAAACGGGAACGGCAGTACGAGCACATAGAGAGCAGCGCGCGCGAGCGGGGCGAGAGCCCGAAGCGCGCCAAGGAGATCGCCGCCCGCACGGTGAACAAGGAGCGGGCTCGCAGCGGTGAAGCCAAGTCCTCCAGCCGTAGCTCGACGCGTGGCCCCTCCCCGTCCAGCCGCGGCGGCCAGCGCTCGGGCGGCAACTCGCGCGGCCCCAGCGGTTCCGCCAACTCCGGCCAGACCTACCGCGAGCTTTACGCGGAGGCCAAGCGCCGCGATATCAAGGGCCGCTCCACGATGGACAAGGCGCAGCTGGAACGAGCGCTTTCCTCCTCCGGTAGTCGCCGCACATGAGGACACCGCGTTCGTTGTACAAGCTGTCGAACATGCCGGTCTGGGCGGCGCCGTGACACCGATCCGAATCGGTCCGAATCCGTGTGCATGCTTCACGCATCTCGGGGTACAGCGGCGCTGCTTTCGACCCGGAGCCGGAGCCCGGACCCCACCCCCGCAGGTTCGACCGGCCGGCTCGCTTTTCATTGGAGGTGCCAGGTGACGCTTTCGGAGGCGACCGCCCCGCCACTTAGGACAGCGCGCTTTCCCGTCGCGCGTCCCGCCGCGCCGGACTCGCGATCGCGCGACTCCCGGCCCCGCCGACTGCGCCGGCCGCTGACCGCCCGCGAGATCGAGGTCCTGGCACTGATCGCGGACGGCAAGACCAACGAGGAAGTGGCCGCGCAGCTGGGCATAGCCCGGCATACGGTCAAAAGCCACATGGCGCACATCCTCGACGCGCTGGGCGCTATGAACTCCGCACACGCGGTCGCCATCGCACACTGCCGCGGTGACTTCGGCCCGCGCCGCAAGATGGCCTGGAACCCGGATGTCTCCTACCGCGAAGTCCAAGTGCTGGAAGGCGTGGCGGTGGGCATGACGGACGTCCAAGTCGGCCGGAAACTGTGGGTATCTCAGCACACGATCAAGTCGCATCTGCGGCGGATCTACGTCAAGCTCGGCGTCAGCTCGCGCGCCCAGGCCGTGGACACGGCCTTCCGCAGCGGACTACTGGTCGCCAGGAACCCCGCGAAGCGCTAGTACGCGAATCAACCGCGTCCGCGCGGCTCTGCGGCACGGCACCATGCATCCCTCGTGCGCCGGTTCGACAGCGAGCCGGCCGAGAGTGCAGACGTAACGCGACCAGCAAACAGCTACCAAGCGGCTCCAGCCCGCCACCGACGGCGCATGTCTCAGCGGCGTCAGGGTAGCCGTCGAGGCATGACTGAAGCGATCTTCACCGATGCGATCACCGCCGGTGAGCACGTAGCGCGCCATCCCGGGCCCGAGCCGATCGATCCGCTCAGCCCGACCCCCGATCCCCCCGACCCTATGCAGCCTGACCCGGTCGGGCCGGACCCCATCCGCCCGGATCCCGTTCCCGCGCCGCCGCCGGGACCGCCCGGACCCGACCCCGTGCCGCCCGTGCCGGGGCCAGGTGGCCCGGAGCCGGCGCCGCCGCTACCGGAGCCCGATCCGGTGCCGCCGCGCCCGCCGGGCCCGGACCCCGAGCCGCCGCTGCCGGGGCCGACGCCGGGACCGGCGATCGCGCAGACCCGCGCCGACGACGGGTCTCCCGAGTTGCTCGCTGATCCGGATGCTGTGGCGGACGCGGCACCGTGGGCGGACGGCTGGAAACGGCCGTGACTGCCCGCGACTCGGGCACCCTCGTCAGCATCGACGAGCACCGGGTACGCCTCACCAACCAGGACAAGGTCCTGTTTCCCGAGGCGGGTTTCACCAAAGGCGACATGGTCGACTACTACCGCCGCATCGCGCCGGCTTTGCTGCCGCACCTCGCCGGGCGTCCCGTGACGCTGAAGCGCTTCCCGGACGGGACCGGCGAGTCCGGATTCTTCAACAAGAACGCCCCGCCGAGTACGCCGTCTTGGCTGCGTACTGTCACCCTCGCCGCGCCACACAGCACAAAGGACCGCGACAAGGTGCGGTACCTCATGATCGAGGGGACGGCGGCGCTGGCCTGGGCCGCGAACCTGGCTGGGATCGAACTGCATGTGCCGCCTTGGCGCGTTGGCCCACGTGGCGGCGCCCGCGGCGTGGACCGGCTCATCTTCGACCTCGACCCCGGCGCACCCGCGGGACTTGCCGAATGTGTTCAAGTCGCCCTGCTACTGCGCGAGGCCCTCGACGCGGACGGCATCACGGCGTACCCCGGCGTGTCCGGTGGCAAGGGCATGCACCTCTACGCGCCGATCCGCGAGACTCCGCCAGCGCAGGCCGCCCGCTACGCACACCGCATCGCCACCGCGCTGGAGGAGCAGCACCCTGATCTCGCGGTGACCCAGATGGCGAAGGCGCAGCGGCCGGGCAAGGTTTTCATCGACTGGAGTCAGAACAGCGGCCCGAAGACGACCGTCGCGCCGTACTCGCTGCGCGCACGGCCGCGGCCCACGGTCGCGACGCCGCTGCGCTGGGAGGAAGTAGAGAAGGGCGATCCGGGCTCGCTGGTCTTCGAGGCGGCGGACGTGCTCGCTCGAGTTGAGCGGGACGGCGACGCGGCGGCGATCCTGCGCGGCGGCCCCGCGCTGCCGAGCGATGGCGGCGACTGAAACCACTGAACGACACCACTGGCGAATAGAACAGCCAAGATCAGCCGAATAATCCGCGACAAGTTCGGCGGGCCCCCGTTTAGCCCTACGGTTCGCGGTTAGTCGAGGCGCAGGGCCTGCCGGGTGCCCTCCCCCCTCCCCCGGCGGGCCCCATATTCTTGCTCGCTTCCCACCAGGGCACAGAGCAGCAAAGTAAAGCAACTTCGGACAAAGGCTGAGGGTGCCGCCCGATTCGGGCGGCACCCTCAGTCGTTCTGCTCCACCTAGGCGCTTGTGGAACTGCGCTCAGAGGCGGCGACGACGCCGCAGCATGCGCACCGGCCGTCCGGTCAGCGGCGACACCGGAGCCAGTGAGGACGGTGCCTCGTAGTCGCCGACCTGCCGCACGACCTGGTCGTGGACTTCGCGATCGTGCGCCGAGTAGCGCTCCATCGGGTCGAGCGGGCGGATCACCGTGCCGTCGACCAGTGGGATGTCCTGCGTGTCATCCGGAGCCGTCGCGCTCACCGTCGCCAAGTGGTGTCCCGCGACGGTGCTGCTGCCGGTTCCGTCGCCGCTCTCCGGATCGTCGCTGGACGGCGCGGCGTACGGCATGGGCACCTCCAGCAGCGGCGGGGGCTGGAGCGTCGTGGGCGGCGGCGCGGCGGTGATCGGATTGCCGAAAACGTCCAGGACCGGCTCACCCAGCGGTTCCACCACGGCCGCGACATCCGCGGCCTCGTGGCCCAGCAGCGGGCTGTCGCCCAGGACGAAGCGGATCACCAAGTCGGCGATACCCGCCAACATCATGATCAGTCCGGCCGCGTGCAGGTCGAGCCACCTCGGACTTGACTGGATCGCGAAGGCGAACACGCCGCCAAGGGTGACCACGATCAGTGCGCCGACGAAGCTGGTGCGTCTCATCGGTCGGTTTCTCCCTCCCGGCCGCGATCGTGATCCCGGGGAGCCGGGCCGTATCGGACTGGCCGTCAGATTCGCCACCGAGTACCCGAGTGCGGCCAGGCCATGAGCCCCGAGCGCGCATGACTTGCGCGGACGCGGTTATGGGTCTAGGAGTTCGCAAGGGGTCCGGTTTGCCCTGCCCGAAGATGAGGGCCGATATGAGGGAGGCACAGCCGACATGAGCGATGAACTGTCCCGTCCGCCTGAGCAGACGGCGGCTGAGGACGCACCGGTATCGGTGGAGCAGGACGACGGAACCGCGAATGATGTGAACGCGCAGGCCATCCCGGCTGAACCGGAGGTGGCGCCGATCCCGGCAGCGCAGCCGGAGGCCGCGGACACGGCTGTCGAGGACAAAGCTGCCGGTGCTGAGGCGGACGCGGCTGCTGGGGCCGAGGCGCAGGCGGAGGCGGCGACCAAAGCCGAGACCGAGGCCGCCGTTGAAGCTGCTCATGCCGAAGCGGAACAAAGCGGCCTGCCCAAGGGATCGATCGCCGCGGTGGGAGAACGCCTCGGCCAGCGCGTCGCGCAGGTGAGCGAGGCCGCTGGTGACAAGGTGGCGCGCGCCGGCGAGGTCGCGGCCGCACGTGTGGCCCAGGTCGGCGGGGCGGCGGGGGAGAAGGTCGCCCACGCCGGTGAAGCCGCCGGACAGCGCGTGATCCTCGCGGGCGAAGCCGCGGAAGGCACGGTCACCGACGCGCAGACCCGAGCCGCGCAAGCCAAGCAGCGCATCAGCCAGCAAGCCGGCCAGCTGGCCAGCCGGATCCGGCACTCCGCTGCGCCGCCCGTGCGCGAGAAGGGCGCCCGCGCCGTCGACGCCGTGAAGAAGCACCCGCGCGAAACGGCCGTCGGTTCCGCGCTCGTCGGCCTCGTCGCGGTGATCCGCCGTCGCGGAAAGCGTTCCAGCAGCGGCGAATAGGCGCGGGAAACCGCGGGCAACCGGCCCCTGCGAACGGTAACCTCAGCTCCTTTCATCAACCGCCCTCAATCCCGAGCCGACTGAACGATCCTGGTCGCCGCGCCGTTTCGATTGCAGCGCGCCGGGCATCCGGATGACCTGGTCAGCCGACGGCGATCCACAGCGATCGCGGGAGCAAGGGGCGAGCGGGTGAGTGAGATCAGGCGCAACAGCAGGGGCCGCACGGCAGCCGCGGTGGACGAGTACCTTCGTGCACTCGGCCGGGCGGCGCGGGACCAGGCTGTCGCCGAAGCCGAGCAAGAGGTCTGCCGGGTGTGGGGTGAGGAGCTTTCCCGCGTCCAGCACGTGACAGAGCTCGGAGTCGCCTCCGCGCACGCGGCCAGCCAGGCGGCCCAGATCCTGGTGCGTGAGGAGCAGCGCATCGGCGATCTCGATGGCCTCGCGCGGGCGCAGCTTCGGCTTGAGCGCGCCCAGGACCAGGAGAAGCGCAGCGGCGAGGCGGCCCGGGTGCTGCTCAACGTGGTGACCGAAGAGTTGGAACTGCTCGCCATCGCGGCCGAGGAGCGCGAGACGGTGGCCCTGGCCAACCGCATTTGGATCTCGTCGGCAGGACGCGCCGTCTGCGCCGCCGAAGCTGACGAGGGCGTCGATTCCGGCATGAGCCTGGACGCCGCAGACTTCGACGACTGATAGACGAAGGCTCGGATCAGGCGACCGGCCCGATGAGTGAATCGGGCCGGTCAATTCGTCTTGGTCCCAGGTCTCGTCGACGTCAGTGGCGTCGGCCTCAGCGCCGCTGTGGTTCGCGGCCCGGTGGCTGCTTGGGTGCGGGGTGTGCGATCGGTTCCGGAATCGGGGCGGTAACCGAATCGCCGGCCAGGACGGTCAGCTTGTGGCCGTGGTGGCGCAGCTCCACACGTACGTCACCGGTCTGCGAATCGGCTGGCTGTGCCTCGCCGTCCGCGTCGTCGGAGCCTGCCGCGCGTTGCGCTCCCGAGGCGAGCTGCGGTATCGAGTCCGCCTCTGGATTTCCGTCAAGCGCAGGCTGCGCGGCAAGCGAGTACGTGGCCTGATCCTTGCGTACCTCGACCGTCAGGACCCTGCCGTCCAGGAGCAGCCGGAAGCACATCCGATCCCAGCCGGCGGGCAGCCGCGGCGCGAAGTACAGGCCGTCCTCCCGGTGTCGCATCCCGCCGAACCCGGCCACCAAAGCGATCCAGCTTCCCGCGAGCGCGGCCAGATGCAGGCCGTCGGCGGTGTTCTTCTCCAGGTTGTCGATGTCCATCAGCGCGGCTTCGCCGAGGTAGTCGTACGCGAGCCGCAGATGCCCGACCTCGGCCGCGATGACCGCCTGGCTGCACGCCGACAAGGACGAGTCGCGCACTGTCAGTGGTTCGCAGTACTCGAAGTCCCGCGCCTTGTCCCGATGGTCGAAGGCGTCGCCGCGCAGGTGCAGCGCCAGCACCAGGTCCGCCTGCTTGATCACCTGCTTGCGGTACAGCTGGAAGTAGGGGAAGTGCAGCAACAGCGGGTACTGGCCCGGCTTCGTGTTCTCGAAGTCCCAGAACTCGTGCTCGGTGAAGCCCTCGGCCTGCGGGTGCACCCCGCGTGTCTCGTCGTAGGGGACGAACATGCCCTTCGCCGCGGCGCGCCAGTGGTCTACCTCGTCCGGGGTCACGTCGAAGCGGTGCGCCCACTCGGGATCGCGCTGCACGGCGTCCACGGCGGCCGTGAGGTTCTGCTGCGCCATCAGGTTCGTGTAGACGTTGTTGTCGGCCAGCGCGCTGTACTCGTCGGGGCCGGTCACCCCCTCGATGCGGAACTGGCCGGCGCCGTCGAAGTGTCCGAGCGAACACCACAGCCGCGCCGTCTCCACCAGCAGCTCCAGCCCGACCTCCTGCTCGAAGCCGGTGTCGTGCGTGGCCAACTGGTAGCGCACCACGGCATCGGCGATGTCCGCGTTGATGTGGAAGGCCGCGGTACCCGCCGGCCAGTAGCCGGAGCATTCCTGCCCAGAAATGGTGCGCCAGGGGAACGCCGCGCCGCCGAGGCCGAGCTGATTCGCCCGCTCGCGGGCCGCCGGCAGCGTGCTCTGGCGCCAGCGCAGCGCGTGCGCGACCGCATAAGGGGCCGTATACGTGAGCACTTGCAGTACAAAGGTCTCGGTGTCCCAGAACGCGTGACCGTCGTACCCGCTGCCGGTCAGGCCCTTGGCCGGAATCGCCCGCTGCTCGGCCCGAACGCCCGCCTGGAAGAGATGGAACAGCGCGAACCTGACCGCCTGCTGGATCTCCGGATCGCCCTCGATCTCCACGTCCGCACACGACCAGAACGTGTCGAGGCACGCGCGCTGCTCCTTGAGCAGCCCATCCCAGCCGGTCTGCCGGACCGCGCTGAGCGCTGCGTCGACCTGGTCCCGCACCGCGGGCAGCGATCGGGCCGCGGACCAGCCGTAAGCGACGAACTTGATCAGCCGCAGCGTCTGGCCGGGCTGAATTAGTGCGGCGATCGTGTACCGGCCCAGGTCTGGGTTGCTGACCGCCTTGCTGCGCGTGCTCTGCGGCCCTTCGACGACATGGCCCATCGCCGCTGCCACCCGCAGCTTGCTGCGGCGCACCGTGTGCACCATGGTGATCTGTTCTTCGCCGAATTCTTCGTTCAGATCGCCCTCGAGCGGCGAGGAAAGCGCCGCGGCGGCGCGTGGATCCGCGGCGGCCGGCGGCTGTTCCTCGTTCGCGATCAACTCCGACTGCAACACCACCCGGGCCGGGCCGTCCACCGCTTCCACCTCGAAGCAGACCGCCGCGATCGAACGCTGCGTCAGCGAGACCAGCCGGGTTGAGCGGACCCGGACCGTGCGCCCGGCCGGGGACTCCCACTCGGCCTCGCGGCGCAGCACGCCCGCGCGCAGGTCGAGGGTGCGTTCGTGGGAGTGCAGCTTTCCGTAGCGCACGTCGAACGGCTCGTCATCGACCAGCAGCCGGATGAGCTTGCCATTGGTGATGTTGATCAGGGTCTCGCCGGAATCCGGGTAGCCATAGCCGGCTTCGGCGTAGGGGAGGGGGCGCAGCTCGTACACGCCGTTGAGGTATGCGCCGGGCAACCCGTGCGGCTCGCCTTCGTCCAGGTTGCCGCGCCAGCCGATGTGCCCGTTCGACAAGGCGAACAGCGACTCGGAATGCGGCATCAGATCGAGGTCGAGCTTGGATTCGCGCAGGCACCAGGGCTCGGTCTGGAAGACGGGATGCTCGATCACCGGGCCGCCGCCAACAGTTGATCGAGGTCGCCGACCACGATGTCGGCCCCGTGCTCAAACAGCGCCTCGCGCTGCCCGAGCCGGTCCACGCCGATCACCTTGCCGAAATCGCCGGCCCGGCCCGCTGCCACCCCGGCCTGCGCGTCGTCGAACACCGCGGCCTGCGCCGCCTCGGCGCCCAGCGCCCGTGCCGCGGCCAGATAGCTGTCCGGAGCCGGCTTGCCGAGCAGGTTGTGCTCACGCAAGTCGTTGCCGTCGAAGGTGGCGTCGAAGAGGTCTGCCATGTTCGCGGCCTTCAGCACCGCGTCGCAGTTCGCGCTCGACGTGACCACGCCGGTGCGCAGACCGGCTGCACGCACGGCCTGTACGTAGCGCACCGAGCCCTCGTACCGCTCGACGCCCTGTGACTCCAGCAGCTTGTTGAATGCATCGTTCTTTGCGTTACCGACGCCCTGGACGGTCTCGGCGGTAGGCGGATCGTCCGGGGTGCCCTCAGGCAGGTCGATGCCGCGCGACATGAGGAAAGAGCGCACTCCGTCAGCCCGCGGCTTGCCGTCCACGTACTGCTCGTAGTCCTTCACATCATCGAACGGCTCGAACGGACGCGAGTCGCGCGCACTGCGAGCGCGCAGTAGCGCGTCGAAAGTCTGCTTCCAGGCGGTCGCGTGCACGGTAGCCGTCTTGGTCAGCACGCCGTCCATATCAAAAAGACAGACCCGGATCGACCCGTCCAGGCCGATTCCGGAAGCTTGCGGCGAGTCGGTCTGTGGTGTGGTCACGTGGAGGCTCCTTCGCGTCCTTCGGGCCGGGCACGGTACATGCGCCGGCGGCGCTTTGGCTCACGGGCGCCGCTCGCTTGCTTGCAGCCTATTTCCGGACGCTCTCGGCGGCTGTCTGGCGGTGGTGCGCGTTCGCCTGCATCCGTTCGCGCTCGGTCGTGCCGCCCCAGATGCCGTATAGCTCGCCGGTCTGCAACGCGTACGCCCGGCAGATGGCGCGCACCGGGCAGTGCCCGCAGATCGCCTTCGCCGCGGTCTCCCGGAACCGGCGCTGATGATTGCTCTCATGATCGGGCGCGAAGAACAGCGACGGGTTCGCACTGCGGCAGGCGCCGCGCTCCTGCCAGTCGTCGTCCGGGTGGGGATATGGGACCGCGGCCTTGCGCGGGCGGGCCGCGCGAGTGGCGGGGCGCGAACCCGCGGCCGGCGATGCCTCATAGGCCGGCGCCGAGGGGCGAATGAGCGCGGGGGCTTGAACCGGGGACATGGCTGCTCCTTCCCAGGAGTGCGGACGAGGCGGTGGACCCTCGCCGAACTCTCCGTTTCGCGCGGTCGCAAACCGCCGATGTCGTGCGGTGAATGCCACGATTCGGTACCAGAGTGTGGTTCAGCGCGCCGCGGACGGGGTTTATCGCTTCGCACACAGGATTCACAGGTTTGCCCGGGCGGATTGCGGTTAGGAGGGCCCAACGCTCGACAGAGTTGGGGTGAGACGTGTGCCGATAACCGGCAGCACCGAGGCGGGTACCGGCCGACCGGACCTGGCAGTCGACCGGCCACCCGGCGCGGCGGCCGGCCGGCAGTATGGTGGACGGCAGGGGTCCATTTCGTACGACCACGAATACAAGGGGATTGCACCGATGGACCGTTTTGCCGTCAGCGTCGGCGATTCAGGTCAGGGCCACTACGTGGTCACCGTGCGCGGCGAACTCGACCTGGCCACCTCGGACCGGCTCTGGAGCGAACTCGAGCCGCTGCTGGTGCCGCAGACGGTCGTGGTGCTCGACGGCACCGAGATCAGCTTCCTGGACTCCAGCGGCCTGCGCGTCCTGCTCCAAGCCAACAACCGGGCCACCTCGGGCGGAGCCGAGTTCCGCCTCGTCGCCCCGCAGCAGGCGGTACAGCGGGTGCTGGAGCTGGCCGGTACCGGCGACCATCTGCGCACCCGTGACACGGTCGACGAAGCCCTGAAAGGCTGAGTCCGGTTCACCGACGCTCCAAGAGCTGGAACGCTGTCCAGAGCTTCGGCTCGCCGTTCCGAACCAAGATCCACAGCGACATCCACATCCGCAACACGCCGAATCGAACTGCCGGCAACTCGGAGGGAAGCAGAACGATGCACGAGGACAACCCGGCCGGACCCGATCGGCTGCCCGGGCCGCGAACCGTGGTGCTGTCGATTCCCGCGGACCGCGAGCAGGTCGTGCTGGCGCGCTCGGTGGCCGGGCACATCGCGGCCAGGCTCGGGCTGTCCGTGGCCGAGCTGACCGACCTGCGCCTCGCGGTGGACGAGGCCTGCGGACTCTTCCTGCTCTCCCCGGGCTTCGGCGTGTCGGGCGAACTGCTCGAGTGCCGCTTCGAAGAGCAGTCGGCCGCACTGGCGGTGACGGTCAGCGCGCCGGCCGCGACCTCGGTCGAGCCGGACGTGGACGACATCGGCTGGATCATGCTCAGCGCGTTGGTTGACGAGCTGACCTGGAAGGCGGAGCACGGTGTCGCCACGCTCACCTTGGTCAAGCACCTGACGGTGCGGAGCAGCTGATGGGCCGGGCGGAAGCGGTGAAAGTGCAGGATAAGGAGCTGGAGGGCGACCCGGTCGCCCCAGCCGCCGGGCAGTCGAAGGCGCGGCCGTCCAGCTCGGGCGGGGCTGACCCGGGTGCCGCGACGGCGAACGACACCGCAACAGATGAGACTGCACCGCACGACACCGCAACGAGTGACATCGCGTCAGACGCTGCGATGGCGGCCGTGAACGGCGAGCCGGACGACGAGGCGGATAACCCGAGCGGCGAATCGTCCGACGATCCGGCCGCGGACGCAACACCGGCCGAGCCCGTGTCCCCGCACGCCGAGCGGCGTGCCGAGACGATGCGGATATTCCGTCGGATGCGCACGCTGCCGCCGGGTGATCCGGTACGAGAGCGGTTGCGCGCCGAGGTGATCGAGGACCACATGGCGTACGCCCGCCGGATAGCCGCGCGCTACGGCGGACACGGCGAGGTAGTCGAAGACTTCGTGCAGGTCGCCTACCTCGGCCTGGTCAAGGCGGTGGACAACTTCGACCCGGAGCACGGCACCGGATTCCTCGGCTATGCCACGCCGATGATCATGGGCGAGATCAAGCGTTACTTCCGGGACGCAACCTGGGACGTGCACGTACCGCGCCGCATGCAGGAGCTCTCCAGCGCGCTGCGCAAGGTAACCGAGGCGCTCACTCAGGAACTCGGCCGCTCGCCGAGCGTCGCCGAGCTGGCCGACCGGGTCAAGGCGACCCCGGAAGAGGTCATCGAGGCGATGGACGCGGCCTCGGCGTACACGACGGCCTCGCTGGACCGGCCGGTGCGCGTGGACGCCGCGGAGGGTGCCAGCCTGGCCGAGTTCGTCGGCGGCGAGGACCCGCGCTTCGAGGCGGTGGTCAACCGTGAGGTGCTCAAGCCGCTGCTGGCCAAGCTCGGGGAGCGGGACAAGCGGATCCTGATGATGCGCTTCTTCCGCGGCATGACGCAGTCGCAGATAGGCGAGGAGCTGCACGTTTCACAGATGCAGGTTTCCCGGCTGCTCACCCGGATCCTCGAGGACCTGCGAGCCGGTTTCGAGTAACCAGGCTCTGCGGCAGGCCGGTTCGCGCGATCATGCCAGGCGCGAACCGGCCTGTGGCGCGTTCCCAGGAGCGTCGCGTGAGGCGCGTTGCGCGCCGCCGCACAAGCCGCCGAGCAGTGACTGTCCGTGTCCTGATACAACCGATCCGGCCCGTGCTACCCGCTGCCTTCAGGTGCACCGGGCAGACTGGAGCGCGTGCGCTGACTGAGCCGACTTCGTCCTGCATAATGCAACGGATCGGCACCCACTATCAGCCCTGGAAGGGGAGGGGAGATGGCTCAATCAGGCGACGCGCCGCGTGACGCGTCCGCCGCGAGCACGCCCCCTGACCGCGATCGTTCGGCGGCGCCGCAGCCCGGCCCGCAGCAGGCGCCGCGCGCCGGTGTGAGCGCGCCTGTCGAAGTGCTTACCAGGGTCATCGAGGAACAGCGGCACGCGGAGGCCGCGCTCCAAGCGAGGTTCCTTGAGCACGGGCTGATCGACCAGGCGATCGGGGTGTTGGCCGCGCGGCTTGAGTGCGACCCGAAAGAGGCCTTCGACCAGCTGCTCGAGATCGAACGGCGGTCCGGGCGCGATCTGCTGGAGGTGGCCGGGGAACTGGTCGGCCAGCAGACTCAGGCGCGCACCCGTGTGCAGATGCAGGAGGCCGTCCCGGTTTACGGACCGGGTGCCGGCAGACTTCAGCGCGCCCGGGACGGCGACGAGCTGGCCAGGCTGCTGCTGGGCGACACGCTTGCGTGGTCCGGCGCGGCGGAGGTGGCGATCGCGTTGCTCGAGCCGGACGGCGCGCTGGAGCTGATCGGGTCCGCGGGCCTGCCGCTGCGGGTGGTCAGCCAATGGCGGCGCATCCCGCCGCAGATGAATTGTCTGCTCAACGCGTGTGTCCGGGAGCAGGCCGCGACCTGGGCCGACGCCGTCGGGGGAGCGGGGCAGGAAGGCGCCCGCGCACCGTTTGTGCTCGGTCCGGCCGGGGCCGGCGGAACCTCGCCGAACCCGGTGCGCGTCGCGGTCCCGCTGCGCATCGGCCGCGGACTCATCGGCGCGCTCGAAGTGGGCTGGCCGGCGAACACCGCGTTCACCGCCGACGTCCGGCGCGAGATCGTCGGGCTGGTCGAGCCCGCGGCGCAGGCGGTGGTGCGGGCCCGCCGGCTGGCCGCCGAACCCTCGCAGCGGCGTGCGGCCATCGAGGACGCGGTCGCGCTCGACCAGCTGCGGGAGATCATCGACTCGACCTGGGAACCCGCGCTGCTCGTCGCGCCCACGCCGAACGAGCCCAGTGCTGTTGAAAAGCACAGTGCTGTTGACAAACACAGTGCTGGTGACAAACCCGGTGCTGGTGACAAATCCGGCGCTCGTTCAGAAGCCTCGGATGCCGCGACGCAACTGCGGGCGAGCGAGCACGCCACGATAGGCGGGCTGCGGATCATCGCCCTCAACCGGGCCGCCCGCGAGCTGATCAGCGGCGGGGTCGCGGCACCGGAACCGGCCGGCCGCAGGCTGACCGAGGCGCTGCCGTGGATCGCCACCTCCGGGGCGTTCGACGCGTTCCGTGAGGTGCTGGTCACCGGAACGCCGTTCCGGGACCCCGCGCACACGTACCTCGGACCCGGCGACAACGGCGGCCGCAGTCGCGCCATCTCGATCAGCGCCACCCGATTGGCCGAATCGCTGCTCTATCTCACGCTGCGCCCAGTCGGCGAGCAGCACGGTGACGAGGAGGCAGTGTCCGCGCGACTGCGCCGAATGGCTGAGACCGGCTCCTGGGAGTGGGACGCGGCGACCCGTGAGGTGCACTGGTCGCCCGAAGCCCTGATGGCCTTCGGTTCGCGTACGCCGCCAGGCCCGATCCCCGAAGAGCGGCCGCCGTACAGCGTGCATCCCGATGATCAGCTGGAGCACGACCGGCTCATGCGTACGCTGCTGCGCGGCGGCCGGCAAGCGCAGGGCGAGTTCCGGGTCGTGCGCCCGGACGGAGCGGTCCGGCACGTGCGCATCGCCGGGGAGCCGATCGTCGGCCACGGCGGCGCGGTCACCTCGGTCTTCGGCACCGTCCAGGACGTCACCGAGCAGCGCCGGGCGCAGACCGCGCTGGAGATCGCGCACATCCAGCTGGCGGCTCAGCGCAGCCGCGCCGAGTCGGAGCGCCAGCTGGCCACCCTGCTCCAGCAGGTGATCATGCCGGTCGAGCCGGTGCGTGTGCCGCGCTCCGCCGGGCTGGAGATCGCCGCGCGGTACCGGCCGGCCAGTCCGGGCGCCGGCCTCGGCGGAGACTGGTACGGCGTCCTGCCGCTGCCGGACAACCGGCTGCTGCTCACCGTCGGCGACATCGCCGGGCACGGCTTCGCCGCCGCGACCGCGATGGCGCAGCTCTTCCACGCGCTGCACGGCCTCGCCCTCACCGGCGCGGACAGCGAACAGCTGATGCAGTGGCTGAACGGGGTGACCTGTTCGCTGCCCAACTTCACCCTCGCCAGCGCCTGCGCGGCCCTCTACGACCCAGCCGACCGGCGCCTGAGCATCGCCAACGCCGGGCACCCGAGCCCGGTGCTGGTGCGCGGCGGCCGGGCGGCGACGATTCCGAGACCCGTCGGCACGATGCTCGGCGTGGATCCGAACAGCCAGTACGAAGAGGTCGCCATCGAGTTGGCGCAGGACGACATCCTGCTCCTCTACACCGACGGCCTGATCGAACGGCGCCGGCACACCCCGGACGAGAACGTCGGGCGTCTGCTCGCCGAAGCTTCGACCGCGGAGCCGGACCTGAACGTCTACGTGGACCGGATCTTGCAGCGCATCAAGTCCGACACCGACGACGACACCTGCATCCTGGCCGTCCGGTTCACCTGATCGCGGCGGCAGCGCTCGGCGGCCGTCAACCCGGCCGTCAACCCGGCCGCCGAGCGTGGCTTAGCCGGAGATCATCGAGCCGATCATGGTGAGCAGCACATCCACCTCGACCGGCTTGGCCACGTGCTCGTTCGCGCCGGCGGCGAGGCTGCGTTCCCGGTCCCCGCGCATCGCCTTGGCGGTCACCGCGATGATCGGGAGCTCGGCGAACCGGTCAAGGCTGCGGATGTACTCGGTGGCC
>NZ_DATNGK010000119.1:0-26198 GCF_035605935.1 Actinocrinis sp. | reverse complement strand
GGCAACGGGCCGGCGGTCCTCCTGATCCACGGGATCGGGGACTCCTCGGACACGTGGGCGTCAGTCATCCCGGGTCTCGCACAGCATTACCGGGTGATCGTGCCGGACCTGCTCGGGCACGGGCACTCGGACAAGCCGCGGGCCGACTACTCAATCGGCGGCTATGCGAACGGGATGCGCGACCTGCTCTCGGTGCTCGGCATCGACCGGGCGACGCTGGTCGGGCACTCGCTCGGCGGCGGCATCGCGATGCAGTTTGCGTATCAATACCCTGAACGAACAGAGCGGATCGTGCTGGTCTCCACCGGCGGCGTCGGCCGGCAGGTCACCCCGCTGCTGCGCGCCGCCTCGCTGCCGGGCGCCGATCTGGTGCTCGCCGCGCTCAATCTGCCCGGCATGCGCACGCAGATCGGCTGGCTGGTGAAGCTGTTGCAGATGAGCGGAACCCGGCTGGGCATCGACGGCCCGGATGTGCTGCGCGTGGTCGACGCACTGCCGGACGCGACCGCTCGCGCCGCGTTCATCAGGACCCTGCGCGCGGTGGTGGACTGGCGCGGCCAGGTCGGCACGCTGATGGACCGCTGCTATCTGACCGAGGGCATGCCGACCATGCTGATCTGGGGCGACAAGGACCCGATCCTGCCGGCCCTGCACGCCGGGCTCGCGCACGTCGCGATGCCGGGCAGCCGGCTCGAACTGTTCCCGAACACCGGCCACTTCCCCTTCCACACCGAGCCGCAGCGGTTCCTCAGCGTCATCCGCGACTTCATCGACACCACCGAACCGGCCAGCTTCTCGCCCGAGCAGTGGCGGCAGATGCTGCGCAACCGCAAGCCGGAGTTGCGCGAGCGGATCCTGGTCCGCACCGCCGCCGCGGCGGCGGCAGCCAACGCCAGCGCCGGTGCGGGCACCGGGACGGAGACGACCCCGGACAGCGCGATCCCCGACACCGGGATCAGGGTTCTGCCATCAGCGGCCTGATCCGCCATCAGGACAGCAGGACGAGGAGGAGCACGATGACCCGTTACCTTTCCGCGCCGCGCCCTGGTGCGCCGGCGACCGGGCTGCGGATGTTCTGCTTCCCCTACGCCGGCGGCGGCGCCTCCACCTATGCGAGCTGGCAGCGCGCGCTCGGTGACCAGATCAGGGTCCTGCCGATCCATTTGCCCGGGCGCGAAGGGCGCATGTCCGAGCAGCGGTTCACCGACTTGGACGAGCTGACCGAGGACCTGGACTGGGAGCTGGACGCGCAGCTCGACGAGCCGCATCTGTTCTTCGGGCACAGCATGGGCGCGCTGATCGCGTTCAGCCTGGCGCTGCGCAGATTCGAACGCGGCGCGCCACTGCCGAAGGCGCTGGTCCTGGCCGCCTATCGCGCGCCGCATCTGGCGCCACCGAAAATCGGCGACGTGGACGCGCCCGACGCCGAACTCGTCGACGTCCTCAGCGCCCTCGGCGGGATCCCCGACGCGGTGCTGCGGCACCCCGAGTGGCTCAGTACCCTGCTGCCCATCGCACGCGACGACCTGGTGCTGTGCGCCACGGTGCCGCCGCGCGAACAGCAGCCGATGCCGGTGCCGATCCACGTGTTCGCGGGCCGGGAGGACCCGCTGGTGGCGCCGGTGGAGATGAGCGAGTGGTCGCGGCATACCGCGGACGAGTTCGAGATGCGGATCCTGCCGGGCCGGCACTTCTTCATCAAGGAGCGCGAGACGCATTTCCTCGACCACCTCGCGCATCTGCTTGACCGGTACACCTCGGACGGACCTGCGAGCCGGCGACCGGCGCGCGCGGCGTGAGGGGGCGCTCGACCGGCGCGAGACGCTGGTCGACGCCACTTTCAGCGGACGGTGGAAGATCTCGAAAGGCGGTTTGCCAGGGTTGCGGCACCTCGGGAGCGATGCAGTAGGCTGACGCTGACCGTATCCCAGCTGTCACTTTCCGTAGCGGACAGTGCGGTAAGGGCGGTAGCTTTCGAGCCCTGCGGGTCCCGAAGAAGAGCCGGAAGAGGTGGTCGACGACATGGCCCGGGCAGGCGTGTCGGCGGAAGTCCGTTACGACCAACTACGGCCGCGATTCGCCGTACAGCGCCGCTTCGCCGCGTGTCGCAGCACTCTGACCGGGGCGGCCGAGCCCGCGGCGCCGACCACTGGACTGGTCGCGGTGGACAGCCACCCGATCGTGTTGGCCGGCCTGCGCCAGCTGTGCGCCGCGACGAATTGGCTGCACTTGGCCAGCGTGGCCGCGACCGGAGTGGAGGCGATCGCGGCGGTCGGCCAGAACCTGCCGCACCTGGTCGTGATGGACACCCGGCTGCCCGATCTGCCCGCGATCGACCTGATCAGACGACTGCGAACGCTGCATCCGCCGCTCCGCATCGTGCTGTTCACCACGGATCCGGCGCGCGCCGAGCAAACCGTGGCCGCCGCCGGGGACGCAGGCGAAGCGGTAGCGGCCGTCGTGCACAAGCGGACGGACCTGACCGGCCTGGCGGACGCGCTGCGGCGCGTCGCCGACGGGGAACGGCTGCTGCCCCACGACCCGGCTCCCGGTGCGCGGCGGTCGGCGCGGCCGCGCACGCCGGGCGCGCTGACCCCTCGCGAGCACGAAATCCTGCGCAAGGTGGCCGCCGGGAAGACGAATATCGAGATAGCGCGCGAACTTGGGCTCGCGCACAACACCATCAAGACTTATTTCCAGCGGACGCTGGAGAAGCTGGGCGCTCGCAACCGGGTCGAGGCGCTGCTGCGCGCCGACGAGAAGGGCCTGCTGTGAATCGGGCATCGAAAAAAGAGCCAGAGAACTGATGAGCGATGGTGGCGACCGCGACGACTGCCCCAACGGCGCCGCGCAGCCGGTTGCCGACGCGGCCGCCGCCGCCGCTCATCTGTCCCGCACCCTCTCAGGTGCACCGGCCCCGTTTGCGCACCGCGGTCACCCGCTCGGCGGCGCGCACCGCCGCGGCCGGCAGGTCGGGCCAGCTCGCCGGGTCCGTGCCGTGCCGGTCGGTCAGCGCGAAAAGCCAGCGCTCGATGCCGAACGCCACGCAGGCGCTATGAGCGTGCGAGCCGCCGCGGGTGATCCGGAAGCCCGCGCCGAAGTGCTCGTAGTGCAGATTTGCCGACGCGATCGGCAGATCCCCGCCGTATACGGCCTCGTATTTGGTCGGTTGCAGCCGCGTCGCGCGGTGCCTCGGCCCACCGGGCGGCCGGAAGAACGGATCGGTCGCGTTGAGCCAAGCCACCGGCAAATCGGCGTCCCTGAACAGCAGATCGAGGGCCTGGCGCGCGGTGTGCAGGAAGGCGGTGGCTTCCGCCCTGCTGCCTAGGCAGACGATCTCGCGCATGCTGAAGCTCCACTGCCGGCGCAGCGGCTCATAGTGCTCCTCCTGCCGGAAGCAGGTGTTGCGTGTCGTGACGTACCGCGCCTTGGTCAGCGACTCGCCCTCGTGATCGGCGTACACGTGGTGGCAGGCGGCCGGGGTGAGCACCTGGTCGGTCGGGGCGAGCGCGATCAGCGCGACGCTGCCGTCCTCGGTGACCATCGGTCCGGCGCGGAAGGCTTCCAGATTGGCCTCGCGCGGGTCGAGCCGCACCGGGAAGGTCGCCTGGTGCGGGAAGGAGTGCAGGTAGTCGACCCGCTGCAGGCCTTCGGCGGTGAGCGCGGCCGGGTGCCACTCCTGCTGCGCGTGCCACAGCGCCTCGGCCAGGCTGACAAAGGCGGCGTCCACGTTCTCGGCAAGCTCGCGCAGCGGTCCGTGCAGTGAGGCTTGGCCGGACGGCCGCCAGTTGAGCCCGAGCCCGCGTAGCGCCTCCAGCGTCTCGTAGTCGTCAGCATGTTGTCGAACGAATCCGTGAATCGCACCGGACATGTGGCCTCCCTCGCGCCTGAAAGGCGTGTGCGATGTGCCGTCCTGCCCGAGTACAACAGCCCCCGGCCCGCGGCCATAGCTGAAACCTGATACACCGCTCGGATATCTCCGATCGGAGACTTGCCGCGGCGCCCAAGAGCAGTGCCGCTGCGCAAGACCTGCTTTAGCAGCGGACTCGACCATCGAGCCGACGCTATTTCCCGATTGACGCCCTGGAGTAATTCATGCGTTGGGACAACTTGTACGTAGCGGCCTTCGGCGCCTATGTCCCGGAGAAGATCGAGACCGCCGACGAGGCGATCGCGCAGGGCCGGTACACCGAGGGCGAGAAGGTCGCGAACGGTATTCGCGCCGTGCACGTGGCCGATCCGCAGACGGAGGCTCCCGGCGTCATGGCGGCGGCGGCCGGCCGTCAGGCCGTGGAGCGCTCAGGCATCGCCCACGAGCAGTTCGACCTGGTCGTGCACGCCGGGATCGGGCATCAGGGCCAGGAGTTCTGGCAGCCCGCCTCGTACGTGCACAACCACACCGTCGGCGGCCCGGCCGCGGCGATCGAGATAAAGCAGGGTTCGAACGGAGGCCTGGCCGCCTTCGAACTCGGCGCCTCCTGGGTGGTGGCCAGGCCCGGCACAGCCGCGCTGGTGACCGCCGGCGACTCCTTCCACCTGCCCTACTTCGACCGGTGGAACAGCGATGACCAGCAGGTCTACGGCGACGGCGCGGGTTCGGCGGTGCTTTCGAGCAGCGGCGGCTTCGCCCGTGTCATCTCCACCGCCTCGGTCGCGGACTCGACCCTCGAGCCGATCTACCGCGGCCCGGACGCCTGGACCCTGGCGCCGTTCGCTCAGGGTTCGAAGGTGGACCTGCGCGGCCGCAAGCGTGCATACCTGGCCACCGGCGAGGACCTGTACGACCAGACCATCGAGCGGATGAGCAAGAGCCTGTTCGCGGTGGTCGGCGAGGTGTTCGAGGGCACCGACAGCGACATCTCGAACGTCGACTGGTTGATCCACGCGAACACCGGCAAATCGATCGTGGAGTGGGCGTTCTACCGGCCGCTGGGCCTGGACGCCTCGCGCACCGTCTACGACTGGGGCTGCGACTACGGCCACATGGGCGCGGCGGACCACCTGGTGAACCTGGAATACGTGGTGCGCAGCGGAAAGGCGAAGGCGGGAGACAAGGTACTGACGATCGGCGTCGGCACCGGGTTCATGTGGACCGCGATCCTGATCGAGCTGCTGGAAACCCCGAGCTGGTGAGCCCCGGACCGGATGAGAGAGAAGGAGGGCGCTGATGACCACGGTCATCGACTCCCCGGTCTCCGCCGCGGCGGGGGAACCGGCTCAGCCCAAGGAGAACCCCGACCCGCTCGGCCGGCTCCAGTCGCTGGCCCGCGCCAAGACCCTGGCCGCCGAATACGCCGAGGTGGCCCCGCTGCTGGCGGAGCTGACGCGCAGCGAGAGCGCGGCGAGTGACCTGGTGCGCGCCGGCCGCGTGCTGAGCAAGCTGAGCCCGGCCGCGGTCCTGGAGCACAACCCGGCGCAGGCCGTGATCAAGGTCGCGGTCGCCGGGCACTCCACGGTCGCCGCGCTCGTGCCGCCGCTGACCGCGGAACTGGCCAGGCACGGTCTGCTGCTGGACATCACGCTGGGCGATTTCGACGGCTACCTGCGCGAACTGCAGGACACGGGTAGCCAGCTGTACGCATCAGGGCTCGATCTCGCGCTGGTGGTGCTCGACCCGCAGGCGATCTTCGACGAGCTGCCCGAGGTGTGGCGGATCGAGGAGCTGCAGGAGGCGACGACGGCGAAGCTCGCGCAGCTGAGCCGGCTGGCCGAGAAGTTCGTCAGTAATCAGCCCACTGCGACGCTCGTGCTCAACACGGTGCCGTTGCAGCGCGCGCACACGCATCAGCTGGTGGACCTGCGTTCCCGGGCCGCGCTCGGCATCGCTTGGCGCGAGTTCAACGCGGGCCTGCTGCGGCTGTCCGCGGAGCATCAGCGGGTCGCGGTGATCGACTTCGATCCGCTGATCGCCGCCGGAGGGCCGGTCGGTGACGCGCGCATGGCTTGCTACGCGAAGGCGCACCTCGGCGATGAGCTGCTCGGCCGGTACGCCCGCGAGGTGGCGCATCTGACTAGGACCATCAAGGGTCTGACGAAGAAGGTGCTCGTCCTCGACCTGGACAACACCCTGTGGGACGGCATCCTCGGCGATGACGGCGCGGACGGCATCGAGATGGCCACCACGTACCGCGGCGAGGCGTTCGGCAACTTCCAGCGCGTGGCGAAGCAGATCGGCTCGCAGGGCGTGCTGCTCGCGGTGAGCAGCAAGAACGACCAGGAGCCGGTGGAGGAGGTGCTGCGTACGCACCCTGACATGGTGCTGCGCGACACCGACTTCGTGCGGATCAACGCGAACTGGAACCCGAAGGACGCGAATCTGCGCGACATCGCCGCCAGGCTCAACCTGGGCATCGACAGCTTCGTCTTCGCCGACGACTCGCCGTTCGAGACCGGCCTGATCGCCGCGAGCATCCCGCAGGTCGCCGTGGTGCGGCTGGACGAGGAGCCCGCGCTGCACATCGGCAAGCTGCTCGCGGACGGCTGGTTCGACGTGCTCGAACTCACCGCCGAGGACCGCGAGCGCGCCGCGCTCTACCGGACCGACGCGGCCAGGCAGGACCTGCTGGACAGCTCGGACGACTTCGAGGAATACCTGGCGAACCTCGGCGTCACGCTGACGGTCGCGCCGGTGAGCGAGAGCGAGGTGGCACGGGTCTCGCAGCTGAGCCTGCGCAGCAACCAGTGCAACCTCACCACCCTGCGGATGCAGCCCGACACGGTGCGGGAGCTCTCGCAGAGCCCTGACCACCTCGTGCTGTATCTGCGTTCTGCCGACAAGTTCGGCGACAACGGCCTGGTCGGCGCGCTGTTCTGCTCGAAGAGCGCGGACGGCTTGACCATCGACAACTACATCATGAGCTGCCGCGTGCTGTCCCGCGGGATCGAACAGGCCGCGATCGGCGCGCTGCTGGCGCACGCGAAGGCGGCCGGCCTCGGCCCGGTCCACGCGAGCTACCGCCCCACGAAGAAGAACCACAGGGTGCGCGACTTCTGGCCGTCGTTCGGTTTCGAACGCAGCGGCGGGACCGACGAGGCGCCCGACTACCGCCACGATCTGGCGACGCCGCCAGAGATCCCCGGCCATCTGCGCCTGCGCGCGAGTTTCGAAAGGTAGAAGACATGAGCACGCTGACCGAGGAGCGCTTCCTCGAGATCGTCCGCGACGAGCTGGACCTGCCGTTGCTGGAGACCGAACTGGAGAACGACTTCGACCAGGTCGTCTCCTGGGATTCGCTCTATCTGCTGCGCCTGGTCGCCGCGGTGGAGCAGGAGACCGGCACACGGGTTCCGGTCGGCCGGCTGTTCTCCAAGCGCAGCCTGCGCGACATCTACACGACGATCGCGGGCGCGACCGCGGCCGTTTGACCGCAGAGCCGGCTCAATCTCAGCGGCTTGAACGGAAAGTCAGAACGTAGGCAGCCGGTCGGCGCGGGAGTTGCCCCCCGCACCGACCGGCGCTCCATCCAGCGCCGGAACAGGAGGCCACCATGGGCGACTCACCGCTGCGCCGCGTGCGCCGTTTCCTCTTTCTGTGCCTGCGCGCCTTCGCCGGGTCGAACGGCTACTTCATCCCGGGGCCGACTGACCCGATGGGCGACCGGCCGCCGTGTCTGCCGCCCGGCCACCCCGAGCGCCTCATCCCGCACGTGCCGCCAACCGCCGAGGAGCGCCGGCTGTGGGCTCAGCTCGCCGGCGCCGCCAGCCCCGGCCGGTAAGTTTCACCCCGGCTTGTCGGCGCGACCAGCGTCAGAGCGGGTCAGTAGGCGTATTGGAACGACGGTGCTCAATCCGGCCGGACCGGGGCTGGCGCAATCCGCCCCGCTCCCTAGCCTGACGGTGGGCCGGCCGACCGGAAGCCGCCCCGGTTCGCCCGAGTCCACCGCAGCGGATGGGGTTGCAGCGCATGAGAAGTGTCGTCTTGCGGGCTGTCGCGGCCTCGGGTCTCTTCGCCGCGTGCGCCGCCTTTGCCGGTGCCAGCTCCGCCGCTCATGCGGCCGCCGCCGCCCCGGCCGCGACCACTGCCCCGCTGGGACAGGTCACTGCCGGCGACTGGCCCACGTACCACCTCGACAATCTGCGCGACGGGAACCAGACCAAGCTCAGTCCCCTGACAACGCTGTCGCTGAATTGGACCGCGCCACTCGACGGTGCGGTCTACGGTCAGCCGCTGCTCGTGGGCGGCCGGGTCTTCGCGGCCACCGAGAACGACACGGTTTACGCGCTCAACCGCAGCACCGGCGCCGTCATCTGGTCCGCGCACCTCGGCTCGCCGGAACCGCTTTCCAGCCTGCCTTGCGGCGACATCGATCCGCTGGGTATCACGAGCACGATGGTGTACGACCCGGGCACCAACCGGGTCTACGCCCTCGCCGAACTGGTCGGCGGCACGCACACATTGTTCGGCATCAACGCTGGCACCGGCACGGTCGAGTTGCAGACTCCGCTCGACCCGCCGAAGGGCACTGCGATCGCGTTCCAGCAGCGCGCTGCCCTGACACTACTCAACGGGCGTATTTATGTTCCGTATGGCGGGTTGTACGGCGACTGCGGGAACTACATCGGTCAGGTCGTCTCGGTGGCCACCGACGGCACCGGCGAGACGAGCTACGCGGTGCCGACCACCCGCGAGGGAGCTTTCTGGGAGACCGGCGGCGCAGTCGTGGACCCCAACGGCAATCTGCTTGTCGCATCCGGAAACGGCGAGGCGACATCAGGAACCTACGATGGCAGCGACTCGGTGATGGAGCTGTCGCCGAGCCTGCAACGGCTGGACTTCTTCGCCCCGACCGACTGGGCCACCCAGAACGGCGGCGACGCCGACCTCGGCGCGATGACCCCGGCCCTGGTCGGCGGCCAGTACATCTATGCGGATGGCAAGACCAACACCGGTTACGTGCTGCGCCTCGGTGCCCTCGGCGGGGTCGGCGGCCAGATAGCGGAACTGCCCAACACCTGTCAGACCTTTGGGACCGCAGCGATTGCCGGCAACACGGTATACGTACCCTGCGCCAGTGGGCCCCAGGCCGTGACCATCGGATCGGACGGGACGCCGAGCCTGCTGTGGAAGTCCACGGTCCCGGCCGAGGGTTCCCCGGTGATCGGCGGCGGCGCGGTCTGGTGGGTGGACTACTTCGGCGGCGAGCTTTACGCGCTCGACCCGGCCACCGGGGCGACGAAGGCGCAGATCTACCTCGGCAGCGCGTGTCCGACCTTCACCTCTCCCACTGTGGTCGGCAACCAGGCCTTCGTGGGCACCAAGACAGGCGTCGTAGCTGTCGGCGGCGTGTAAGCCCACTGACCGTGCGCCATCGCCCCTGGAGGTGTCAGCCGTTGACGCCGGTGTAGTGCCGCAGGCTCCAGTTCCAAAGCAGCCGCGACCCGATGTACATGGCGAGGGCGACCAGGGGCGCACCGGCCGCGATGGCGATCGGGACGCCGAGGCCGGCGCCGTGTCCGGTGAGTACGCCGACGGGCAGATACGCGATGAACGCGATGGGCAGCAGCCAGGTCAGCAGTTCGCCGACGGCCCTTGGCAGGATGCTGAGCGGATAGCTGCCGAAGGTCGCGCTGACCTCGCTGATCCACAGTGACCAGTACCAGCTCGCCGGGAAGTGCAACGCGGCCGCGGAGACCGCAGTGAACACCGCGGTGATCAGTAACGTGCCGCCGATGACTCCCGCGGCCAGGTACGCGATGCGGCTGGGCGTCCAGTCCAGTGGGCTGCGGGCGATCGCCCCCGCGAACAGGCCGACGCCCACCAGCAAGTCACCGATGCCGTTCGTCTGGAAGGCGACAAGTTGCACCTGCCGGAAAACCGGCATCGGACGCAGCAGGTACCCGTCGATCAGGCCTTGCTGCACATAGAACGCCAAGCTGAACACGCTGCCGCAGTAGAGCACGTACAAGCCGTTGCACAGCATCCGCGTCGCGACCAGCAGCAGGATTTGCGAACTGGTCCAGCCGCCCATGCCGGAGAACTTCGAGAGCAGCACCGCGGCGAACACGATGATCGACAACTGCCATACGATGCCGAACGCGATCCGGATCAGGAACTCCACCCGGTACTCCAGCTGCGCGCGGAAGTTGAGCGCGGTGATCTGCCAGGCGACGCGCCACGCTTCGGTGAAACTCCGCCACATCGTCAGCCTCAGCCTCCTTGCACGGCTACGCGCCGCGAAGCCCGGCCCCACAACAGCCGCGAGATCAGCGCGAGAGCGACCACCCATGCCGTCTGGAACAGCAGATCGCCCGGAGCCTGCCGGACCGGGATGCGGCCGATGTACAGCGAGAGCGGCGTGTTAAGGGTCGACTGAAACGGCAGGAACGAACTCATCGTGATGAACCAGGCGGGGAAGTACCACAGCGGTGCGTACGCTCCGGACAGCAGGTTCTGCGCGAACTGGATCATCTGCACAGCGCTGTCGTTGTGCATCGTCCAGAAGCACATCAGGTCCGTGAGAAGAGTCAACTCGTACAGGACCGCCTGACCGAGCAGCAGAGAGGCCGCGCACGCGGCTGCGGCCGTGCCCGACGCGGGCGGCTCGATCACGCCGCTCGCGAGGCACGCCGCATAGCCGACGACGACCCAGGCGAACCCGTACGCCTGATCGCCGAGCGCGCGCAGAACGTAGTAGCGGCGCGGAGCGAGCGGCCGCAGGAACCAGTAGACGATCGTGCCGTACGCAAGGTGCTGAAACACAGTGTCCCGCCCGGCGAACCGGTCCAGCCCGCGGATGCGCGTGATGAGCACCGCCAGGACGGCGAAGGTCACCGCCTGTCCGCGATCGAGCCCTGAATTGGTCGAGGTGTGGCTGTACAGTCCGTGCCACAGGTAGACCACGAGGAAGATCTGGATGACCATCCGGATCGCGGTGGCGGCGATCCGCGGCGGGGCCAGCAGTTCGCCCAGCGGCGTGATCCACGCGGCGCGCAAGGCGAGCGGCTGACGGGGATTCGGCTCGATCACGAGACGACCTGTCCGGCGTCTTGGCCAGGCCCGGTTTCGGGCTCAGGCTCGGCGGTCGCGACGCCCTGACGCAGATAGGCGGCGCGCATGGCGTCCTCGAGATCGGTCTCCTCGATGGAGATGCCGACGATCGGGTACCGGTCGACCACGGCTCGCAGCGCCTCCGGAACGGTGATCGCAGGCGTATCACCGGTCGCCGCTGCGGGTGCGAACACAAGCTCCGTGCGGTCCTGGCTGAGCAGTTCGAGACCGGCCGGCAGATCGCGAGCGCGTACCGCTTGCGATGACGGGGACGAGGCGGATAAGGCGGAGTCGGCGATAGTCGCGCGAATGCGCCAGGTGCCGCCGAACTCGCGTCGTACCTCTTCCAGTGTTCCGTCCAGCACGATACGGCCGTGATTGATCAGCACCACGCGTTCGGCCAGGCGCTCGACCTCCGTCATGTCGTGCGTGGTAAGCAGCACCGCCCGGCCGCGCTGCTCGACCTCGTGCCGAAGCAGGCCTCTGACCTGCTCCTTGACCACCACGTCCATGCCGATCGTCGGCTCGTCGAGGAAGACGATCGCTGGGTCGTGCAGCAGCGCGGCGGCCAGGTCGCAGCGCACCCGCTGGCCGAGGGACAGGTGCCGTACCCGCGTCTGCCAGAACTCTGACAGCTCGAGCAGCCGGTCGAGCTCGGCCAGCCGGGCGCGATGCCGTTCGGCCGGCACACCGTAAATGGAACGCAGGATCGTGAAGGACTCTTTGGCCGGCAGGTCCCACCAGAGTTGAGTGCGTTGCCCGAAGACCGCGCCGATGTTCCTGGCGTTGCGTTTTCGGTCGAGGTGCGGATTCATGCCGGCGACCATGACCGCGCCGCGGGTCGGAGTGAGGATGCCAGTCAACATCTTGATGGTGGTGGACTTCCCGGCGCCGTTCGGGCCGAGTAGCGCCAACAGCTCGCCGCGCGCGACGTCGAACGACACGTCGCGCACCACCGTTTTCGCTGCCCGTTGCGGCGCGATCAACGACCGTACCGCGCCCGCGAACCCTGGGCGCCGCACAGTCGTGTAGAAGACCTTGGTTAGGCCGCGCACGACGATGCCCTCGCCGTGCGCTTCATCTGCCGAACGCATTCCCCGGATGATTCACGACCCGGCGGCGAATCGCCATCGGTTTAGCGCGGCCGGGGATCGGGGCGGTGAAAACAGCACGCGGGTCCAAATCGCGCAAGGAGGCCTTAAGTGCCCTGATCGACGATGGCGACGATCCCCACCGCCGACGGTGGCGGTCGACAGCCTGCCGACGATCGAGGTGACTTAGCAATGGCCGCACGTTTCGGGACCTACACGGACCTGGTGTTGGCGAACGCCGCCGAGCTGGCCGAGCGCGACGCGTTCATCTTTCTGAGCGACACAAGCGCCGGGGCGCAGACCGAACACCTGACTTATGCGGGGCTCGACGAGCGCGCAAAGCGGATCGCCTCCTGGTTGCAGGCGCACGGCGCTTTCGGCCGCCAGGTGCTGCTGCTTTACCCATCAGGCACCGACTTCATCGCCGCATTCGTCGGCTGCCTTTACGCCGGAGCGGTGGCCGTTCCCGCGCCGTTGCCTGGCGAGATGGGTCACCACTTCGAGCGGGTGACCGGAATCGTACGCAACGCCGAGGTCACCGCGGTGCTCACCGATACCGCGAACGAGGCGGAGATCCGCGCGTGGCTGGCCGCCGAAGGCCTGGACGAGATCCAGTGCCTGGCCACGAATGCGGTGGACGGCGCGGGCGCGCCCGCTTACGGCGATCCCGCCGCGTGGGTCGAGCCCTCCTTCGGGCCCGAGCACCTGGCTTTCCTTCAGTACACCTCCGGCTCGACCAGCACGCCCAAGGGCGTCATGGTCACGCACGGGAACCTGCTGGCGAACGAGGCGGCGATCCAGCACTCCACCGGCACTGTGGACCGCGAGTCCCGGCTCGGCGGGTGGCTGCCGTTCTACCACGACATGGGCCTGATCGGGCACATCCTGCACCCGCTCTACCTGGGCAGCTCGGCCGCGCTGATGTCGCCAAGCGCGTTCCTGAAGCGGCCGTACCGCTGGTTGGAGATGATCAGCACGCACCGGGTGACGGTCGGCGGCGGCCCGAACTTCGGCTTCGACCTGTGTGTGCGCCGGGTCACCGACGAGCAGCTCGCGACGCTGGAACTGTCCTCCTGGACCATCGCGTGCAACGGCGCCGAGCCGATCCGCGCCGAGACGCTGCGGGCCTTCGCGCGACGCTTCGCCCCGGCCGGGTTCCGGCCCGAGCACTTCTTCCCCTGCTATGGAATGGCCGAGACGACGCTGCTGATCTCCGGCACGCCGCTGGGCAAGGTCCCGGTGTACCGGCCGGTCGACGCCGGCGGTCTCGAGCGCGGCGAGCTGCTGCCCGCGCGGGATGACGCGCCGGTGCGCACGCTGGTCAGCAGCGGCGTGGTGGTGCGCGAGGACTTCGATGTGCGGGTGGTGGACCCGGAAACCTTCGTGCAGTTGCCGGAGGGTCAGGTCGGCGAGCTGTGGGTCAAGGGCGCGAGCGTCGCGGCGGGCTACTGGGCCAATCCGCAGAGCACTGAAGAGATCTTCAACGCCGGGATCGCCGCAGCTGAGGGCGCTGACGCGTCCGGTTGGCTGCGTACCGGCGACCTGGGCGTGCTGGAGGGCGGCGAGCTGTACGTCACCGGCCGGCTCAAGGAGATGATCCTGATCAACGGCCGCAACCTGTACCCGCACGACGTGGAGCGCGCGGTGCAGGCGCTGCACCCGGCGCTCGGGACCGGGGCGGGCGCGGTGTTCTCCGTGGACACCGAGCGCGAGCAGCTGGTCATCGTGCAGGAGGTGCGCGCGAACGCCGGTCCGGTCGATCCGGCCGAGATCTCCGCCGCGATCCAGCGTGAGATCGCCCGCGAGTTCGCCGTTCCGGTCGCGAACGTGGTGCTGGTCAAGCCGTCCACGATCCGCCGCACCACCAGCGGCAAGATCCAGCGGACCCTGATGCGCCGGCTGTTCCTGGAAGGCAAGGTCACGCCGCTGCACGAGGTGCTCGACCGCGATGTGGCCGCGATGATCCGGCCCACCGCGGCCCTTGAGCCGGTCGGCTGAGCCGGCGGCGGACAAGGGCGACGGACGACTGACTCGACAGAGCACTGAGACGCCAGAGGATCGGGACGGGAGAAGCCTGAGATGGGCGCAGTCCGCTATCAGCCGGCCGAAGAGCTGGAGGCCAGGCTCGGGGATCCATGGGATCCGGACACCGAGTTCTCTTACGCCCGGTGCGCGCAGCTCGACGAGCGCGAAGAGTTCCCGGCCGCGATTTGCGCGCAGCTCGACGACTGGGGCGTGCCGAGCTACTACGTCCCGGTGCAGCACGGCGGCCGGCTCGCCGACTATGAGCAGCTGGTGCAGCTCATGCGGGTGGTGGCCCGGCGCGACCTGACCGTCGCGATCGGGCACGGTAAGACGTACCTCGGCGGCGTATGCGTGTGGGTCGCCGGTTCGAAGCAGCAGGCTGACACGCTCGGCGCGGACATCTGCGCCGGCGTGCCGGTCTCACTGGGGCTGACCGAGCGGGCGCACGGAAGCGACCTGATCGGCGGCGAGGTGACCGCGGTCCCGGACGGCTTCGGTGGGCTGCTGGTCAACGGCGAGAAGTGGCTGATCAACAACGCGACCAGGGGCGAGCTGCTCTCGCTGCTCGCGCGCACAGAACCGTCCGGAGGGCCACGCGGATTCAGCATGCTGCTGGTTGACAAGCGCAAGCTGAGCCAGGGCACGTACACGTGTGTGGACAAGATCCACACGCTAGGCATCCGGGGCGCGGACATCAGCGGTATCCGCTTCGACGCGGCGCTCGTTGCGGAATCGGAGATCATCGGCGCCAAGGGCGGCGGGATCGAGACGATCCTCAAGGCACTGCAGCTGACCCGCACGATGTGCACCGCGCTGTCGCTCGGCGCGGCCGACCACGCGCTGCGGCTGGTGCTGGACTTCAACCGGGAGCGCAAGCTTTACGGCAGGGCCCTGATCGAGCTGCCGAAAACCCGCTCGGTGCTGGCCACCGCGGCCACGGACGTGCTGATCGGCGAGGCGCTGTCGATCGTCGCCTCGCGCGCGGTGCACGTGCTGACCGAAGAGATGAGCGTGATCTCGGCGGCGGCGAAGTACCTGGTGCCGACGAACACTGAGATGGTTATCGCCGATCTGACCCGGCAACTCGGCGCTCGCGCGTACCTCAAGGAGGTTTACGCGCACGGGATGTTCCAGAAGGTGGACCGCGACCACCGGATCGTTGGCCTGTTCGACGGCAACACACTGGTGAATCTGAACTCGATCATCAACCAGTTCAGGACGCTGGTGCGGACCTATCGGCGCGGCGCCGGAGACACCGCCGGCGCGGTCGCGGCCTTCGACCTGGACGCTCCGCTGCCGCCGGTCGATCCGGCGCGGCTGTCGCTGGTTGCCCGCAGCGGCAGCGGGGTGCTGGCCACCGTGCCCGATTCCATCGCGATCCTGCGCGGCGCCGCCGACCAAGAGCCCGCACTCAAGAGTGCGGTCGCGGCGGCCGAACGGCTGGCTGAGGCGATCGAGCGGGTGCACGCCGAGATGGAGTCGCACCAGAACGCCCTGGCCGACGTCTCACCGCAGGCCTTCGAGGCCGCGCGCCGCTACACGCTGTGCTTCGCCGCCGCCGCCTGCCTCGGCCTGTGGGCGCACAACCAGCAGAAACAGGCTCCTGACACCGATGGCCTACGTGACACCGAAGGACTGGGCCGGGTGTGGCGGGACGGAATCTGGCTGCGCGCGGCGCTCGACCGGCTACTGGTGCGGCTCGGCGAGTCGGCCGCCGTCGAATCAGGCCGCGTCGATTCAGGCCGCGTCGATTCAGGCAGCCGCGACGGCGCGGCCTACGAGCAGTTGCTTTCCGAGCTGTGCGCGGCCCGCGACGAGGGCGAACTGTTCTCGCTATCGCCGGTGCGCCTGGCCGGAGCGCGAGAGGAACCGCAGATCACCGCCGAGGGGATGCCATGCTGAGTGAAGCGACCGCTGCGGACCGTCCGGGGACGGCCCTGCTCGATCAGGAAGCTGACGCGAGCGCCCGCGCGACGGAGATCGAATTCGGGTTCGGCGATCCATACGACCCGGACAACCCGGTGGGCAATGCCCGGCTGCTCGAGGCGGACGAAGCCGCCGAGATCAGCGCCGAGGGCGAGCGGATGCTCGACGAGCTGAAGCTCAACGCCGACTTCGTGCCGCGCGAGTTCGGCGGCCGGCTCGACCGGCTGGACACGCTGGTGCGGGTGATGCGCCAGGTGTTCCGCCGGGATGTGACACTCGGGCTCGGATACGGCGCCACCTCGTTCATGGCTGCTGTCAATGTGTGGACAGTGGGCAGCGAGGAGCAGAAGCGCGAGCTGGCTGAGCTGCTGCTGGCCGGCGGCAAGGCCTCGGTGGCCTATCACGAACTGGCGCACGGCAACGACTTCGTGCGCAACGAGTTCGAAGCACGGCCGGTAGACGGCGGCGGCTTCCGGCTCGACGGCGGAAAACAGGTCATCAACAACGCTGACCGGGCCGAGGCACTGGCGCTGTTCAGCCGGACCTCCACGGCTCCCGGCAGCCGTAGCCACTCGGTGCTGCTGCTGCGCCGCGACCAGCTCGACCCGAAGCGTTTCAAGACTCTGCCTCGCTACACCGCGGTCGGCGTGCGCGGCTGCCACCTGTCCGGGCTGGAATTCGACGACTGCCCGGTGCCCGGCTCCGCGCTGGTCGGCGGGCTCGGCCAAGGCGTCGAGCTGGCGCTGCGCTCGTTCCAGATAACCCGCAGCGCCGTGCCCGGCATGGCGATCGGCACCGGCGACGCCAGTCTGCGTACTGCGGTTCGCTTCGCAGTGGGCCGCCAGCTGTACCGCCGCTCGGTGATGGAGATCCCGCACGCGAAGGCGACCTTGTCGGCGGCGTTCCTGGACCTGTTGATCTGCGACGCGATGTCGCTGGCCGGAACGCGCGCGGTGCATCTGCTGCCGGAGGAGACCAGCGTTTACGCCTCGGCGGTGAAGTACCTGGTGCCGAAGGTGCTCAGCGAGGCGATGTACGAGCTCTCCATCGTGCTCGGCGCCCGGTTCTACGTGCGCGACGGCGAGTTCGGCATCTTCCAGAAGCATGTCAGGGACCTGCCGGTGCTCAGCCTCGGGCACGCCGGTTCCGCGGCCTGTCAGGCCACGATCATTCCGCAGCTCTCCCGCCTGGCCAAGCGCGCCTGGTTCGCCGGCGAGCCGGCCCCGGCCGAGCTGTTCCAGCCACGCGCGCCGCTCGGTCCGATTCCGTTCGACCGGTTGACCCTGGCCAGCGGCCGGGACGGCCTGAGCGCGTCGCTGATCGCCGCGGTCGATGAGCTGCCGTCCGGTTCGCCGGTCGAGCGCGCGCTGCACGGCTTCGCATTGCGGATGATGGACGAGCTGCGGCAAATGCAGGAGGAGGCGCTCGACCTCTCCCCACAGGACCGCACCGCGTTGGCCAGCCCGGCCAGCTTCGCGCTCGCGGACCGGTACACGGTGCTGCTGGCCGCGGCCTCGGTGCTCGGCGTCTGGCGCGAGGCGCGCGGCGGCTCGGACGAGTTCCTCGCCGACCCGTCCTGGGCGGCCACGGCCCTTTACCGGCTGGCCCGCCGGCTCGGCCAGAAGCTGCCCGACCTGCCGGACAGCTGCGCCGAGCGGGTGCACGACGAGGTGCTGCGCCGCTTCCACGAACACCGCAGCTACGACCTTTACGACAGCCCGCTGACCGCGTGAGGCACCGAAGACCGAACCGACTTCGTGACAGACAACTGGTCCACCAACCGCTCGCCCGACCGATCCGCCGACGCAGAACCGCGAGGAGCCCGCAATGTCCATCGAGACGCACGACCTTCCGTCCGCAAGCTCCGGGCACACCGTCGAGAGTCTGACCACCTGGTTGGTCGACCGGGTGGCTATTTACCTGCAGCGCGACCCCGCGGAGATCGACCCGAGCGAGCCGCTGGCCGAGTACGGCATGGACTCGGTCGCGGCGCTGAGCCTGTGCGGCGACGTGGAAGAGGACTTCGACCTGGTACTCGAGCCGACGGTGGCCTGGGACTACCCGACCGCCGCCGCGCTGGCCGAGCACCTGGCCGGAGAGCTGAAGGCCGCCGGGAAGTCGTGATGCGTCCCATCGCTATCGTCGGCATGGACTGCCGGTTCCCCGGCGCCGCCGACCTGGCCGGCTACTGGGACCTGCTCACCAGGTCCGGGGACGGCGTCGGCGAGGTACCGCAGCAGCGGTGGGACGCACGCGCGTTCTACTCGGCCGAGGGCGCGCAGGGGCACGCGAACACGACGCAGGGTGGCTTCATCCCGGACGTGGACGCGTTCGACAACGAGTTCTTCACCATCTCGCCGCGCGAGGCCGCGGTGCTGGACCCACAGCAGCGGCTGCTGTTGCAGACCGCGTGGCGGGCGATCGAGGACGCGGGGATCGCGCCGCAGCGGCTGGCCGGGACCAACGCAGGGGTCTTCATCGGCATCATGGGCAACGAGTGGGCGCAGTTGTCGGTGACCGATTATGCGAACCTCACCGCGCAGGCGATCTCCGGCAACGGCTACTGCATGACCGCTAACCGGATCTCTTACCACCTGGATCTCAAGGGTCAGAGTCTCGCGGTCGACACGGCGTGTTCATCGTCACTGGTGGCGGTGCACTTGGCCGCCAACGCGCTGCTCGCCGGAGAGTGCGACTATGCGCTGGCCGGCGGGGTGAACGTCGCCGTGACGCCGAGCCTGAGCATCTTCTACACGCAGGCCGGGCTGTCCGCGCCGGATGGCCGGTGCAAGCCGTTCAGCGCCGACGCGAACGGAATCGGGCGCGGCGAGGGTGTCGGCGTCGTGGTGCTGCGGCGGCTGGAGGACGCGATCGCGGACGGCCAGCGCGTGTACGCGGTCATCCGCGGCACCGCGGTCAACCAGGACGGGCGCAGCAACGGGATCACCGCGCCGAACCGCTGGTCGCAGCGCGAGGTGATCGCGGCGGCGTATCGACGGGCCGAGGTCGCGCCCGAAGAGGTGACTTTCCTCGAGGCGCACGGCACGGGCACTCAGCTCGGCGACCGAATCGAGACCAATGCGCTCGGCGACTTGCACGCAGGTCGCGTGAAGCCGCTGGCGTTCGGTTCGGTCAAGGGCAATCTCGGGCACACCGAGGGCGCGGCAGGTATCGCGGGCCTCATCAAGGTGGCGCTCTCCTTGCATCACCGGATGGTTCCGGCAAGCCGGTTCGCGGCAAAGGAGAACCCTGTATTGCAGCTCGCGGACCGCGGGCTCAAGCTGCTCAAAGCCCCGCTGCGGCTTTCGGCGAAGGAGCCGGCGATCGCGGGACTGAGCAGCTTCGGGCTCGGCGGCACGAACGCACACGCGGTGCTGGAGTCTGCGCCCCAAGTGACGAAGGCACCACTCGCTAGGCCATCGACGGCTGCCACGGCTGGCGCATCAACAGTCACGTCGGATGAGGGGCCGCAAAGCGGCATCGGTGCCTCCGTCTTCACGTTGACCGCCTCCTCGCCCGAGGGGCTGCGCCGGAACCTGCTGGTCCAAGCGGACGCGGTGGCTCGGCAGCGCGGCCGGGCGGCGGCGGTGTGCTGGGCCAGCAACGAGGTCAAAACGGGGCAGCGGTACCGGTACGCCGTCGCCGCCGAGGACACCCGCGACCTGGCCGAGGCCTTGCGCGCGGCGGCCGAGGACCCGAGCGTGATCGGTCCCGACGTGCCGCGCCCGAAATCGCGGCCGAAACAGGCTTTCCTCTTCACCGGACAGGGTTCGCAGTTCCCGAAGATGACCATGCGGCTTGCCGCTGAGGCACCGTTGTACCGCCGCTTCCTGCGGGAGGCGGATGACGCGCTGCGTCCGCACGTCGGCGAATCAGTGCTCGATCTCATCGCTTCCGGCGACGAGCGCATCCACCACACCGGCTTCACCCAGCCCGCACTGTTCGCGGTCGGATATGCCCTCGCTCGGACGCTTGGCCAACTCGGCATCGAACCGGCGTACCTGCTCGGGCACAGCGTCGGCGAGTACGTGGCCGCGACGCTGGCCGATGTCTTCCCGCTGGATGCCGCCGCGCGGCTGATCGCAACGCGCGGCGCGCTGATGCAGGAACTGCCGGCCGGCGGCGGAATGCTTTCGGTACAAGCCGATCCGGCGGATCTGGACGAGCTGATCGCCGACGAGCCGCTGGTCGGCATCGGCGCGGTCAACGGTCCGCGATCCACCGTGCTGTCCGGCGACCTGACCGCGCTCGGCCGCATCGCGGCGGCACTGAAGGAACGCAGGATTCGCAGTCAGCCGCTCACGGTCTCGCACGCGTTCCACTCACCGCTGATGCAGCCGATGCTGGAGCGTTTCGCCGCAGTGGCCGAGCTGGTCGGCGGCGGCGTGCCGCGCGTGCCGGTCTACTCGACGGTCCATGGCAGGCTGCTGGCAAAGAACGAGCCGATGGACGCGGCGTACTGGACGCGGCACGTGAGCGCGCCAGTGCTGTTCGCCGACGCCGCCGAGCGGCTGCTCGAGGTCAACCCGGCCGCCCTGATCGAGGTGGGGCCGAAGCCGATCCTCAGCTCCCTGATCCGGCGGGTCGGCGCGCAGCCTGGACGGCGCGCGCTGCATCCGGCGCCGAAGGAGGAGTCGGGCGGCCGGGACTTGGCCGCTGCCGTCGCGGAGCTCTTTCGGCTCGGCGTCGATCCGGAATGGTCCGCGCTCTACGACGCGGCCGACCGGCGTGGCTCGGCGGCGCTCGCGCCCTACAGCTTCTCGACCGCGCATCGTTACTGGAGCCACAAGCCGGTGACCGTGCTGCAGCCGGACGCCGACGACCGGCTCGGTTGGGATGCGGCGCCCTGGGCGGCGGGGCAGTGGACATCGGAGCAGGGTGGCGGCGGCGGCGCACCACGGCGGTCACAGGATACTGATTCCTCCGCTACGGGCGCAGCCACGACCGCCGGTGACGACCCGGTATGGGAAGCGGTCGTCTCGGTCATCTCCCAGGTCGGGGATTACTTGCCGAGCCAGATCTCGCCGCGTTCCCGGCTGTATGAGGACCTTGGCTTCGACTCGGTGATGGCGATGGAGCTCAAGGACCGGCTGGAGGCGCGGCTCACCGGGCTTGGCTCGCTTTCCACCCAAGAGTTGCTGCCGGTGATGGCGACGGCCGGAGAGCTGGCCGAATTCCTGCGTACCCGCTACGAAAGCCCGGCGCCTGAGACCAGCACTGCCGAGAGCACAACCCCATCCGAAGACGTGGAGGTGGCACGATGACGGGTACTGAGACTCAGACCGAAAGACCCGAGGCGTACCTCGCGGGCATCGGCACCTTCCTGCCCGGCGACCCGGTCGACAACGCGACGCTGTCGAAGGTGCTCGGGGTGAATCAGGATTGGGTCGAGGCCTTCATCGGCACCAAGACCCGGCACTTCGCCAAGGACTTGAGTACCGGCGAGGTGCAGTGGTCGCTGGCCGATCTGTGCGCCCGCGCGGCCGACCGGGCCATCGAGGACAGCGGCATCGACCCGGCCGAGATCGAGTTCGTCGTCATGGGCACGGCGACTCCGGACACGCTGATGCCGGCGACCGTCAACCATGTCGTGGACCAGCTCGGGCTCAACCAACTGCCCACCTACCAGTTGCAATCCGGTTGTGCGGGCGCGGTGCAGGCGCTGGATCTGGCGCACGGCTTCGTCACCAGCGGCCGGTACCGCACCGGACTCGTCCTCGGCGGCGATGTGTGCAGCAAGCACCTTGACGTGCACATGGACTTCTCCACCGTTCCGCCGAGCGAGCTGGTCAACTTCGTGCTCTTCGGCGACGGGGCCGGCGCGGCCGTGCTGAGCGCCGAGCCCGGTGCGCGCCGCATCGCGGTCCACCGCGTACTCAACCGGCTGACCGGCCTGGGCCGCGCGCCCGGCCAGGTGATCGAGTGGTTCGGGATCGCTGACCGCAACAGCGACAAGCAGGCCGCGAAGGAGGACTACAAGGCCATCGAGGAGTCGGTTCCAGTGATGGCCGTGGAGATCCTCTGGGAGCTGCTCGGCGAACTGGACTGGTCGGCCGAACAGCTCGACTTCCTGTTGCCACCGCAGCTTTCCGGCCGGATGACCAAGCGCATCTTCGAGCAGTTGGGCGTGCCCGGCGCCGAGGAGGTCTCCTGCGTCGCCGAGACCGGAAACAACGGCAACGCGCTGCCGTTCGTCCAGCTCGAACGGCTCGCCGCGCGCATCGCGCCAGGGCAGCGCGCCCTGGGCGTCGCGGTCGAGTCGAGCAAGTGGATCAAGGGCGGCTTCGCGCTGGAAATGGTCTGACTGCGCGCGTCGCACCGGCGCAGTCGTCCCTCCCACGCACCATTCAGCATCAATACAGGTACATACTCCAGATCGGAACCGCCGTGACCGCACAGCCGACCCGCGCCGAGCCCCGCCGCCAGGCGGCGACGCCGTGACCACGCCCACTGGCTTCGGCGAGCTGATCCGGATCTCTGGTCCGGACAGCGCGTGGGACCGAGTGCGCGCCGACCTGGGCGAGCACGGGGTCGTGCTGCTCTACGCACTTCTGGCGGACTGGCGTCCCGACCGGGCCGGCGGGCCGCGGCTGCGCGCGCTGCTAGGCCGGGACTGGGCGCGTTACCTGGAGCTGACCCATCCGGAGGTGCGGGTACGGTTCGCGGCTTCGCGGGTGCTGCTCAAGTTCGCCGCGGCGGCGGTGCTCGAGGTCCCGGCGCATGTCATCGAGCTGACTTACGGCCCGACCGGGCGGCCGTACCTGCGCGGATACGACGCCGTGGACATCAGCTTGAGCCACACCGACGAACTACTTCTGGTCGGTATGACCACGCGCGGCGTGATCGGCGTCGACGCCGAGCGCGCCGACCGGCGGCTGTACGGTCCCGGTCTCGGCAAGCACCTGTGCACGCCGCATGAGCTGGAACTACTGGAGCAGTTCCCTGAGTCTGAGCGCAACGACGCGCTGGTGCGCCTTTGGACGCTGAAGGAGGCGTACAGCAAGGCGATCGGCCAGGGCATGCAGTTCCGGTTCACGGACTTCGGCTTCGGCGCCGGCGCCCCGGCGACGGTCAACCTGCCGGACGGGCAGCCCGGTACCGGTTCGGAGTGGATGTTCCGCACCTACCGCGTCGATGAAGACTATGTGGTCAGCGTCGCGGTCGGCGACCGAGGTTTCGGCGACACAGACGACACCGCGGCGGTCACCATGCTCGAATCAAGCTTCGTAGATGCGCTGACCGAGGTGCTTGGCGAGGACGAGGCCGAATTCGAGGCCGAGTCAGCGGGCGAAGACGCCTTCGGGTCCTGGTAGCGCCCTGGGTTCTGGTAGCGCCCTGGGGCCTGGTAGCGCTACCGGTCCTGGTAACGCCGCCGGATCCTGGTGGGCCGCTCGTTCCGGTCCAAACCCGGCCTTTAGTCGCGCCGGGCAGCCTGAATATGCGCCAGCGCAACCGCTAAGCACCGCTGACGTTCCGTCCCAGCTTTCCGTCCCGGTCTTCCGCGCCGAGCTTCCACAACCGAACCGCGCCGACCTCCCTGGAAGGGGTTCGCAATGCCCGACGAACTGTCCGTGCAAGTGTGCGTGGTCGGCGGCGGCCCCGCCGGCCTGACGCTGGGCCTTGAGTTAGCCCGGCTCGGGGTCCGGGTCGCCGTGGTGGAGCAAAGCGGGCACTTCAACCGCTCGTTCCGGGGCGAGTCCGTTTCACCGGACTCGGTGTGGCTGCTGGACCGGCTCGGCATACTCGGCCGGCTGCGCGGCACGTATCACGAGATGCGCCGCATGGAGATCACCGACGGCGGCCGGGTCGTGATGAACGCGGACTTCGACGACTTCCCGTATCCGTACCCTTACCCGGTCGAGCTGCCGCAGCCCGCGTTGCTCACCGCGCTCGCCGAGGAGGCATCGCTACACAGCGGCTTCACGCTGCTCAAGCGAGCCACCGCGGTTGACCTGCTGCGCGACAATGCGGGCGACATCGTCGGTGTGCGCGTCGCCGGTCCTGAGGGGCAAGTCGACGTGCGGGCGGCGCTGACCGTAGCCGCGGACGGCCGGTTCAGCAAGGTGCGCGAGATGTCCGGGTTGCAGTACACGAAGATCCCACTCGACCGCGACGTGGTGTGGCTCAAGTTGCCGTTCCCCGCCGAGTGGGATGACGTGACGTACCGGGTGCGGATCAACGGCGGCAACCACGGCCTGTTCATCCCGACACACCCCGATGACGTCCGGGTCGGATTCAATATTCCGAAGGGTGGTCTCAAGGCTCTGCGAGCCGAGGGTATCGGCGCGCTACACCGGCGGCTCGACGACCTCGCACCGGAGCTTTCGGCGGCCGTGCGCGCGGAGATCCGCAGTTGGTCGGACACCTCGATGCTGGACATCTTCACCACTGTGGTCCCACATTGGTCGATGCCAGGGTTGCTGCTGATCGGCGACGCGGCGCACACCCTCTCCCCGATCCTCGGCCAAGGCGTCAACCACGCGATCATCGACGCGGTGACGCTGGCCCCGATGGTCGCGCCGGTGCTCGACTATCCGAAGACTGACAAGGACGAGCTGGCCGCGGTACTGCAACGCTTTCAGCAGCAGCGCGAGCCCTCGATCGCGCGCTCGCGCGGGCTGCAACTGCGTCAGGAGCGGATGTTCGCGCTGTCGAAGCCGCTCGCGGTCACCGGGCGCCGCAGCCTGTACTGGCTGGTGGACCGCTCCCCCGCGCTCAAGCAGCGGGTGCTGGCCGGAGCGTATTTCCAGCTTCAGGAGCGAGGCGCCAAGCGCATCGCGGCGGCCGCCGCCGTGGCCGCGCCGGCGAAAGTGGGCGCACCGTGAGCACGCGGAACCTGCCGAACGACCTGGACGAACTCAAGGAGTTCGCCCGCCTGCACGCCAAGGGCCAGGGCATGAAGGCGCGGCGGCTTGAGCGGATACTGGCCCGCATCCGCAACGACGAGCCAGGTGCGCCGGACTCCTGGGCGCGGGTCTGGTCAGCCGAGGCGCAGGCAGCGGCCACGCGTGGCAAGCCGGTTCAGGCCTGCCAGTACTACGCATTGGCCCGCTTCCCCCACCACGGCGACGAGGTCCGGATCACAGCGCAGCGCGGCGTCGTCGAGTCCTTCGACGCCTGGCGCGGTTCGCGCGGCCGCGGCATCGAAAAGCTCGAATTCAGGACCGAAGACGGCACCTTCGCTGCGTGGGCGGCGGGCCTGGACGCGCCGAAACCATTGCCGCTGCTCGTGGTCATGGGCGGCATCGTCAGCGTGAAGGAGCAGTGGGCGCAACTGCTGCCGCGTTTTGTGAAGCTGGGCTTCGCGACGGTGGTGGCCGAGATGCCAGGCGTCGGGGAGAACACGCTGCCCTACGGCCCGGATTCGTGGCGGCTGCTCGGTTTCCTGCTCGACCAACTCAAGGGGCGAGCGCAGGAGCGGAACGTATCGCTGCTCACGCTGAGCTTCAGTGGGCACATGGCGCTGCGCGCGGCGGGCCACGACGAGCGGATCGGCCGGATCCTGACGGTCGGCGCCCCGATCACTCGCTTCTTCACTGACGAGAACTGGTGGTCGGGCGTGCCGCGGATCACCAAGGACACCCTTGTGGCGCTCACCGGCCAGCCGAGCGAGGCCGCGCTGGTCGAGGCGTTCCGGCACGGCTGGGCGCTTACGCCCGAGGAGCTGCGCGCCGTGCGCGTCCCAGTCCGGTACGTCGTCAGCGCGCGCGACGAGATCATCCCGGGCGGCGAGCGGGCGTTCCTGGCTGAGCACCTGGCCGATGTGGGATTCGCCGAGTTCGACGACGTACACGGTTCCCCGGCGCACCTCGGCGAGCTGCGGCTGTGGCTGCTGCTGCAACTGTTGCGCACCAACGGGATCGAAGACCGGCGCACCAAGGTCCTACAGACGATCCTGGGCTTGCGCGCTGCCAAGTCACGTCGCGCGGCGAGGTCGGCGACGACCTCGCCCGCGCCCGCGTAGCCACCTGTCCAGTTGAACGAGACAACTGACGTGTCCATTCTGTCCCGTTGAACAAGACAACCCGCGTAAGTCGGTTGTCTTGTTCAACGGGACAACCCGCGTCATCCGGTTGTCCAGCTCAGCGGGACAACCCGCGTCATCCGGTTGTCCAGCTCAGCGGGACAACCCCGCGCGAGCCGGTTGTCCCGTTGAACTGGACAACTCA
>NZ_DATNGK010000118.1:0-41721 GCF_035605935.1 Actinocrinis sp. | reverse complement strand
AAGCGGGTGGCCAGGGTGTGCGCGGTGTGCAGGCGGGTGCGGGTGGTGGTGGGGGACCAGCGCAGCGCGGCGGTGATCTCCTCCTCGGTGCAGTCCAAGGGATCCGCGTCGCGCGAGGCGGCGAGGGTGGCGAGGAGTCTGATTTGGGCGGCGTGGAGTTGGGTGAGGAGTTTCTCGGCGGTGGTGAGTGCGTCGATCAGGTCGGTGCGGGAGTGGTCGTCGGTAATGTGCATGGTGGGCCCCGGAAAAAGGTGAGTGGAATGGTTTCCCTGTGTCTATTTTCTGGGGTTTCGGGGTTGTGTGGTGGGTGTTTTCGGTGTTTCACCCGTTTGCGCGTGGCCTGGTGAAAAACCTGTGCACGCGTGTCCCGCGTTACCCTCGTCCGCCGTCGGCGAAGCTATCGCGGGACTCCCAGCGCACAAGGGCGTCGGTGGCCGAGAGCCGTTGTGAACGAGACTCGCCGCTGCACTCAAGCCGCGTAGCGGAGATGTCATCGCGGGGTTTTATGGGGGAAAAGCAGGACGGCGGCCGGCGGTAAGTGGGTGGGGAAAAGCAGGGTGTCCAGTTGAACGGGACAATGGCGGCCCGTCGCACGAGGCATAGCCGATCGCGGGCCCGAGCAGACTCGTGTCGCTTGAGTCGGAGCTGAGGCTCAACCCGACCGGGCACGCGCCTGAGCACCATCACTACTAGGAGCGCACTACACCGGTCAGGCCTAGCGCCTCCAAGCCCAGCAATGCCGCGCCGACGACCGGTGGCTCCTCGACCACGACCAATTCGGCCAGCGGGATCTCGGCCGCCGCACGTGCGGCGATGCGGTCCATCAGCACCGGAACTCGGGCGCGCAGCACCCCTCCGCCGAGCACCACTTCGCCTGCGCGGTCCGCGATGCCCAGCCGGACCAGCACGACGCGAGCGAGCGTGACGATCTCCTCCGCCATCCGGTCCGTCACCGCGAGGGCCACTGGATCTCCTTCTGCCGCGACGGCGAGCAGCACCGGTGCGAGCTCGTTGAGCCGCTCGCTGGACACCTCGCCGAAGTGCAGCGCGAGAGCCACCGCTTCCGCGCTGGGCCGCTCGAAGTGCTCCGCGACCGCTTCGGTCAGCGCGGTGCGCGGACCCCGGCCATCCTCGCCGCGGATCGCATGCCAGAGTGCCTCCTCGCCGAGGTGATGGCCTCCGCCCCAATCGCCGGATATCCGGCCAAGCGCGGGGAATCTGGCGCGCGTGCCGTCCGGTCCGATCCCGGCGCAGTTGACGCCGGCGCCGCACACCACCGCCACCCCCCACGGTCGGCTCGCTCCGGCCCGCAGCAGCGCGAAGGTGTCGTTGCCGACCTCGACCGTGTCGGCCCAGCCCTCGGCCGCGAACGCCACTGCCAGCGCTTCTTCCTCCACGGGGAGGTCGGCGCCGGCCACGTAAGCCGCCAGGTGGCGAGCCAGCGGCTCGCTATGGTCCAGGCCGAGCTCGGTCCGGATGACGGCCACCGCCTGCGCGGCCACCGCGATCGCAGCTGCCACGCCGCTCGACTGTGGGGTGAACCCGCCGGAGCGCGCGCTCGCGATCACCTTCCCTTCGTCGTCCACGAGCAGTACATCGGTCTTGCTGTTCCCGCCGTCGATGGCGAGCACGGTTCCGGCCCGGGCCATCTGCTCCCCGGCTCCCCCCGCCGACTCCGTCTGGTTGGTGCTCACGGTCACTTGGGCTCCACCCACGGCAGGTGCTGCGCATTAGCGGCGATCAGCGCGTCGGCGAGCTTGTCGGCCAGGTCGATCTGCCCGATCAGCGGGTGCGCCAGCAGTGCGCCGAACACGCGGTCCCGCCCGCCGTGGATCGCCGCGTCGAGCGCCAGTTCCTCGTACGCGCTCACGTGTGCGATCAGCCCTCGAAGAGCCGCGGGGAGGGTGGACTGCGGCAGGGGTTCGACCCCTGATCCACTGACCGTCGCGGAGACCTCGATCACCGCGTCATCGTCCAGGAACGGCAGCGTGCCGTCGTTGCGCACGTTGACCACCTGCACGTCGCCCTTCCCGCCGACGAGCGATGCGAGCAACTGCACGGCCGCTTCCGAGTAGAACGCCCCGCCGCGCTTGGCCAGCAGCTCCGGCTTCTCGTCCACGGACGGATCCCGGTACATCGTCAGCAGCTTCTCCTCGATCGCGGCGACCTCCGACGCGCGTGACGGCGCGCTGCGCTCCTCCTCTACGACTCGATCGTGCATGTAGTAGTAGCGCAGGTAGTAGGACGGGATCATGCCGAGGTGATGGATGACCTCTTCGGGAATCTGGTTGCCGCTGGCTATTTCCGCGGCGTGCTCCTCGATGATCTTCGGGAGGATCTCGTCGCCGTCGAGCTTGACTCCGCGCTCCCAAGTCAGGTGATTGAGTCCAACGTGGTCGAGTTGGATGCGCTCTGGAGCGACGCCTAGTTCGGCGGCAAAGCGGCGCTGGAAGCCGATCGCCACGTTGCACAGCCCGACCGCGTCGTGCCCCGCGTCGAGCAGCGCGCGGGTGACGATGCCGACCGGGTTGGTGAAGTCGACGATCCGCGCCTCCGGGGCTACTTTTCGCACCCGGTCGGCCAGTTCGAGTACCACCGGCACCGTGCGCAGCGCCTTGGCCAGGCCGCCCGCGCCGGTGGTCTCCTGTCCCACGCAGCAGTACTGAAGCGGCAGCGTCTCGTCCACGTTGCGCGCCGCCTGGCCGCCGACCCGCAACTGGAAGAGCACCGCGTCGGCTCCGTCGGCTCCTTCCTCCACCGAGTCGGTGGTCAGCACCTTGCCGGGATGCCCCTGCTTGGCGAAGATCCGGCGGGAGACCGCGCCGACCGCCTCAAGCCGGTCGGCGGCCGGATCAACCAGCGCCAGCTCGGTGAGCGGCAGCTCGGCGCGCAGCCGGGCGAACCCGTCGACGAGCTCAGGCGTATACGTCGAGCCGCCCCCGATGATCGCGAGCTTCATCAGCCCTTCACTCCTGTCAATGTCACGCCCTCGACGAATACCTTCTGCGCGAAGAAGAACACGACCACGATCGGTGCGATGACCATCAAGTTCGCGGCCATCATCAGGTTCCAGTCGACGTGGTGCGCGGCGTGGAAGGTCTCCAGGCCGAGGGCGAGGGTCCAGTTGCCCGGATTGGCGCCGACGTAGACCTGCGGGCCGAAGTAGTCGTTCCAGGCGTAGAAGAACTGGAACAGCGCCACCGCCGCGATCGCGGGCCGGATCATCGGCACCACCACCCGCAGCAGGGTCCTGATCTCCCCGCAGCCGTCCACCTTCGCCGCGTCGATGTACTCCTTCGGCACGGTCAGCAGGAACTGGCGCAGCAGGAAGATCGAGTAGGCGTCGCCGAACGCGGTCGGCACGATCAGCGGCCACAGCGTGCCACCGAGCCCGAACTGCTTGGTCCACAGGATGTACATCGGCATCACGGTCACCTGCGGCGGGATCATCATCGCGGAGACCAGCACGATCATGGCCAGGCGGCGGTAGCGGAACTTGAACTTCGCCAGCGCGTAGGCCACCGGCACCGAGGAGACCACGGTCAGAACCGTTACTGGGATGGCGTACATCAGCGTGTTCTTGTACCAGGTGAGGAAGCCGGCCCGGTCCCACACCGAGCGGAAGTTCGACCACTGCCAGTGCGAGGGCCACAGCGCCCCGGACAGCGCCTGGTTGTCCGGCATCACCGACGTGACCACCAGGAAGAAGAACGGCCCGGCGAAGAACACCGCGGCGACGATCGCCAGCGAGTGCACCGCGATCCACTCCAGCGCGCGCCGGCGCCGGGCCGCCGAGCGGGCGGTGCGGTTGATCCCGGCATGCCGGGTGACCGGGGGCGACATTACGGCTGCCATCAGTCCCCTCCCACCAATCCGTTCTTGCGGCGCAACAGAATGAGCGTGAACAACATCGTCATCACGAACAGCAGGATCGAGAGCACACAGGCCGGGCCGGTATTCGCGTTGAGGATGCCCTGCTGGTAGATCAACTGCGGCACGGTCAGGCTGGAGCCGAGCGGATAACCGATATCAAGGGTCGTACCCGCGGTGGCCACATGGCCGCTGGCCACCTCTCCGGCCACGATCGCCTGCGTGTAGTACTGCATCGTGTAGATCACGCCGGTGACCACGGAGAACAGGATCACCGGCTGGATCGCCGGCAGCGTGACGAAGCGGAACCGCTTGACCGGCCCGGCGCCGTCCAGCATCGCGGCCTCCATCTGCTCTTTCGGGACGTCGAGCAGCGAGGCGAAGAAGATCACGACGGTGTTCCCGATGCCCCACAGGGAGAGCAGGGTCAGCGAGGGCTTGAACCAGGTCGGCGAATTGAACCAGCCCGGCGGGTTGTGCACCCCGACGTGCGCGAGGATCGCGTTGATCGGACCGCCCGCGTCGAACAAGTACACGAACACGAGCGTTGAGATGACCGGAGGCGCCAGGTACGGCAGGTAGAACAGGGTGCGGAAAATGTTGCCGCCGCGCTTGATCTTGGTGATCAACATCGCGACGCCGAGCCCGAAGACGGTCTGCAGCGTGACCATGACGACCACGAGCCACAGCGTGTTCTGCAGGCCGGTGACGAAGTCCGGGAAGTTGAACAGGATGTAGTCCCAGTTCTTCAGGCCCACCCACACCGGCGCGTTGAACTGGTCGTAGTAGTAGAAGGAGAAGTAGACCGCGGCGAGCAGCGGGTAAGCGAAGAACACGCTGAAGCCGAGCAGCCAAGGGGAGAGGAAGCCCAGGGCGGCCAGCCCCTCCCGGCGGCGCTTTGCGCGCAGCGCCGCCGGAAGGCCGGCCCGCTTCCTCCCGCGCCCCGGCAGGGCGAGGACGGGCGTTGCCATAAGTGTCGAGCCTCGATCCTTGGGGTCAGCTGCCGCTGGGCCGCACGCCGGCGTTGGTGTCCTTGTCGATCTGGGTGTCGAGCGCGCTCAGCGCCGAGGGCAGGTTCGAGACCTGACCCGCCTCCCAGGTCGCGATCCAGGTCTGCGCGGTCTGCTGGTACTGGCCGCCGTTGGGCGAGGCCGGGGTGGTGGCAGAGTTCGGGTTGCCGGAGACCTTCACGAAGGTCTGGAAGTTCGGGTTCTGGGTCAGCTGCGGCGAGGCCAGCGCGGCGATGGTGGAGGGCACGTTCTGGATCGCGTTGGCGAAGGCGACCAGGGTGTCGGTGTTCGTGGTCAGATACTTCACCAGCTCCCAGTCGGCGTCCTGGTGCGCGCTGCGCGAGGAGATGCCGATCACGGTTCCGGTCACGTAGCCGCCGCCGTACGAGGCCGCGTCCGAGTCCTGCACCGGGAACGGCGCGGTGCCGTAGGACAGGTTCGGCGTCTCAGCCTTCAGATTCGCGTTGCGCCACTCGCCGTCCATCGACATCGCCACCGCGCCGGTCTCGAACGGGTTCTGCCCGGCGGTGAACTCGCCCGCGCCCATGGACTTGTTCATGAAGTCGGTCAGCTGCTTGGCGGTCGACTTCGGGGTCTGATTCAAGATCGCGTCCTCGAAGCTCTTCTGCCAGTTGAGCATCGCGGTGAAGCCGGGGTCGGAGGCCAGCAGCGAGTTGTGCGTCGGGGTCTGCCACTTGAGGTGGAAGACCGAGGTGAAGTGGCCGGGTACCTGCTCGAAGTAGGCGAAGGAGGGAAAGAAACCGATCCGCTTGAACGAACCGTCCGGGTTCTTCTGGGTCAGCTTGAGCGCGTCGGCCTGAAGCTCGGAGAGCGTCTTCGGCGGGTCGGTGACCCCGGCCTGCTGGAAGAAGGTCTTGTTGTAGTAGAGCCCGTACGCGTCGTTCTCCAGCGGCAGCGCGCACTGGTCACCCTGATACTGCGTGTAGTTGATCAGCGGCGCCGGGAAGGTCTTGGCGACGTCGATCTGCGCGGCGGCCAGGTCCTGCTTGAGGTTGATCCACTGGCCGGTGGAGCAGTACGTGCCGACGTCGTCGGTGGTGAACGAAACAGCTACGTCAGGGGACTGCGATCCGCCGGCCTTGATGCCTTGCTGGATCTGGGTGTCGGTGATGTTGCCGGTCACCTTGACGTGGATGTTGGGGTGTGCCTTCTCGAAGGAGGCGACCATCGCGTTGAACGCGTCGTTCTCCGAGCCTTCGGAGAAGCCGTGCCAGAGGTTGATGGTGACGTCGGGCTTACTCGTGGGGTACGGGTCGACGGCGGTGATCTTCTGCTGCGCGGGCGCGGTGCTGCCGGCGCAGGCCGCAGCGGTCAGGACCGCGGCTATCGCGGCCGCGGAGCCGGTCATGCGACGCAGGTGCGACACGGGCGGTACTCCTTCGCGGGTTCATGGAGCGGGTCGGGGAGGTGAGCCTGGGCTGTGATTTTGGAAGAGCTGTGCGGATGGGTGGGGCGTCTATGCGGGGATCGGGTTGCCGGCGCTCGTGTCGAACACCGCCTCCCTGGTCGCCGCGAGGGCCGCGTGGATCGCCCCGGCGAGCACCGGGTTGTCCGCGAGCGCGGACTCGACCAGGCGGGGTCTTGGGATCGCCATGCCGTGCAGGGCCTCGGCGACCAGTTCGCGCAGGACGGCGCCGCCCGAGCGCGGGATCGCGCCGGACAGCACGATCAACTCCGGGTCGAGCACCGCCACGATCGGGGCCAGTCCGGTGGCCAGCCGGTCGGCCAGTTCGGCCAGCAGCCTGCGTGCGGCCTGCTGGACGGCCACCGGCGCGGGCGCGGCGATCGCCTCGATGGCGCGGGCCACCGCGGATTGCGGGTCGGCGCCGGTGAATCCGTGCTGGCGGGCCAGTTTCAGCACCGCGGGGCCGCCGGCCAGGGCCTGGAAGCCGCCGGTGGTGCCGCGTCCGATGCTGCGGACCACCGGGGCGCCGGGCACCGGCATGTAGCCGACCTCGCCCGCCCCTCCGGTCGCGCCGCGGTGCAGCTTGCCGTCGATGATCACGGCCGCGCCGATGCCCTCCGCGACCCACAGCACCACCACGTCACGCGCGCCGTGGCCCGCCCCGTCGGTCTGTTCGGCGATCGCCACGAGGTTCACGTCGTTTTCGACGTCTACCCGCGGATCTGGCGAGCCGGGTGCGGTCAGCTCGGCGCGCAGCCGGTTGAGCAGGTCGGATTCGTGCCAGCCCGGTAGGTGACGGGCGAAGCCGAGCCGGCCGGTTCCCGGGTCGATGGCGCCGCCGATGCCGATCACGACGTGATGCAGGCTGCCGACGTCCATCGCGGCGGTAGCGCAGGCCGCGGTCAGCGCCTCGCGTACGCGGTCGACGGTGCCGCTGGCCGAGCGTCCGGGCGTCACGAGCGTCGCCTCGCCGACCGGTTGCCCGGACAGGTCGCACACGCGGGCCACGATGCGCGCCGCAGTCACGTCGAGCCCAGCGACGTGCGCCGCCGCGCCGCGTAGCCGGTAGCGCCTTGCGGTCCGGCCCGCGCCGCCGTTCACGTGCCCGGGATCGGCGTCGAGCACCGCCTCGACCAGGCCGGCCGTCTCCAGCCGGTCCATCAGCTGTGAGGCGGTGGGTTTGGAGAGCCCGGCCAGCGCGCCGAGTTGGGTGCGCGAGAGCGGCCCGCGATCAGCGAGCAGCCGCAGCGCGGTGCGGTCGTTGATGGCGCGCAGCAGGCTGGGGGTGCCCGGCGGACCGACCGCGTCGCGATCCATACGCACCCCCAATTGAGTAAGGAAACTTTCCTTATCGATGGGTGAACGCTAGGCCGTCCCGCAACGCTCGTCAAGAGTCTTAACGAGATCAGCCTCTTCCTGGATGTGGCAAAGAACCGGCCAAGGCAGTGCCGAGCCGAAAACCCCGGTACCGTTGCCGCAGCCGGGTCTTGCCCTGTGCGCTCGTGACGGGGCATCATCTGCCCGGCAGCACAGTGTTGAATTGGATCCGCTGCTGAAGGAGTTCCGATGAGTCTGCGCCGCATAGCCGTGGTGACCACCGCGACTCTGCTGGCCATGCTCGCCTTGCTCGCGGCGAAAGCCGGGCACAAGGCACAGGCAGCCGGGATGACGGTCACCATCGTGACCCAGGGCCAGACGCGAACCGCGACCGGTCCGCAGGTCGTGCTCGCGCACGGCATCGTGCAAGTCCAGGTGACCGTGGTCGGCGGGCGGATCACCGAGGTGAAGGCGCTTCAGCTCCCGCACGACAACCCGGATTCGTGGAGTTACTCGAACCGCGCCGCGGCGACCCTGCGTACCGAGGTGCTGGCCGCGCAGAGCGCCGACGTGAACGTCGTCTCCGGCGCGACGTACACCTCACGCGGCTATGCCCGGTCTCTTCAGGCCGCGCTCGACGCCCTGGGCATGAAGGTCTGACCTGACGGTCAGCCGACGGCCTCGAACGGCCACGCGTGCGGCGGGCGGGCGACCAGCTCCTCCGGAGGATCCGGCACGGTCACGCGCTCACCGCTGAATCGCACCAGCGCGACGACCCGGTCCGCTGAACGAAACAGCTCCGCCGAGACCCCGTCGGGCAGCTGCGGCTCAACCTGCGTGCGCCACCACGCGATCAACCCGTCCGCGTCACCCTTGGCCTCCCACATGAGCACGCGCACGGTCAGACCAGGACCTCGGTGATCAGCATCGAGGAGTCGGCCGGCAGGTCCAGCGGTGAGGGCCGCACGCCGCGCGCCACCAGTTCCGAGCCCAGCGCCGCGACCATGGCACCGTTGTCCGTGCACAGCTTCGGCCGCGGAACGCGCACGCGGATGCCCTGATCGGCCGCCCGCTCCTCGGCGAGAGCGCGCAGCCGCGAGTTGGCCGCGACGCCGCCGCCGATCAGCAGGTGATCCACCCCGTTTTCCTTGCACGCGCGGATCGCCTTTCGAGTGAGCACGTCCACGACCGCCTCCTGGAACGAGGCCGCCACGTCCGCGATCGGCACCGGCTCACCGGCTCGCTCCCGCGCCTCGACCCAGCGCGCGACCGCCGTCTTGAGCCCGGAGAAGGAGAAGTCGAACGGCGCGTCGTTGGGCCCGGTCAGGCCGCGCGGGAAGGCGATCGCGGCGCCGTCGCCCTCGCGGGCCGCCCGGTCGATCAGCGGGCCGCCGGGGAAGCCAAGGCCGAGCACCCGGGCGACCTTGTCGAAGGCCTCGCCCGCCGCGTCGTCCACGGTGCTGCCCAGCGGCCGGATGTCCGACGTGACGTCAGGTACCAGCAGCAGCGAGGAATGCCCGCCGGAGACGAGCAGCGCCAGGCACGGCTCGGGCAGCGGCCCGTGCTCCAGCTGGTCCACGGCCACGTGCGCGGCCAGGTGGTTCACGCCGTAGAGCGGCTTGTCCAGCGCGAGCGCATATCCCTTGGCCGCCGCCACGCCCACGAGCAGCGCCCCGGCGAGACCCGGTCCGGCCGTCACCGCGATCGCGTCGATATCGGAAAGCTTCAGGCCCGCGGTCTCCAGCGCGCGGTGCACGGTCGGGACCATCGCTTCCAGATGCGCGCGCGAGGCGACTTCCGGCACCACGCCGCCGAACCTGGCGTGCTCGTCCACGCTGGTGGCCACCGCGTCGGCGAGCAGCTCGGTGCCGCGCACGATGCCGATCCCGGTCTCGTCGCACGAGGTCTCGAAGCCGAGCACGATCGGCAGGCCGGCACTCCCCGAGCCGAGCGTCGCAGTCCCTTGAGTCACAGAACTCAGTCTTCCTCTCCGAATCGTTCAATGACGCCCGACGCGCGCATCACCAGCGCGTCCACGTTCGCCGGCTGGTAGTAGCCCCGGCGCAGCCCGATCTGCACGAACCCGAACCTGCGGTACAGCTCCTGCGCCCGCGGGTTGTCCTCGCGTACTTCAAGCACCACGTCGCCGCAATCGCGCCGGGCCGCCTCCCGCAGCAGCTCAGTGAGCAGCGCGGTGCCCAGGCCGCGGCCCTCGCGGTTCGGGTCGACCGCGATGGTCTGCACCTCGGCCTCGCCGATCCCGGCCAGCAGTCCCGCATAGCCGACTATGCGCGGACCCTGCCCGTCTGGATGGGCCGGGTCGGAGCCGTACTCCTCCGCGACCAGGTAATAGCGCGACGCGACTTCGGCGAGCTCCGACCAGAACATCCCGACCGACCAGGCATCCTCAGGGAACGCCATGTGTTCGAGCACGGTGACCGCCGGAATGTCCCACCACCGCATCGGCCGCAGCACCGTGCGCGGCGGCAGTTCGGCGCGGGGTGGGCCAGGCTGCGTCGGCGCGCTCACCGTAATGCCGGCTGGCTCACCGGCTTGCGTGCGCCAGGCTCCACCGCGTCGGGTCGACGCAAGTACAGCGGCAGCGGTTCGAGCAGCGCGGCGCCGGCGGCCAGCTGACGGGCAGCCAGTTCGGCGAGGTCGGCCGCATTCGGATACACCGGCTCGATCGCGTCAGAGAACGCGTCCGGGTACTTCACCGCGCCCTCGCCGGCCACCGGCAGCCCGGTGACTTCTGGCGCGACGACGTGCGGCCAGTCCACCGCCGGATCGGTGATCCGCTGGTCGGCGGCGGCGTATCGCGCCCAGTAGACCTCGCGGCGGCGCGCGTCGGTGGCGACGGCGAACGGGCCGTCGTGCCGCACCGCCGAGGCGAGGATGTCCAGCGTGCACACGCCGTGTACCGCGATGCCGAGGGCGTCGCCGAGGGCGCGCGCGGTCACCAGGCCGACCCGCAGGCCGGTGAACGGGCCGGGGCCGACGCCGACCGCGATGTCGGTCAGTTCGCGCCGGTCGCGTCCGGCCTCGGCCAGCACGGTGCGGATGCCGGGCGCAAGCAGTTCCCCATGGCGGCGCGCGTCGAGCTCGGTGTGCGCGGCGAGTACCTGGGTCCCATCGTGCAACGCGACGGTCACGGCCGGGGTCGCTGTGTCAAAAGCCAGGAGGAGCACGGGAGCCATTATTGCCCTACCGGCCGACTGATCCGGCATGCGCGGCGCGGCGACCGCCCGATCGTGCCCTCTCCTCTCCGTCGGCGGGTTACGGCATGATGGGTCCCCGGCGCGTGTACGAACGTGGAGGAGCAATCGCGATGGGCAGACGCGGAGTCGGCGGGCGTGGCTCGTCTGAGCAGGCCTCTGCGCCCCGGTACAGCGGCGGCTCGATGGCTCACCGCGGCTCGGACTCCCGCCAGGAGTCATGGGAGACCCTCTCTTCCGCCAACCCGCCCTCCGCGCCGCCCTCGGGTCCGGTGTCCCGGCCGGTGCGGAAGAAGCCCGGCCGCGGTGCGACGTACTCGGTTGTGGTGATGACGATCGCCTCGTTGTTCGGCATCGGGGTGCTGGCGGTTCAGGCCGCGGCGACCGCTCCGAAGGTGTCGAACACCTCGAATAAGGGCACGAGCACGGCCTCCGGGCAGCCGACGGCGAACGCGTCCGCGGGCTCGGCCGGCGGTGGCGGCGCGGCGAATGCGGCTGCGCTTCCCGCGAACTCCGGCTCCGGCGCGCGCATCGTCTACGGCGAGGGCGCCAAGCGGGTCTGGCTGGTTTCGTCGAGCAACGCGGTCGCGCGCACGATGATCGTCGTGCCGGGCACGGTTCCCGCGCCGACCGGCAGCTTCAGCGTGACGAACAAGCTGTCCCAGGTGACGGGAACCGACGGCACGCCGGTGCAGTATGTCGTGCTGTTCAACAAGGCCTTCGGCTTCGACGCGGTGGCCAACGTCACCGGCATGCCCCCGGCGCCGAGTTCCCGAACCGGAGGCGTCCGGATGGCTCAGGCGGACGCGCAGGCGCTGTTCACCTTCGCCAGCGTCGGCACCACGGTTGTCGTCGTGCCCTGAGCTGGGCGGTCCAGTTCAACTGGACAAGTCAGACCTGGGATTCGGCGACGAACCGGTGCGCGATCGCATCCCCGTACGCGACGACGGTGATCACGCGGCGATCGTCGCCTTCAGGAGCATCGTCCGCGACGGCACGCTCGATCCGAACCTCGAGCCGCTGCCCGGAAAGCACCTCGGCCTTCCCCTCGCCCCACTCCACCACGGTCACTGAGTCCTCGACCGACGCGTCCAAGTCGAGATCGTCTAGTTCCGCCAGTGAGCCGAGCCGATAGGCGTCCACGTGCACCAGCGGCACGCCGCCGTCGAGCGACGGATGTACCCGCGCGATCACGAAGGTCGGCGACGTGATCGGCCCGCGCACCTTCAGGCCCTCCGCGAGCCCCTGCGTGAAGGTCGTTTTCCCGGCGCCTAGTTCGCCGGAAAGGATGACAAGATCGCCCGGTAGCAGCCGGCGGCCGAGGCTCCGGCCGACCTCCTGCGTGTCCCGCGCGGCGTCCGCCTCAACCCGCTCGACCGTCACCGCGGCGCTGCCCGCACCCTCGACTCCGCCGTCCACCGTGCTTGCTCCCGCCTCTGCCCGTTCTGCTGCGTCCGACCGACTACGAGGCGTTCGACGACTTTCCCAGCCGCGTCTCGACTCGGTCCACCAGCCTACGCAGTGCGGCGTTCACCTCGTGCGGATGCTCAAGAATCACGACGTGTCCGGCGTGCGGCACGATCACGAACTCGGCGCTCGGGATCGCGTCGGCCAGCGCGCGGCTGAACTTGAGCGGCAGCAGCAGGTCCTTGTCGGCCGCGAGCACCAGCGACGGCACCTTGTCGAAGACCGGAAGCGCGTCCGCCTTGTCGTGTTCCCGCAGCACCGTGAAGAAGCGCGCGATGACGTCGATGGGCGTCGACTGGATCAGTTCCTGCACGAAGCGCACCGCCGATTCCGGCGCGTCGGAACCGAAGGCGTAACGCTTCGTCAGCACCAAGCCGAGGTCGCCGCCGGCCCGCCGCCCGCGCTCTACCAGCGCGCGCTGCTTCGTCAGCAGGTCGAACAGGCTCGGCGCCGCGGTGTGGAACACCTTCGCGGCCGCCCTGGGCAACCCGAACTCCAGGTCGGCGAACTCTCCAGCGGAGGTCGCCATGAGCGCCGCGCCGACGACCCGATCGCCGAAAAGCTCCGGGTGCGCCTCGGCCAGCGCCATCATCGTCATTCCGCCCATCGAGTGACCGATGAGGATGATCGGACCGGTCGGGCAAGTCGCCTCGATGACCGCGTACAAGTCCTCGCCGGTGACGTTGATCGACAGGTCGGCCCCGGCCTTGAGCGGGTCGGAGCGACCGTGCCCGCGCTGATCCCAGAACACCATCCGGTACTCGCCGGAGAACTCGGAGCGCTGGTAGTGCCAGCAGTCCTGATGCAGGCAGAACCCGTGCGTGAACAGCAGCGTCGGGCGCTCCTGCGACTGCGACCTGGTCTGGCGCTGCTGGCGGGTCGATGACCGTCCGATGCGCTGCCAGTCGACGCTGCGCGGCCAGCCGAACGGATCGTCCACCTCGACGTACAGCTCCGTGCCGTCCGCGGCCATCACGGTCTGCGGGACGCCGCGCAGCGTGCCGTACGCCTCGCCGGGGTCGTGGATCTGGGCCATGCGGCGCACGGCCCGGCCGATGGTGTACCGCTCGACGGCGATGCTTACCGCCGTTCCGGCCGCGACCACACCGAGTGCAGCGCCGACTATGCCCGCGCCGCGTGGTAAGCCGCGCTGGACGCCGCCCCGCGCACCACCTGACGCACTCTCAACCACGGGTAACGCACCTTTCGACCGTTCCTGTACCGCTCTTCTACTCAGTTGTTACCCCGCAGTAGCGGTTCATGCCTGGCCTGGAGCGTTACACACCGCCGCCGGTGTTGAAGTAGACGCGCGGAACGCGCGGGCCGATGCGTGTGACGATCTCGTACGCAATCGTCCCGGTTTGCTCGGCCCAGTCCTGCGCGGTGGGTTCGCCGCGATCGCCGGGACCGAAGAGCACGACCTCGTCGCCGACGCCGGCCTCCTGGTCGCCGAGGTCGACGATGAACTGGTCCATCGCGACGCGGCCGGCGATTGTGTGCCGCGCGCCGTCGATCCAGACCGGGCCGCAGTTCGATGCGGCGCGGGGAATCCCGTCCGCGTATCCGGCGGGTACGAGTCCCAGCCGCGTCGGCCGGGCCGTGCGGTACATGTGACCGTATGAAACACCGTGCCCGGCCTCGACCTGCTTGACCAGCGCCAGTCGCCCGACCAGCGTCATCGCGGGATGCAGCCCGAAGTCTGCGGCGCTGCCCTCCTCCGGAGCCGGTGAGACGCCGTATGTGGCGATCCCGCTGCGTACGAGGTCGAAGCGGCTGTCGGGCAGCAGCAGCGCGGCTGGCGAGTTCGCGATGTGCCGCAGCTCTGGGCGCAGTCCCGCCCGCTCGGCGGCCTCCAGCGCGTGCCGATACGCCGTCAGTTGCGCGGCCACGGACGGGTGCCTGGGCTCGTCAGCGCACGCGAAGTGCGACCACAGACCGGTGACGGTCACCAGACCGTCTTCCTGGGCCTTGACCGCCTCCTCGACCAGCAGCGGCCAGTCGTGCGGCTGCGCTCCGTTGCGACCGAGCCCGGTGTCCGCCTTGAGCTGAATCCGCGCGGACCGGCCGGATGAGCGCACGGCCTCGGTGACCTCGCGCAGCGCCCACAGCCCCGAGATCGAGACGTCGATGCCGGCTTCGATCAGGTCCCGGAATGGATCGCCGGGCGCGTGCAGCCACGTCAGTATCGGCACGTTCAGGCCGGCCGCGCGCAGCGCCAGCGCCTCCTCGGGCAACGCGGTACCGAGCCACGTCGCCCCGGCTTCAACCGCGGCTCGGGCGCACGCCACCATTCCGTGCCCGTATGCGTCGGCCTTCACCACGGCCATCACCTGCGCCGGACCGGCCACCTCACGCATCCGGCGGACGTTGGAGCGGACCGCGGCGAGATCGATCCTGGCTTCCAAACGTGCCTGCTCACCGGTACTCATCACTGGAGATTGTGCCAGGCGTGTGGAAGGGCGGCGAGCAGGTCACCGGCCGCGATCGGGCCCTCGCCGCGTGCGATCCTTCCGGCGAGGCCGTGCAGATACGCACCGACGCTCGCGGCATCCAGCGGCCGCAGGCCGGCCGCGAGCAGCCCGCCAATGAGGCCGGCGAGCACGTCGCCGCTTCCGGCCGTCGCCAGCGCCGCGGTGCCGGTCGGATTAGCACGTACCGTCTCCCCGCCCGGCTGCGCGATCAGCGTCGTCGAACCCTTCAACAGCACTGTCGCGCCGCGCTCGCCAGCAAGCCGCCGCACGAACTCCAGCCGCCGCGCCTCGACGTCCGAGCGCTCCACGCCAAGCAACCGCGCCGCCTCGCCCGCGTGCGGAGTGAGCACGACCCGCTCACTCAGTTCCGCCCCGTCGAGGTACCCAAGCGCTCCAGCATCGAGCACCGCAGGATGCCCACTCGCAATGACCTGTTTTGTCCGCTCTGCCGCGAAATCGTCGTCGACCGGGAATCCGCTGCCGCACACCCATGCCTGCACGCGGCCCGCATCTCCCGGCAGCTCTTTCTCAATCAGGATCTCCGGCCACCGCCGCGAAACCTCGTCGCCGACTCGGCGCGGCCCTGAGTACCGCACCGCTCCGACGCCGGCCTTCAGCGCACCACCGACCGCGAGCATCCCAGCCCCCGGATAATCGACCGAACCGCAGGCGACACCGACGACGCCACGCGCATACTTGTCCGACTCACGGCCCGGCCGCGGCAACAGGTCGGCTACGTCGGCGGCCTGCAACGCTTCCACGGCCGCGCGCTCGGGCAACGCGGTCAGTCCGATATCGACGAACTCCACCACGCCGGCTCGCTCGGCCGCCGGATCGATCAACAGGCCTGGTTTGTACGCCCCGAACGTCACTGTGACGTCCGCCTTGACGCAGACCCCTGCGACTTGCCCGCTGTCGACATCGATTCCGCTCGGCAGATCAACCGCGAGAATCGGCGCGCCCGAAGCTTCGGCGGCCTTGCCCAGTTCCGCTGCCCGCCCACGCAGCCCGCCCTTGCCACCGATCCCCAACAACCCGTCGAGGATCAGATCAGCGTCTTCAAGCGTCTCCGCGCCGCCGATTCGTCCGCCGGCTTCGCGCAACGCCGCGAGCCCGCCTGCGTGTACACGCACCTCGTCGGTGAGCACTGCCGTGACTTTCGCTCCGCGCCGCGCGAGCATCGCTCCTGCGTAAAGCGCGTCGCCACCGTTGTCCCCGACGCCGACTAGGAGCACGACCCGCGCCCCATAGACGCCGCCGTCCTCACGCAGAATCCGAGTGGCCACGGTCGCTAGCCCCGCGGCCGCGCGCTGCATCAACGCGCCGGGCGGGAGCTTCGCCATGAGGTCGGCTTCGGCATGCCTGATCGCTTCAACGTGATACGCACGACGCATACACAGACTTTAGAGCGACCGGTCCGTCATCGCTCTGCGACAACCACCGCTGACGCGATCCCCGCATCGTGGCTGAGCGACAGGTGCATGTTGACCACGCCCAGTTCTGCCGCCCGAGCGGCCACCGTCCCACGCACGACCAGCAGCGGCCTACCGGTCGGCTCGCTGATCACCTCGGCGTCGTGCCAGTGCATGTTTCCGGGCGCGCCGAGCGCCTTAGCCAGCGCCTCCTTCGCCGCGAACCTGGCCGCCAGCGAAGCCGGCTTCAATCGGCGCTCACCGACGGTGAAAAGCCGTTCGGCCATGCCCGGCGTGCGCTCCAACGTGGCCTCGAATCGTGCGATATCGACCACGTCGATGCCGACGCCGACGATCACTCCACCGTCACCGACTTGGCCAGGTTGCGCGGCTGGTCCACGTCCAGGCCCTTCGCGTCGGCCAGCGCGCAGGCGAAGACCTGTAGCGGCACTGTGGCCACCAGCGGCTGCAACAGCGTCGGCAGTTCCGGCACCCAGATCAACGTGTCCGCGTATGCCTCCACGGCGCTGTCGCCGTCCTGCGCGATCACGATGGTCTTCGCGCCGCGCGCCCGGATCTCCTGGATGTTGGAGACGATCTTGTCGTGCAGCAGCGGCCGGGACGGCGGCGGCACCACGACCACGACCGGCAGGTCCTGCTCGATCAGCGCGATCGGCCCGTGCTTCAACTCGCCGGCCGCGAAGCCCTCCGCGTGCACGTACGCAAGCTCCTTGAGCTTGAGCGCCCCCTCCAGCGCCACCGGGAATCCGACGTGCCGGCCGAGGAACAGCACCCGGCCCTCGTCCTTGAGCGCCCGGCCCAGCTCACGTACCGGCTCCATGCGCCCCAGCGTCTCGGCGATCTTCTCCGGCGCCGAGGCCAACTGCGCGAGCAGTGCCTTGATCTCGTCCTCGTACTTCTCCCCGCGCACCTGCGCCAGGTAAAGGCCGACGAGGTAACACGCGATCAGCTGCGTGAGGAAAGCCTTCGTCGAGGCGACCGCGATCTCCGGTCCGCCGTGCGTGTACACGACCGCGTCTGACTCACGCGGAATCGTCGCGCCGTTCGTGTTGCAGATAGCGAGCACCCGCGCGTGCTGCTCGCGAGCGTGCCGCAGCGCCATCAGCGTGTCCGCGGTCTCGCCGCTCTGCGAGATCGCGATGACCAGCGTGTCCCTGGTCAGGATCGGGTCCCGGTAGCGGAACTCGGAGGCCAGCTCGACCTCGACCGGTATCCGGGTCCAGTGCTCGACCGCGTACTTCGCGATCAGCCCGGCGTGGAACGCGGTGCCCGCCGCGATCACCACGATCTTGTCGACGCTGCGCAGCTCGTCCTCGCTCATCCGCATCTCGTCGAGCACGAGCTTCCCGCTCGCCGAGACCCGGCCGAGCAGCGTGTCCGCCACCGCCTGCGGCTGCTCGTCGATCTCCTTGAGCATGAAGTGCTCATAGCCGCTCTTCTCGGCGGCCTTCACGTCCCAGTCCACGTGGAAGTGCCGCGCTTCCTGCTGCACGCCCGCGAAGTCGGTGACCGTGACCCCGTCCCGGCGCACCTCCACCACCTGCGCCTGACCGAGCTCGATCGCCTCGCGGGTGTGGCCGATGAACCCGGCGACATCGCTGCACAGGAAGGCCTCGCCGTCCCCGACGCCGACGACCAGCGGCGAGTTCAGCCGCGCGCCGACCACCACATCAGGTGCGTCCGCGTGCACGGCCACCAGCGTGAACGCCCCGCGCAGCCGCCCGCAGACACGCCGCATCGCCTCGGCCAGATCGCGGCCGCTCGGCTCGAATTGCGCGGCAAGCAGATGCGCGACGACTTCCGTGTCCGTTTCGCTGCGCAGTTCCACGCCCGCCGCGGTCAGCTCGGCGCGCAGCACCGCGTAATTCTCGATGATCCCGTTGTGCACCACCGCGACCCGGCCCGCCGAATCGAAGTGCGGATGCGCGTTGCCGTCCGTCGGACCGCCGTGCGTCGCCCACCGCGTGTGCCCCAGCCCCACGGTCGCCGCGGGCAACGGCCGCTCGGACAGCTCCTTCTCCAAGTTGGCCAGCTTGCCGGCCTTCTTGCGCCCGTCCAGGCGGTATCCGTCGGCGCCGACGTGCACCACGGCGACTCCTGCCGAGTCGTAGCCGCGGTATTCCAGCCGCCGCAGGCCTTCCATGACGACATCGAGCGCCGGCTTGCCACCCACGTAACCCACGATTCCGCACATGCCAGCCACCCTACCGGGCCGCTGTCCGGGCGAACCCCTACTCCCGGTAAGGGACCGTCATCCCCCAGGCTGAGCCCGGAAACCAGTCCCGGAACTGACGCCGTCCGGTGCCGCTACGCACTACGGTGTCCGCGTGTCAGTCATCGAGACGCAAGACCTCGGCAAACGCTACCCAGGCGGCGTGACCGCGCTGACCGGGCTCACGCTGGCCGTCGAGCCCGGCATCACCGGCCTGGTCGGGGCGAATGGAGCCGGCAAGTCGACGCTTATCAAGATCCTGCTCGGTCTGCTCGCGCCGACCGACGGGACCGCGCGGGTGCTCGGCCACGACACCCGCACCGACGGGGAGCTGATCCGCGCGCGGGTCGGTTACATGCCGGAGCACGACTGCCTGCCCCCGGACGTGACCGCCACCGAGTTCGTCACGCACCTGGGCCGGATGAGCGGGCTGCCGGCGACCGCCGCGAAAGAACAGGCCGCGGAGGCGCTTCGCCACGTCGGTCTGCACGAGGAGCGCTACCGGCAGATCGGTACCTTCTCCACCGGCATGAAGCAGCGCGTGAAGCTGGCCCAAGCCCTCGTCGGCGACCCCGGGCTGCTGCTGCTCGACGAGCCCACCAACGGCCTGGACCCGTCCGGCCGCGACGCGATGCTGGCGCTGATCCACCGGATCGGCACCGAGTTCGGCATCGCGGTCGTGGTGGCCTCGCATCTGCTCAGCGAGATCGAGCGGATCTGCGATCAGCTGGTGGCGATCGAGGGCGGCCGGCTGCTGCGCGCCGCGACGTTGTCCTCCATGACGCAGAACGTGCCGTGGCTCGCGCTTGAGGTGGAGGAAGGGACCGACGCCCTCGCCGCGCACCTGACCTCCCTCGGCTTGGTGGTGCGCACGGAGAACCGCGCTCTGCTGGTGCCGGTCGGCGACGACGCCGTCTTCGACCTCATCCGGGACGCGATCGCCGACCTCGGCCTGCCGCTGAACCGGATGGAGCACCGGCGTCACCACGTCGAAGAGCTCTTCTCAACCGCCCCCGCGCCCGCCCTCGTACACGCAGCGGAGCCCCAGCCGTGACCACGCCAGCAATGACCACAGACAGCGTCATCCACGACATCGGTTACAAGCCGTACACCGGCCCGCGGCTCGGCCGCGGCCACATCCTGCGCTCGCTCTACTGGTTCAGCCTGCGCTCGGCGTTCGGTTTCGGCCGGGGAGCGAAGGCCAGGATCATCCCGCTGGGCGGCTTCGCGGCGATGCTGCTTCCGGCGGCCATCTCGATCTACAAGGTCGCGTCGGTCGGCGGCGATCCGGTGCTGACGTACTCGCACTACGCGTACAGCATGTCGCTGTTCCTGATCGTGTTCGTCGCGGTCGCCGCGCCCGAATTGGTCTCCCGCGATCTACGGCACCACACGCTGCCGCTCTACTTCTCGCGGCCGTTGCGCCGGTCGGACTATCCGCTCGCGAAGCTGCTCGCCCTCGCCACCGCGATCTTCCTGTTCGAAGCGCTGCCGCTGATCGTCATGTACCTGGGCACCGTCGCGTCGAGCACGTCCGGATCAGGGGTCTGGGGTCAGACCAAGGCGCTCGTCCCCGGCCTGCTCGTCGCCCTCGCCTACGGAGTCGCGTTCGCGCCGCTCACGCTGCTCATCGCGTCCTCGACCGGCCGCCGCGCGATCGCCACCGGCGCCATCGCGATCCTTTTCCTGGCCACCACCGCGATCTCGCATGTGTTCGAGTCCGTGGGCCAGCACGAAGTCGGCCCGCCGCCGGCTCCGCCTTCCTCGTCCAGCGCTCAGCCCGACCAGACCGGTCAGGTGCAGCAGTCGGACGACGGGCCGCCGTTCCGCCCCACCTTCGCGTACGACTCGGTGGCCCGCTACGGCGGCCTGGTGGACCCGCTGCGGCTCGTCGAGGGCACCCGGATCTGGGCGCTGCACGCGACGGACGCCAACATGCCCGACCCCAAGGGCGCCGGTCCGCTGTACGGCGCCGAACTGCTTCTCCTGACCGGGCTGACCACTGGCGGCCTGTTCCTGCGCTACCGGAAGGTTGGCGTCGCATGAGCGCCCCGTCCCCGAACGGCGCCGCTGCTGGCGCCGCAGCCCTCGTCGAACTGCGCAACACCACCCGCTGGTACGGGAACGTGGTCGCGGTCAACGACATCAGCATGACCCTCGGCCCCGGCGTGACCGGCCTGCTGGGCCCCAACGGCGCCGGCAAGTCAACGCTCTTGCACATGATCTCCGGTTTCCTCGAGCCGTCCCGAGGCACCGTCACCATCGGCGGAGTCGCGCCTTGGCGCAACGCGGACATCTTCCGCACGGTGGGCCTGGTGCCGGAACGCGACTCGGTCTACGCGTTTCTCACCGCGCGCGAGTTCGTCACCGCCTCCGCGAAGTTGCACAAGCTTCCGGACCCCACCGCCGCGGCCGACCGGGCCCTCAACATGGTCGAGCTGACCGAATCCGCCGACCGCCCGATCGACACGTACTCCAAGGGCATGCGGCAGCGCGCCAAGGTCGCGGCGGCGCTCGTGCACGACCCGCACGTCCTGCTGCTCGACGAGCCGTTCAACGGTATGGACCCACGCCAGCGCCTGCACATGATGGACCTGCTGCGCGGTCTTGGCCGGTCCGGTCGCACGATCCTGTTCTCCTCGCACATCCTGGAAGAGGTCGAACGCCTCGCCGACACGGTCCAAGTCGTCGTCGCGGGACGCCTCGCCGCGTCGGGCGACTACCGCAGTATCAGGCGTCTGATGACCAATCGGCCGCACGTCTTCGTCGTGCGCACCACCGACGATCGCACGCTCGCCAAGGCCCTTATCGCCTCCCAGGCCGTGCAGGGCGTCGCCCTCACCACCACCGGACTCGAGGTCCACGCGAGCGACCACGGCACGTTCACCCGTCAGCTCGCCGGCGTCAGCCGGGAAGCCGGGGTCGGGCTGCGCGAGGTCATCCCGGCCGACGAATCGCTTGAATCAGTCTTCGCATATCTCGTGGGGGCCTAGGCATGTTCAACCCGACCATCGCCGGAATCACGCTGCGCGCGCTGCTCGGCCGCAAGCGGGTCTTCCTGTTGGCGATTCCCGGAGCGGTGCTGCTGATCATCACGATCGCGCTGAAGGCGGACCACAACGCGTCGACCAGCTGGCCGGCCGAGGTGCTCGGCAGGGTGGGATTCAGCGCTCTGCTACCGCTCACGGCGCTGATCGTGGGCACGTCGGTCCTCGGCGCGGAGATCGACGACAGCTCGATCCTGCACCTGCTGGCCACGCCGGTGTCACGCGCGTCGATCATCTTCACCAAGACGTTGATCGCGGCCGCGGTGACGCTGCTGTTCGCCGCGCTCCCCGAATTCGTCGCCGGCGTCATCGCCACGGGTAAAGCGGGTTCGTTCGCAGTGGGGCTCGGGGTGGGCGCGGTCCTCGGTTCGATCGTCTACACCGCGGTTTTCGTGCTGATCTCCACGATCACCAGGCACCCGGTAGCGTTCGCGCTCGCGTATGTCGCGGTATGGGAGGGCCTGGTCACGAACCTGGTGTCCGGCGCGAAGTACCTGTCCGTCGAGCAGTATTCGCTTGGCTTGGCCAACGCGATCGCCAAGAACGGCGCCTTGGACGCGCACCTCACGGCGACGACCGCGGTGATCCTCGCCGCGATCGCGACCGCCGCCGCCGTCAGCTACGCCGGCACACGGCTGCGCTCCTTCCGGCTCACCGGGGACGCCTGATTGCGCGAGGTCTGACCATGCACGCGGCCCGCCATATTTCACCGCCGCAGGTGCCGTGAAATGGCGGTCTCCATGATCGCAAAGCCGCAGTGCATCGTGTTGGACTGTGCAGACGTTGCTGAGCTGTCCCGGTTCTAGCAATCGCTTCTCGGTGGCGTGGTGGACCAGCCGGATCGACGATGGTCGCTCAGTGAGGGCTGGGCGACTCTTCACCTCGACGGTGGGTTCGTGCTGGCCTTCCAACGCGTGGAGGATTATCAGCCGCCGCAGTGGCCGGATCCCGCTCGCCCGCAGCAGTTCCACCCGCAGGCGTCCGGGTGGAGCGCGGCGGAGCCCCGACCAGCGCAGTGTGTGTCCAGGCGAGCTTCGGCAAAGGCTCCCCGGAACGGATTCGTTATGGCAAAGTTCGTAGAGCGTACGCGTGGCCGCCGGGCGCGCCGCGAAGGGGGAGGAATCCGACATGGCAGCGCTGCACCGCGCCGTCCAGACTCTGCGAGCTGTCGGCGGGGCGGTTTCGCAACCGCCGTTCGTGCCGAACGGGCACTTCTACTCGCCGGTCAACGGGCCTGCCGACGTGGCGCGGGCGCTGTCGCCGATCGAGGATTTGCCCGGCGTCGAACTGCGGGAGGCCGAGCAGCTCGAGCTTTTCGCATCGCTGCTCGCGCTGTTCGAGGGCGCGCCGAATAAGCGCTACCGCGCGGGGGCCGGGTCGGGCAACAGCATGTATGACACGTCGGACGCGCTGGTCTATCGCGCGTTCGTGCGGCGGCTCAAGCCCCGGCGCATCATCGAAGTCGGCTCCGGGTTCTCCACGGCGATGCTGCTGGACACCGCGGACCAATATCTGCCCGACCTGTCGGTGACCTGCGTTGAGCCGTATCCGGACCGGCTCAATTCGCTGCTGCTGCCCGAGGACAAGATCGACCTCATCGCGGCGCCGGTGCAGGACGTGCCGGTCGAGACGTTCGCGGCGCTTGAGGCCGACGACATCCTGTTCATCGACTCCACGCACGTCGCCAAGGCCGGCTCGGACGTGCTGTGGCTTTTCCTGCACGTACTGCCGCGTCTCGCGCCGGGCGTCGTCGTACACGTACACGACATGTTCTGGCCCTTCGAGTACCCGGCGCAGTGGCTGAAGGAAGGGCGCAGCTGGAACGAGGACTACCTCGTGCACGCCTTCCTCTGCCACAACCAGGCCTGGCGGATCGAGCTGTTCAGCTCATGGCTATGGCACCGGCACCCGGACTCGGTGCCGGAGCAGCTCCGGGGACAGGAGCCCGGCGCGCTCTGGTTGCGCCGGGTTTGAGCGGGGACTTCAGCAGGCGGCTAGCCGGTCGAGCCGACGTAGCTTCGTCAGACTACTGACAGGGTCTCGCGCACGACGCCGGCCAGGCGGTGCGCGATGGATTCGGCCAGGTCGTGCGACTCGGCCTCGACCATGACGCGTACCATCGGCTCAGTGCCGGAAGGGCGAAGAAGTACGCGGCCTGATTCACCGAGTTCGCGCTCCGCCGCGGCGACCGCATCAGAGATCTGCATGGCCGAGTGGACGCGCGACTTGTCCACGCCCTTCACATTGATCAGGATCTGCGGGAGGCGACGCATCACGGCCGCGAGTTCGCCGAGCGGCTTGCCGGTTTCCGCGACGCGCGCGAGCAGGTGCAAGCCGGTCAGGACGCCGTCGCCGGTGTTCGCGTGATCGAGCAGGATCACGTGGCCCGACTGCTCTCCGCCGATGGACAGTCCATCGGCGCGCATGGCCTCCAGGACATAGCGGTCACCGACCGCGGTTTCGATGACGGTCAGGCCCTCGCGCTCCATCGCGATCTTGAAGCCGAGATTGGCCATCACGGTCGCGACCACGGTGTCCTTGGCCAGCTTGCCGTGCTCGCGCAGGGTGAGCGCCAGGATGGCGATGATCTGGTCACCGTCGACGACCTCGCCTGACGCGTCGACAGCCAGGCATCGGTCCGCGTCGCCGTCGTGTGCGATGCCGGCGTCCGCCTGGTGTTCGAGCACTGCTTCGCGCAGCAGGTCCAGGTGCGTGCTGCCGCAGCCTTCGTTGATGTTGAGGCCGTCGGGCTGCACACCGATCTCGACGACCTCGGCGCCGAGCCTGCGCAGCGCTTCGGGGGAAACCCGGAACGCGGCGCCGTGCGCTTCGTCGACGACGATTTTGAGGCCGTCGAGCCGATTCGGCACGGTGGAGACCAGGTAGTCGATGTACTGCGCGCCGCCGTCCGGCAGGTCGGTGATCCGGCCGACTCCCACGCCGACCGGGCGGTCCCACTGCTCGCCGATCCGCGCCTCGATCGCCTCTTCCACCTCGTCGGCCAGCTTCAGGCCGCCGCGGGAGAAGAACTTGATTCCGTTGTCCGGCGCGGGATTGTGGCTCGCCGAGAGCATCACGCCCAGGTCCACGCCCAGCGACTCGGTCAGGTGCGCCACGGCCGGGGTGGGCAGCACGCCGACCCGGATCACATCGACTCCGGCCGAGGCCAGTCCGGCCGAGACCGCCGCTTCGAGGAATTCACCGGAGGCCCGCGGGTCGCGCCCGACCACGGCCCGCGGCCGGTGCCCGGCGAAAGTGCCCAGTTCGGCCAGGACGTGCGCCGCGGCGATCGACAGGTCGAGCGCCAGTTCCGCGGTCAGCTCGCGATTGGCGAGGCCGCGCACGCCGTCGGTGCCGAAAAGTCGGGCCATGGTCCGAACCCCCAAGTGTTGGACGTGTGGGAAATTCCAATTACCGGCGGGACAAACGAACAACCCCACCGTACGCGAGACGCGCACGGCGGGGTTGCACGTAAAGCATTCAGCAAAGCCGCGCCAGGGTAGCGGAGACTACCGCTTGCTGTACTGCGGGGCCTTACGGGCCTTCTTGAGACCGGCCTTCTTGCGCTCCTTCACCCGGGCGTCCCGGGTCAGGAAGCCGGCCTTCTTCAGCGTCGGGCGGTTCGTCTCGGTGTCCGCCTCGTTCAGCGCGCGGGCGATGCCCAGACGCAGCGCACCGGCCTGGCCGGAGATGCCGCCGCCGTCGATGCGGGCGATCACGTCGTAGCGGCCGTCGAGCTCCAGCACGTGGAAGGGCTCGTTGACCTCCTGCTGGTGCACCTTGTTCGGGAAGTACGAGTCGAGCGAGCGACCGTTGATCTTCCACTGGCCGGAACCGGGGATGATCCGGACCCGGGCCACGGCCTCCTTGCGGCGGCCGGTGCCGCCTGCGGCGACGGTGGCGACAAGCTGGCGGGCGGGGGCCGAGGCCGGGGCGGACTCGGTGGTGTAGCTTTCGGGGGCGTCGTCCTCGTCGAAGACCTCGGCCTCGACGTCGGCGGTCAATTCAGACACAGCCGCGAACTCCTTTTTCGATCGGAAAGATTGTTAGCGGCAGTGGTTACTGCGCGACCTGGGACAGCGCGAACGGCTCGGGCTTCTGCGCCGCGTGCGGGTGCTCGGCACCGCCGTAGACCTTGAGCTTCTTCAGCATCTGGCGGCCGAGGCTGTTCTTCGGCAGCATGCCGCGCACGGCCTTCTCGACGGCCTTGCGGGAGTCCTTGTCGATCAGGTCGCCGTACTTGACGGCGCGCAGACCGCCCGGGTAGCCGGAGTGCCGGTAGGCCATCTTGTCCTGGCGCTTGTTGCCGGACAGGTAGACCTTGTCGGCGTTGACGATGATGACGAAGTCGCCAGTGTCCACGTGCGGTGCGAACTGCGGCTTGTGCTTTCCGCGCAGCAGGATCGCGGTCTGGCTGGCGAGCCGGCCGAGGACGACGTCAGCGGCGTCGATGACGTACCACTTCTGCTCGACCTCGCCGGGCTTGGGGGTGTACGTGGACACGGGTTCGCCTTCGCTTGATGATGAATACCTGGGATGAGGTCCCGTAGGGCGGCACGACCGACACCTACGGCATCAGGCACCGTGCCCTCCCGGTTTCTTCGGTGGCGCGGAGATCCGCTTCCGAAGTCCGGGCGCGCGCCGCGAGAAGGCGGCGAAACGCGGAACACACAACGAAAATGGATTCTACCTGAGACTTGACGACCGGCCAAAACGGGCGTTAGCAAAGCGTGCGGATGCGGCGGGCTTCCAGCGCGCGGGCGGCCAGTTCCTCGTCGGCGGGATAGCGGACTTCTTCGAGGGACAAGCCGTGCGGGGGGACGACGTTCACGCCGGGGTGGCGATTGAGGCTGCTCAGGACTTCGGCTGGAAACTCGGCGGGGCAGCGGCCGTCGCCGACCATGAGCAGGGCCGCGACGAGGGCCCGGACCATGGAGTGGCAGAACGCGTCGGCTTCGACGGTGGCTTCGACCTCGTCCGGTCGGGTGCGCTCCCAATGCAGGTTGAGGAGGCGGCGGATCGTCGTGGCGCCCTCGCGCTTCTTGCAGTAAGCGGCGAAGTCGTGCTCGCCGAGCATGAGCGCCGCGGCGGCGTTCATCGCGGCGACGTCGAGTTCGTGCGAGTGCCAGAGCACGAAGCGGCGGCGGATCGGCTCGACGCCGTACCGCGAATCACCGACGCGGTACACGTAGCGTCGCGAGAGGGCTGCGAAACGTGCGTCGAAGTCGGTGGGAGCTTCGCTGATGCGCCAGACACGCACGTCCATGGGGAGCTTGCCCGAGAGGCGGTAGAGCAGCTTGTCCGCGTGAACCTTCCACGTGCCGGTCGGCAGGTCGACGTGCGCGACCTGCCCGGAGGCGTGCACTCCGGCGTCGGTGCGGCCGGCGACGGTGAGCTGCGCGGGCTCGGCGAGGCGAAGAACCGCGGTGAGCGCCTCTTCCACGGTGCCCTGGACCGTACGCACGCCGGAGCGCTGCCGGGCCCAACCGGCGAACTCGGTGCCGTCGTAGGACAGGTCCAGGCGGATGCGGGTCGTGGCGGCGGTCACTGCTCAGTGCGCTCCGGATGCGAATACTTGGCGAAACGAAATGACTGGGCGCAACAATGCGAAGCGGGCGAGAGCGTGATGCTCCCGCCCGCTCGGCTGACTCTGGGTCAGTAGCGACTCAGCGTCGGAAGTTACTCGGACTTCGCGGCGTCGGCGTCGGATTCTTCGGCCGCGGCCTCGGTCTCCTCGGCGTCGGTCTCGTCCGCGGAAGCCTCGATCTCAGCGTCCTCGGTCTCGGTGTCCTCGACCTTGGCGTCCTCGACCTCGTCGGCGACCGGAGCCGCCTGCTTGGCCTGGGTCTCCTTGACCGCGCGGCGGGTGGCCGCGGTGGCCTCGTCGGTCGCCTGCTGCGCGACCGTGCGGGCCTCGACCAGCTCGATGCGGGCCATCGGGGCGTTGTCGCCGCGACGCGGGCCGAGCTTGATGATCCGGGTGTAGCCGCCGGGGCGCTCCGCGAAAGCCGGGCCGAGCTCCTCGAACAGCTTGGCGATCACGCCGCCGCCGTCGTAGAACGCGGAGTTGCGGATCTCCAGCGCGGCCATCACCTGGCGGCGGTTGTGCAGGCCGCCCTTGCGGGCCTTGGTGATCAGCGGCTCGACGAACGGGCGCAGCTCGCGCGCCTTCGCCTGGGTCGTGGTGATCCCGCCGTGCTCGATCAGGGACTTGGCCAGGTTCGCCAGCATGTGCTTCTGGTGCGAACCGGACCCGCCGAGGCGGGGTCCCTTCTTCGGGGTGGGCATTTCTCATTCTCCTTGTGGTTCCTGCGCCGGCCGACTGCGTTCCGCGTGCTCTTCACGAGCGCCGAACCGTGGTACCGACGCAGTCCCGGGGCCCTCGGATCGGGCCCCGGACGCGTGTGCTTTCTAGTACTGCTCGGTCTCGGCGTAGCCGAGGTCGTCGTCCTCGCTGCCGTAGGCCTCGGCCAGGGCGAGTGAGGGGTCGAATCCGGGCGGGGAGTCCTTCAGGGCCAGGCCCATGGTGTGCAGCTTGGCCTTGACCTCGTCGATCGACTTGGCGCCGAAGTTGCGGATGTCGAGCAGGTCCGCCTCGGAGCGCGCGACCAGTTCGCCCACGGTGTGGATGCCCTCGCGCTTGAGGCAGTTGTAGGAGCGGACGGTCAGCTCCAGCTCCTCGATCGGCAGCGCCAGATCGGCGGCCAGCGCGGCGTCCGTCGGGGACGGGCCCATGTCGATGCCCTCGGCCTCGACGTTCAGCTCGCGGGCCAGGCCGAACAGCTCGACCAGGGTCTTACCGGCCGAGGCGACCGCGTCGCGCGGACGCAGGCACGGCTTGGTCTCGACGTCGACGACCAGCTTGTCGAAGTCGGTGCGCTGCTCGACTCGGGTGGCCTGCACCTCGTACTTGACGATCAGCACCGGGGAGTAGATCGAGTCGACCGGGATGCGGCCGATCTCCTGGCCGGCCTGCTTGTTCTGCACCGCCGAGACGTAGCCGCGGCCGCGCTCGACCGTCAGCTCCATCTCCAGCTTGCCCTTGCCGTTGAGGGTGGCCAGGACCAGTTCGGGGTTGTGCACCTCGACGCCGGCCGGCGGGGCGATGTCGGCGGCGGTGACGATGCCGGGGCCCTGCTTGCGCAGGTACATGACCACCGGCTCGTCGTGCTCGGAGGAGACGACCAGGCCCTTGATGTTCAGGATCAGGTCGGTGACGTCCTCCTTGACGCCCGGGATGGTCTGGAACTCGTGCAGCACGCCGTCGATGCGGATGCTGGTGACGGCCGCGCCCGGGATCGAGGAGAGCAGGGTGCGGCGCAGGGAGTTGCCGAGGGTGTAACCGAAGCCCGGCTCCAGCGGTTCGATGGTGAACCGGGAACGGAACTCGTCGACGACTTCCTCGGTCAGCGTGGGACGCTGAGCGATGAGCAATGGAACCTCCGGGATAGTGGGCGCCCACTATTTGACGCCCTCCAGGCACGCCCCTACGGACGTGCCGTGGGGTGCCGTCCCAGGATAACCCGGGAACGGCACCCCGACGCGCAATCGTGCTCTACGGCCTTACTTGGAGTAGAGCTCGACGATCAGCTGCTCCTGGACCTGCGTGTCGATCACCTGACGGGCCGGCAGCGAGTGAACCAGGATGCGCATGCGGGACGGGACGACCTCGAGCCACGCCGGCACGATGCGGTCGCCGACCTCGGCGCGCGCCACCACGAACGGAGTCAGCTCCTGCGAGTCCTTGCGGACCTCGACGATGTCGTTCTCCTTGACCCGCATCGACGGGATGTCCGCCTTGTGGCCGTTGAGCAGGATGTGACCGTGCCGCACCAGCTGGCGGGCGTGGTCGCGGGACTTGGCGAAGCCGGCCCGGTACACGACGTTGTCCAGACGGGACTCGAGGATGCGCAGCAGGTTCTCGCCGGTCTTGCCCTGCTTGCGGTTCGCCTCCTCGTAGTAGCCGCGGAACTGCCGCTCCAGGACGCCGTAGATGCGCGCGCACTTCTGCTTCTCGCGCATCTGCAGCAGGTATTCGCTGTCCTTGGTCCGACCGCGGCCGTGTTCACCCGGCGGGTAGGGACGGATCTCGATGGGGCACTTGGCCGACTCGCATTTGGCGCCCTTGAGGAAGAGCTTCGTCTTCTCGCGGCGGCACCGCTTGCAGTCAGGTCCGGTGTAACGGGCCATTTCCTTCTATCTCCTGGATCTCAGACGCGGCGGCGCTTCGGCGGACGGCAGCCGTTGTGCGGGGACGGGGTCACATCGTTGATGGACCCGACCTCCAGGCCGGTCTGCTGCAGCGAGCGGATCGCGGTCTCACGGCCGGAACCCGGACCCTTGACGAACACGTCGACCTTGCGCATGCCGTGCTCCATGGCGCGGCGGGCGGCGGCCTCTGCGGTCATCTGCGCGGCGAAGGGCGTCGACTTGCGCGAGCCCTTGAAGCCGACCTGGCCGGAGCTGGCCCAGGAGATCACGTTGCCCTGCGGGTCGGTGATCGAGACGATCGTGTTGTTGAACGTGCTCTTGATGTGCGCGTGCCCGTGGGCGACGTTCTTCTTCTCCTTGCGGCGCACCTTGTTCTTGGCGGCGCCCGCGGCCTGTCGGCTCTTGGGAGGCATCTAGCAGTACTCCAAGTGAGGTGATCGGTCCACGCTGTCTAATCCAACAGAGTCGGAGGACCGCGGCGGACTACTTCTTGCCCGGCTTCTTCTTGCCGGCGATCGCGCGACGCGGGCCCTTGCGGGTGCGTGCGTTGGTGTGCGTGCGCTGGCCGCGCACCGGCAGGCCGCGGCGGTGCCGCAGGCCCTGGTAGCAGCCGATCTCCATCTTGCGGCGGATGTCGGCGGCGACCTCGCGGCGCAGGTCGCCCTCGATCTTGTAGTTGCCGTCGATCCAGTCGCGCAGCTTGATCAGGTCGTCTTCGGACAGGTCCTTCACCCGGACATCCGGGGAGATGCCGGTTCCGGCGCAGGTGGCCTGCGCACGGGTACGGCCGACACCGTAGATGTAGGTCAGGGCGATCTCCAGCCGCTTCTCGCGGGGGAGGTCGACGCCGACAAGGCGTGCCATCTCGGCAAGCTCCTTCAGTTCTACTCGCGGAGGTCTGGCGCGGCACCAGTCCCAGGTGGGGTCCCCGGCCTCCGTGCCGGGGGTGGCGTCCGGATTGACGAAGCCCTACTCGGGGTAGGACACCGCTGTCCGGGGTCGGGATGCCGCGCTCTTACGGGTGCTGGACGTCATCGCAGACGACGAGCAAGCGCGTTTGGACTCACTAGAGTCCTGCTATACGCACACGCACGCCTAGGCTGTTTCAGCCCTGGCGCTGCTTGTGCCGCAGGTTCTCGCAGATCACCATGACCCGGCCGTGACGGCGGATCACCTTGCACTTGTCGCAGATCGGCTTGACGCTCGGCTTGACCTTCATATCAGGTCCCTTCGAGCGATCGAGATCGCGGACGATATTGATTACTTGTAGCGGTACACGATCCGGCCGCGGGTCAGGTCGTACGGGCTGAGCTCGACGACGACCCGGTCGTCCGGGAGGATCCGGATGTAGTGCATCCGCATCTTCCCACTGATATGCGCGAGAACTTTGTGCCCGTTCTGCAGCTCAACCCGGAACATGGCGTTGGGCAGAGACTCGACGACGGTGCCCTCGATCTCGATGGCCCCTTCTTTCTTGGGCATGTCCTCGCTTCTTCAGTAGACGACTTCGTGCGGCGGTCGCAGGACCGACGAGCCAGTTTACGCCGCGGGCTGCGCAAAACACCAATCGGCCGATTGCCAGATGAACGGGCGCGCCCAAGCGCCCGCCCGGCGGCGTGGCAGCAGGTGGAACCCGGTGTCCGTGGGTCCTATTCCGGCGGCCGCGCGAACATCAGGGTTCGGGGTTGAGCCGAGGCCGATTCAACGCCGATTGAGCTCGGGCCGGGTCAGCGGCGAGTCAGCTCGCGGCGCAGCGTGACGGTCTTGATCGCCTTGAGCACCGTGAAGAAGCCCAGGATCCCGATCGGCCAGATCGGCCAGAAATTGCCGAAGCCGTGGCTACTGGTGACGCCGTGCATGAACCAGATGCCGGTCAGCAGGGTGGAGAGCACCGCCCAGCCGACGAATCCGGAGGCGATCGGCTCGCCGGCCCGGCGCGCGAGGCGGGCCTGGTGCCGCTGCGCGCGCATCTGCTCGCGCACCGCGATCCGCTGCATCTTCCAGTTCATCGCGGCGCCGATGACCGTGTCGAGCATGTCGTTGCCGGTCCCGGGCTGGTCCGCGCCGCTCGTGCGCGACCACGAGCCGGACCAGGGCGGCTGATCCTGCGGGAAGGGCGCACCGAAGCCGGCGCCGCGCGAGCGGGCACCGAGGTCCACCGGCAGGTCCCGGGTCAACTGCGCGAGTTCCCCGTAGGTCTTGGCTGCGTAGGCCGCCGCCATCCGCTGCTCGAACTCGTCCATGGTGAGCCGGCCGTCGGCCGTGTGCTGCCTAAGCTGCTCCACGATCCGCTCGCGGTCGGCATCCGACGCCCGGACATTCGGGTCCGGCACCCCAGCTTGCGACATATCGCGAGTGTAGCGCGGGAACGGACTGTGCGACACGCCGAATGGATTGTCTCTTTCGGCTGGACAGAGCCCGAAAGGACAGCGGACTTTCTGTTACGGATGGACCGGGACACCCAGCCCGGTCAGCTTCTCCTTGCCACCGTCGAAGGCGGTGGTCACCCACAGACCCTGCGTGGTGATGGCGACCGTGTGCTCGAAATGCGCCGAGCTCGATCCATCCCGGGTCACCACGGTCCAGCCGTCGGACAGCTCGACGGTCTGCTTGTGGCCGAGCGTCAGCATCGGCTCGATCGCTAGGGCCATACCGACCTGCATGCGCGGGCCGCGGTCCATCGTGCGGTGGTTGAAGACCAGCGGGTCCATGTGCATCTGCGAGCCGATGCCGTGCCCGCCGTAGCCCTCGACGATGCCGTACAGGCCCTGCTTGCGCACGTAGCCCTGGATCGCCCGGCCGATGTTGTTCAGCCGCTCACCGGCCTTGATCGCGGCGATCCCCTGCCACATCGACTCCTCGGTGACCCGCATCAGCTCGGCCAGCTCCGGGTCGACCTCGCCGCAGGCCACGGTGATCGCCGAGTCGCCGTGCCAGCCCTCGTAGATGGCCCCGCAGTCGATGGCGATGATGTCGCCGTCGCGCACTACTTGGTCGCCGGGGATGCCGTGCACGATCTCGTGATTGATCGAGGCGCAGATCACGCCGGGGAACTCGGGCGCGCCGTGCCCGCCGCCGTAGCCCTTGAACGAGGGCACCGCGTCCTGGGAGCGGATCGACTCCTCGGCCAGCGCGTCGAGCTTCGCGGTGGTGACGCCGTCCTTGACCTCGCCGCGCAGCAGCTCAAGGGTGCGCGCCACCACCAGGCCCGCTTCGCGCATCAGCGCGAACTGCTCTTCGGTCTTCAGTTCAACCATGGTTCAGGTGCTCGGCGTTCACTCAGCGGGTTCGGGATCAGCGGTCGTTCAGTGCGGCCAGCGCGCGCTCGGTGACCTCATCCAGCGGGCCCATCGCGTCGATGCTGGACAGCAGGCCGTGCTCCGCGTAGAAGCCGACGATCGGCGCGGTCTCCCGCTCGTAGACGGCCAGCCGCTCGCGGACCGTCTCCTCCTTGTCGTCTTCGCGCTGGTACAGCTCGCCGCCGCACACGTCGCACACGTCCGGCACCTTCGGCTGGTGGAAGTCCACGTGGAAGATGTGCGTGGAGTCGTTACGGCACAGCCGGCGCCCGGCGATCCGCTTGACCACCTCGTCGGTGTCCACGACCAGTTCCAGCACCACGTCGAGTTTCGTGCCGAGCCCGACCAGGATCGACTCCAGCTCCTCGGCCTGCGCCACGTTGCGCGGGAAGCCGTCGAGCAGGAAGCCGCCCGCCACGTCCGGGTCCGCCAGCCGGTCGCGCACCATGCCGATCGTGATGGAGTCCGGGACCAGCAGCCCCTTGTCCATGTAACCGCGCGCCTCGAGGCCGAGCGGCGTGCCGGCCCCGACGTTGGCGCGGAAAATGTCCCCGGTGGAGATCGCCGGGATGGCCAGCCTCCCGGCGATGATCTTGGCCTGGGTCCCCTTTCCCGCACCGGGGGGGCCGACCAGCACGATACGCATCTAGCGCAGGAACCCTTCGTAGTTGTGCTGCTGCAGCTGGCTCTCGATCTGCTTGACCGTCTCCAGGCCTACGCCCACGATGATCAGGATCGAGGTACCGCCGAAGGGGAACTTGCTGCCTGTGTGGAACTCGGCCAGGGCGATCATGGGGATGATCGAGATCAGCGCCAGGTACATCGCGCCGGGCCAGGTGATCCGGGTCAGGATGTAGTTCAGATATTCGGCGGTCGGCTTGCCCGCGCGGATGCCCGGGATGAAGCCGCCGTACTTCTTCATATTGTCCGCAACCTCGTCAGGGTTAAACGTGATCGCGACATAGAAGAAGGCGAAGAACAGGATCAGCAGGAAGTAGGCGACCGAGTAATACAGCGAGTAACCGTTTTGGGTCAGTCCCAGCTCCTGGCGAACCCACACCGACCAGTGGTGCGTGCCGTTGGGGTCGGCGAACTGGGCGACCAGCACCGGCAGTTGCAGCAGCGAGGAGGCGAAGATGACCGGGATGACGCCGGCCTGGTTCACCTTGATCGGGATGTAGGTCGAGGAGCCGCCGTACATCCGCCGGCCGACCTGCTTCTTCGCGTACTGGACCGGGATGCGCCGCTGGCCCTGCTCGATGAAGACCACGAAGCCGACCAGGATGCAGCCCATCGCGATGATCGCGAGGAACACCACCCAGCCGCCGCCGAGCTTGGAGCCCAGCTTGATCGCCCACAGCGAGCCCGGGAAGCCGGAGGCGATCGAGGTGAAGATCAGCAGCGACATGCCGTTGCCGATACCGCGGTCGGTGATCAGCTCGCCGAGCCACATGATGATCGAGGTGCCGGCGACCATGATCGCGACCATGATCACCATGGCCTCGGTCTTCGCGTTCGGGTAGATGATGTTCGACGTGCAGCCGTTGATCAGGTTCTGCGGCGAGTACTTCGCGGTGGCCAGCAGACCGGTGGACTGGAGAATCGCCAGGCCCACGGTCAGGTACCGGGTGTACTGGGTGATCTTCGTCTGGCCGGCCTGCCCCTCCTTCTTGAGGGTCTCAAGCCGCGGGATCACCACGGTCAGCAGCTGCAGGATGATCGACGCGGTGATGTACGGCATGATGCCGAGCGCGAAGATGGAAAGTTGCAGCAGCGCGCCGCCGGAGAACAGGTTGATCAGGCCGAGGCCGCTGCTGGTTCCGGCTCCGGATACACACTGGCGGATCGCGGCGGTGTTCACGCCTGGGACCGGAATGTGCGATCCCATGCGGAACAAGAACATGATCGCGAGCGTGAAAAGCAGCTTCTTGCGCAGGTCCGGAGTCCGGAAGGCCCGGGCAAAGGCAGTGAGCACAGTTCCTCCTGCGCTACCCCGTCGGGCCGTGCGGCGCCCGGCGGTCGCGTGACGGGTTGATTCTGTTCAGGGACAAGGCTGAACAGCCGGGCATCGCCTCGGCTCGCGACATCTTACGCAGTAAGTGCGCGACAAGGCGATACTCGTACGGACCGAAGGCCCGCTTCCGGCATGCGGAAACGGGCCTTCGAACGCTGCTACAGCTCCTCGGTGGAGCCTCCGGCGGCGGCGATCTTCGCCTTGGCGGAGGCCGAGTAGGCGTCCACCTTGACGGTCAGCGCCACCGAGATCTCTCCGGTGCCGAGCACCTTGACCAGCTCGTTCTTGCGCACCGCACCCTTCGCGACCAGGTCGGCCTTGGTGACCTCCCCGCCCTGCGGGTACAGCTCGGCGAGCTTGTCCAGGTTGACCACCTGGTACTCGACGCGGAACCGGTTCTTGAAGCCCTTGAGCTTCGGCAGCCGCATGTGCAGCGGCATCTGGCCACCCTCGAAGCGCTCCGGAACCTGGTAGCGCGCCTTGGTGCCCTTGGTGCCACGACCGGCAGTCTTGCCCTTGGAGCCCTCACCGCGGCCGACCCGGGTCTTGGCGGTCTTAGCGCCCGGGGCCGGCTTGAGGTGGTGGACCTTGAGGACGTGGCTCTTGGTCTTCTCGGACATCAGTCCTCAACCTCCTCGACCACGACGAGGTGACGGACGGTGTGGACCATACCGCGGATCTCCGGACGGTCCTCCTTGACGACCGTGTCGTTGATCCGCTTGAGGCCCAGGGACCGCAGCGTCTCGCGGTGGTTCTGCTTGGTGCCGATCTTGGAGCGGACCTGCGTGACCTTCAGCTTCGCCATGTCACGCCCCCACTCCCGCGCGGGCGCGCAGCAGAGCGGCCGGGGCCACATCCTCGAGCGGCAGGCCGCGGCGGGCGGCGATCTCCTCGGGCCGGACCAGGCCCTTGAGCGCGGCCACCGTGGCGTGCACGATGTTGATCGGGTTGTCCGAGCCAAGCGACTTGGACAGCACGTCATGGACGCCGGCGCACTCGAGCACCGCGCGAACCGGACCACCGGCGATGACGCCGGTACCGGCCGAGGCGGGCTTGAGCAGCACGACACCGGCCGCGGCCTCACCGATGATGGGGTGCGGAACGGTGCCCTGGATCCGCGGCACCTTGAAGAAGTGCTTCTTGGCCTCCTCGACGCCCTTGGCGATCGCCGCGGGCACCTCCTTGGCCTTTCCGTAGCCGACACCGACCGTGCCGTCGCCGTCGCCGACGACGACCAGGGCGGTGAAGCTGAACCGCCGGCCGCCCTTGACGACCTTGGCGACCCGGTTGATGGTCACGACCCGCTCTACGTACGCGGTCTTCTCCGCGGCGGGCGCGGCGTCCTGGTTGCGGCGATCGCGACGGTCCCGACGCTCGCCGCCGCCCTCACCGCCGCGGCCGCCGCCGGCGCCGCCTCCGCGGCGCTGCTGGGGAGGCATCAGGAATCCCTCTTTTCGCTGCGCTGTGTGGTTTCACTGGTCTTGGTCTGCATCAGAACTCCAGCCCCGCTTCGCGGGCGCCGTCGGCCACCGCGGCCACCCGGCCGTGGTACTTGTAGCCGGCCCGGTCGAAGACGACCGTGTCGATGCCGGCCGCCTTGGCCCGCTCGCCGACCAGCTTGCCGACCTGGCGGGACAGATCAGTCTTCGAACCGTCGGTGGTGCGCAGCCCGGCCTCCAGGGTGGAGGCTGAGGCGAGCGTGTGACCGAGCTTGTCGTTGACGACCTGCGCCACGATGTGCCGGTTGGAACGGGTGATGACGAGACGCGGACGCTCCGCGCTGCCGTTGACCCGCTTGCGCACGCGGATGTGCCGGCGCTTGCGCGCGACGGACTTCTTCGCGTCGCCCTTGGCGATTTTCAAGCTGTACGGCATGGCTACTTACCGGCCTTTCCGACCTTGCGGCGGATGACCTCACCCTGGTACCGCACGCCCTTGGCCTTGTAGGGGTCCGGCTTGCGCAGCTTGCGGATGTTGGCCGCGACCTCGCCGACCTTCTGCTTGTCGATGCCCGTGACCACGAGGCGGGTCGGGGCCTCCACCCGGAAGGCGATGCCCTCGGGCGGGGTGACGGTGATCGGGTGCGAGTAGCCGAGCGCGAACTCCAGGTCCGAGCCCTTGGCCTGCACGCGGTAACCGACGCCGGAGATCTCCAGGGTCTTGGAGTATCCGTCGGTCACTCCGACGATCATGTTGTTGACGAGAGTGCGGGTCAGGCCGTGGCGCTCCTTGGCGGCGCGCTCGTCATTGGGACGGGTCACCTGCAGGGTGCCGTCCTCGGCCTTCTCGATCTCGATCGGCGCGACGATCGTGTGGCTCAGGGTGCCCTTCGGCCCCTTCACCGTGACATCGCGCCCGCTGATGCTGACCTCAACGCCGGCCGGAACCGGGATGGGCAGCCGTCCGATACGTGACATGGCTGTTGCCTCCCTTCCGGATTACCAGACGTAGGCGAGGACTTCCCCGCCCACACCCTTCTTGGCGGCCTGACGGTCCGTGAGCAGACCGGAGGACGAGGAGATGATCGCGACGCCCAGCCCGCCGAGCACGCGCGGCAGGTTGGTGGACTTCGCGTAAACGCGCAGACCCGGCTTGGAGATGCGCTTGATGCCGGCGATCGACCGCTCGCGGTTCGGGCCGTACTTCAGCGTGATGATCAGGTTCTTGCCAACCTGCAGCTCCTCGGCCTTGTAGGAGGCGATGTAGCCCTCCTGCTGCAGGATCTCGGCGATCCTGGCCTTGAGCTTCGAGTACGGCATGGTGACCTGGTCGTGGTACGCCGCGTTGCCGTTGCGCAGACGGGTGAGCATGTCTGCGATCGGGTCGGTCATGGTCATAGGTGGGGCCTTAGGCCTTCCCACCGCGGTTTCCGGCTCGTGCGCATCGCAGGGCACGAAGAGACCGTGAAAAACACGGCAACCAGGTGCCTTTGGATTCGCCGAGGGGACCTACGGCGTCGTAGTTACATTGCAAAGGCGCCTGGTTGGATACCAGCGGCCGGTCCTTTCCGCGCGCCCGCGTGTTCACGCTGGTGCGGCGGAGGTACCGACGGACTCGCTTTCGCTAGAGCGCCCATCGTGACGAGGCGCCAGAGGGTCGGTGTGTCATGCACACCGCGCCCTGCTGGCGCCGCGCCCACGTCTTTCCTCCATGGTAACCGGTCGGGAGGGCTGCTCCTGACCGGTGACCTGGCAGCTGTGGTCCGTTCCTACCAGCTGGACTTGGTGACGCCGGGCAGTTCGCCGGCGTGCGCCATGGTCCGCAGGCAGATGCGGCAGAGCCCGAACTTGCGGTACACCGAGTGCGGACGGCCGCACTTCTGGCACCTGGTGTATCCGCGCACCTTGAACTTCGGCTTGCGGTTGGCCTTGTTGATCAGAGCGGTCTTCGCCATGATCACGCCTCCTTGAAGGGGAAGCCGAGCAGCTTGAGCAGCGTCCGGCCCTCGTCGTCGGTCTTGGCTGTGGTGACCACGGTGATGTCCATGCCGCGGACCCGGTCGATGCGGTCCTGGTCGATCTCGTGGAACATCGACTGCTCGTTCAGACCGAAGGTGTAGTTGCCGTTGCCGTCGAACTGCTTCGGCGACAGGCCGCGGAAGTCGCGGATACGCGGCAGCGCGATGCTCACCAGCCGGTCAAGGAACTCCCACATCCGGTCGCCGCGCAGCGTGACGTGCGCGCCGATCGGCTGGCCCTCGCGCAGCTTGAACTGAGCGATGGACTTGCGGGCCTTGGTGACAGTCGGCTTCTGACCGGTGATCGCGGTCAGGTCCTTCACCGCGCCGTCGATCAGCTTCGAGTCACGGGCGGCGTCGCCGACGCCCATGTTCACGACGACCTTGGTGACGCCCGGCACCTGCATGACGTTGGCGTAGTCGAACTGCTTGCGCAGCTCGCCGATGATCTCGGCGCGGTAGCGCTCCTTGAGGCGGGGCGCCACCTTGGTCTCGGAGGTCTCGTCGACGACAGTCATCAGATCTCCTCACCGGTCTTCTTGGAGTACCGAACGGACCGAGTGACCGTCTTCGTGGAACCGTCGGGCAGGCGGCGCTCCTGCTCGGTGCGCCGGTAGCCGACCCGGGTGACGACCTTCTTGCCCTCGTGCTCCACCACCAGCATCACGTTGCTGACGTGGATCGGCGCCTCGACGGTGACGATGCCGCCGGTCTTGGCGCCGCGAGCGGTCTGGCCGACCTTCTCGTGCTTCTTGACCCGGTTGACACCCTCGACGATGACCTTCTGGGTCTCCGGGAAGGCCTGTACGACCTTGCCCTGAAGGCCCTTGTCCTTGCCGGAGATGACCTGCACCAGGTCGCCCTTGTGGATGTTCATCTTGTGCGCCATGGCTACAGCACCTCCGGGGCCAGCGAGATGATGCGCATGTAGCGCTTGTCGCGCAGCTCGCGGCCCACCGGGCCGAAGATGCGGGTGCCGCGCGGGTCGCCGCCGTCCTTGATCAGGACGGCCGCGTTCTCGTCGAAGCGGATGTACGAGCCGTCGGGCCGGCGGCGCTCCTTGACGGTGCGCACGACGACCGCCTTGACGACGTCGCCCTTCTTGACACCGGCGCCGGGCAGCGCGTCCTTGACGGTGGCGACGATGACGTCGCCGATCCCGGCGTAGCGGCGGCTGGATCCACCGAGAACCCGAATGCAGAGGATTTCCTTTGCACCGGTGTTGTCAGCGACCCGCAGCCGCGATTCCTGCTGAATCACGTTCTACTCCTGAATGTGGTCTGCCGCCCCGGCCGGTCGCCCGGCGCGGGATGGCGGTTCATTCTCTTCGCAGAGGCTGTGCTCGATTAAGAGCGTGCGGGGTTGTGTTACTTCGCCTTCTCGAGGATCTCGACCACGCGCCAGCGCTTGGTCGCGGACAACGGCCGAGTCTCCATCAGAAGGACCCGGTCGCCGATACCACAGGCGTTCTGCTCGTCGTGCGCCTTCAGCTTGCTGGTACGGCGCATGACCTTGCCGTACAGCGCGTGCTTGACGCGGTCCTCGACCGTCACCACGACGGTCTTGTCCATCTTGTCGCTGACCACCAGGCCCTCACGGACCTTGCGGCGGTTGCGGTCTTCGGCGCTGTCCACGTTGGTTACCTCGTCGCTCATTCGGCACCGTCCGTGATACCGAGCTCCCGCTCGCGCTGGATCGTGTAGATCCGCGCGATGTCGGCCTTGACGGCCTTCATCCGGCCGTGGTTCTCCAGCTGGCCGGTGGCCTGCTGGAAGCGGAGGTTGAACAGCTCCTCCTTGGCCTCGCGCAGCTTGCCGGCGAGCGCCTCATCGTTCAGCTCGCGCAACTCGTGCGTCTTCGTCCCGATAGCCATCAGACCTCGCCTGCCTCGCGCTTGATGATGCGGCACTTCAGCGGCAGCTTGTGCGTGGCGCGAAGCAGCGCCTCACGAGCGACCTTCTCGTTCGGGAAGGACAGCTCGAACAGGACGCGGCCCGGCTTCACGTTGGCCACCCACCACTCCGGGGAGCCCTTGCCGGAACCCATCCGGGTCTCGGCGGGCTTCTTGGTCAGCGGGCGGTCCGGGTAGATGTTGATCCAGACCTTGCCGCCACGGCGGATGTGCCGGTTGATCGCGATACGCGCGGACTCGATCTGACGGTTGGTCACGTACGCAGGCGTCAGGGCCTGGATGCCGTACTCGCCGAACGCCAGCTCGTTGCCGCCCTTGGACGCACCGGAGCGGGACGGGTGGTGCTGCTTACGGTGCTTGACCCTGCGAGGGATCAGCATGGGTCAGCCCTCCTTCGGAGGCAGTGCAGAGCTTTGCGGCTCCGCCGCGTGGACTGCCGCGGGAACCTCGGCCGGAGCCTCGGTCGGCGCGGTGACAGGGGCCTCGGCGGTACGACGCTCGCCGCCGCCACGGGCCGGACGCTCGCCACGGCCGCCGGGACGCCCGCCGCGCGGACGGTCCCCGCCACGACGCTCGTCACGACCGCCGGACGGACGGCCCTGACGCTGCGCGGCGGCCTCGGCCTCGCGCGCGGCACGCAGGTTGGCCACGTCGCCCTTGTAGATCCACACCTTCACGCCGATGCGGCCGAAGGTGGTGCGGGCCTCGTAGAAGCCGTAGTCGATGTTCGCGCGCAGCGTGTGCAGCGGGACGCGGCCCTCGCGGTACTGCTCGGACCGGCTCATCTCCGCGCCGCCGAGACGGCCGGAGACCTGCACCTTGATGCCCTTGGCGCCGGCCCGGACCGAGGTCTGCATGCCCTTGCGCATCGCGCGGCGGAAGGCCACCCGGGCGGAGAGCTGCTCGGCGATGCCCTGGGCCACCAGCTGCGCGTCGATCTCGGGGTTCTTGACCTCGAGGATGTTCAGCTGGACCTGCTTGCCGGTGAGGTTCTCCAGCTCGCCGCGGATCCGGTCCGCCTCGGCGCCGCGGCGACCGATGACGATGCCCGGGCGCGCCGTGTGGATGTCCACGCGGACGCGGTCGCGGGTGCGCTCGATCTCGACACGGGAGATGCCGGCCCGCTCCATGCCCTGGGACATGAGCTTGCGGATGGCGACGTCTTCCTTGACGTAGTCGCGGTAGCGCTGGCCCTCCTTGGTGGAGTCAGCGAACCAGCGGCTCACGTGCTCGGTGGTGATGCCGAGGCGGAAGCCGTGCGGGTTGACCTTCTGGCCCATTAGCGGGTGCCTCCCTTGGTGGTCTTCGGCGTGACGACCACGGTGATGTGGCTGGTCCGCTTGTTGATGCGGGCCGCGCG
>NZ_DATNGK010000117.1:0-6203 GCF_035605935.1 Actinocrinis sp. | reverse complement strand
CGGGCCCGAAAGACTCGCGGTCCGGCCGCACCGCCGGGCCGTCCCCGGTCCCTCGGTCTGGCTGGCCGCCGCCGGCTGGAGCGTCGCCTGGTGCGGGGTCGTCGTGGAGGCGGGCCAGTTCTTCCAGCGTCAGGTGGAGCTGGATCTGGACCGGCTGCCCGGCCCGGTCCGGCAGGCCCCCGGCCGCGATCAGCCGCCGGCACGCCTCCTCCAGCGCGTCGTGGTGACGCTGCCGCTGGGTGCGGGAGTCCTCCGGGCCGACTTTCTTGCCCAGCGCGTCCAGCACCGCCTGGACCGCCTCGGCGCACCGCGGGGTCAGGTCACCATCCAGGCGGCCGGCTCCGCCAAGCGTGGTCTGCAGCCGCAGGTACCGGTCCTCGAACCCGTCATCCCCGTCGTCGTTGTCGGGTCCGGCGAGCCGGCGCCGCATCTCCTCGGCCAGCCTCGCCAGGTCCTCCAGCCGTGCGCTGCCCGCCGCGGCCGCCAGCAGGATCTGGTCCGCCTGGTCGCGGGCGTCCTCGGGCAGCTCCTCAGTCCAGTCACAGACCTGCCGCGCCCAAGATGTACTGACCGTCCCGGCAGCAAGCGCAGCGGCAACACGCTGGTGCGCCCGCAGCCTGCGCATCCACCGCACCGACGCCGACGCCGATGCGGTGGCGACCTGGGTCTGCCACCGCAACCACGTCCGAACCGACCCCTGCCCGTCATCTTCAAACCCGCGAGCAGCATCGAACGCCGACAAAACACGGGCCCGCGCAGCGGCATGAACCGAAGCGGCCCGCTCAAGTTCCCGCAGGCACTCGGCCTGCACCGCCACCGGCACCGACGCCACATCCGCAGCAGCCAGCCAGCGCAGCGCCTCAACCGCGACCCGGACCGCCTCAGCCAACGAACCCGGCTCACTCCCCGAGCCACCCGGCACTCCCGCAGCGCCCGGGCGGCCAGAATCACCCAGCATCCCCGCAGCGCCAGACACCGCCACGCCCCGCACCGCAGCGCCGGGATCGGTGACCGCGCCCGAAGGCAGGCCAGACTGATGGTCAGGACCGCACACAGGCACCACCTCCCTTTCCAAGCGCGCCAGGAACCGGATTTCCAAGGTGACGACAATCCGACCAAAAACGGCGGACAGTCATCGGCGAACACTAAGAAAATGGAGGGCCACTCCACCGAGAACAATCTCCCGACTAGGGAGTCCAACAGCCATGGAGTCCAACGATCAGGACTCCAACTACCAGCGACCGAGCCTCTAAATGCTCTCGATCTCTACACGGCTCTCGGCGATGCCATCTCTCTGACCACTATCTCGACCCTAACAGGACCCACTGACAACGAATTGACGCTCACGCTCAGCTTCCGGACGGCCGAAGGCTTTCGGCTGGGTACAGCCCAGCGTGCAGGGCTGCGGCGGCTTCGGTCGCGGCTTCGGAGAACCGGCCGCCGAGCGGGAACAAGCTGGCGTAGCCGTGGATCAGATCGCCATGACGGCGGCAAACGACTGGTACTCCGGCGGCAGCCAGCGTCGCAGCGAACTCCTCGCCTTCGTCGCGGAGCGGGTCGAAGCCGGCGGTGCCGATATAGGTCGGCGGGAATCCGGAGAGATCCGTGGTGAGGAGCACCGATGCGTTCGGATCCGTCTGCTGGGCCGGTTGCAGGTACAGGCCCTCCATCCGATCCATGGAGTTCTCGGTCAGCAGGAATCCCCGCCCGAACAGTTCCAGTGAACGCCGCCGCGCCGTGAAGTCGACGCGCGGGTAAAACAGCAGTGCGAACGCGGGGTGGCGATCGGCGGCAGCGGAGACGACGGCCGCCAGATTCGCTCCGGCGCTGTCCCCGCCGACGGCGACCGCGTTGGGGTCAGCATCGAGTGACCTCGCGTTGCGGACGGCATAGTCGAACGCAGCGAACGCGTCCAGAACCCCGGCGGGGAATGGATGCTCAGGCGCCAGCCGGTAGTCCACGGAAAGGACCCTTACCCCGGCGTTCAGTGCCAGGAAGCGGCACAGGTTGTCGTGCGTGTCCAGGCTTCCGATGACCCAGCCGCCTCCGTGGTAGAAGACGAGGAGCGGTGAGCCAGGCGGCAGCGAATCCGGCGTGTACAACCGGGCCCGGATATCCGCGGCGGGGCCGGGAATCGTGATGTCGCTGATCGCTACGGACTGCACCGGATGGACGTCCATCATGCGGGCAGCCTTTTCGAGCGAGACGCGCGATGCGGCGACGCTGCCGGCCCAGAGCTCAGCCGAGCCGTCCAGGCGCATGAACCGGAGCAGCAACTGCGCCTCGAGGGCGAGTTCCTGGCCGTCCTCGCGGATCGGATGCCCGGCGATTAGCCGGCGCACCGGACGGGGCAAGGCGAACGTTCCGCGCAGGACCGCGCTCTTGACCCGCGAGACGCGGTCAGTCACCGCTCTGCACCCCCTGGAGTTTCTTCGGGTTGACCTGCATCGCGATCTGGGCGACCCGACCGCCGAGGACCAGCAGGTCCGCTGTTCCGACAACGGTTCCGCCGTCCCGTACGACGATGCCGTTGCGCCCGTTGATCGGTTCGACGGAGATCGTCCATCCGTCCGTCGCCTGCTGGGCCAGAACGCCGAGCAGGTATGCGGCCACCGCCGACGCACCGACGACGGGCCGGCGCGCGGCCCGAACGACATCACCGCCATCGGCGACGGAGACAACGTTCGGATCGAGCAGGGCCACCAGCTGCCCCAAGTCACCGCGGCGGCACGCGTCGAGGAACGCGGTCACGACGCGGTCGTGCTCGGCGTCCGGTACCTCGAAGCGAGGCTCGGCCGCCAGGCGCCGTCGCGCCGATACCGCCAGCTGCCGACAGGCCGCCGCGGTGCGCCCGACCGTCCCGGCGATCTCCTCGAACGAGATCCCGAACACGTCGTGCAGGATGAAGCTGACTCGTTCAGCCGGGGTCAGCTTCTCGAGAACCACGAGGAACGCGTACGAGACCGTATCGTCGAGCGTCACACGGTCGGCCGGGTCTACCGGTGCGCTGCCGGAATTGATCAGATCGGGCTCTGGGAGCCAGATCCCGCGGTACTCCTCGCGCCGAGCCCGGGCCGAACGCAGCTCATCTAGGCAGATCCGGCTCACGACGCGAGTGAGCCACGCGAGCGGCTCCCGTACCGTTGCGCGCTGCTCGTCGCTGAGCTGGTACCAGCGGGCCAGACCTTCGTGCACGGCGTCCTCGGCATCGTGCCTGGAGCCGACGATCCGATAGGCGATGGCGAAGAGCCGCCGTCGCGACTCGCGGTCCAGCGCCACGTCGCGGCGAGGACTCTGATCGGGATTCATGCGGCTGCCTTGGGACCTTGGGGAGCGTGGTAGGAGCCGGGCTTGGACCGCTCTTCGCGCAGCGCCCGCACCACCATGGTGCAAATGCTCTCCTTGACGCGGGCGCCGAGCCACCCTTCCAGATGGAACGGCCGGGGTGAGTCGTCCGCCCGTACGACCTGGACATAGCCGGAGCGCCGGCCGAGGCTGATGCACTGGATCAAGAACCCGACCGACAGCCGCTTCGGATTCTCGCCGCGCAAGGCCGCCAGGACGGTGCCGGCCGCATGGCCACCGAGAGGGAGTGCGGCGGCGCAGCTCATCCTCAGGTGCCGCGCCACCGAGTCGGGTGCGACGACCGAGTCTCCGGCGCCGATGATCTCGGGAGCGTCAACCGCACGCAGATACTCGTCCACGCGCAGCCGGCCAGCCTCGTCCACGGCCAGTCCGCTCACGCGAGCGAGGTCCGGTACCGCGAACGACGCCGCCAGCACGCAGAGGTCGAACGCGATCTTGCGGTCATCGGCCAGGAGCGCGTGGTCGCTCTCGATCGCGCTGACGGCGACGCCTGTTTCGACGGCGACGCCGAGGCGGCGGAGTTTTCGCAGGATCGAGTCGCGCGCGGCGGGACGCATGAAACCCAGCACAGGACCTTGCGACACCAGCGTGACCGCGATGTCGGGGTGCAGTTCGGCGATCTCGCTCGCGGCTTCGACACCGGTGAGCCCGCCCCCCACGACCAGGACGCGCTGCCCGCGCCCGTCCCTGATGGCCGTGGCGGCAAGCTGCGCTCCCTCGGCATCCGCGAGCAGGCACGAGTGCTCGCGCGCGCCCGGTACGGAAGCGGCCGCGACACTCCCCAGTGCGTAGATGAGATAGTCATAGCGCAGCGTAACGTCGCCATTTGTCGTGGCGACAGCTACCGTCCGTGCATCCGCTTCGATCATCGTCGCGCTGCCGACGAGGAGATCAGCGCCGTCGTGCAGAATGCCAGTGAGCGGAATCATGACGGTCTCCCGCGAACCGGCTACCAGCTGGTGCAGCCGGATGCGCTCGACGAATTCGGTGCGCGGGTTGACCACGGTCACCCGAACACCGGAGCGTTCAGCCTCACTCAGGGAGCCAAGGAGGCGGTTGGCCGCCATGACCCCCGCGTAGCCGGCGCCAACCACCACGATATCGACGGGCTTTGGATTGTCCATGATCGTCCTGACTCGTTCAGCGATGCGTCCGCAATGATGACGAAGCAGGCGGCGAGAATGTGATTGTGACCTCGGGAGGATGGCGGTGAATCCTGACTCCAGCCCGGCCGCCCGGGCGCTGCTCACGCTTGAGCTGATCCAGAACAGCCCCGGGATCACCACGGACCGGATCGCTGACAAGCTCGGCGTCTCTGACCGCGCCGTTCGCCGCTACGTCGGCATCCTGCGAGAGGCCGATATCCCGATCGAATCGGTCCGGGGTCCTTACGGCGGCTACCACGTCGGCCGGGGCCTGCGGCTCGCGCCGCTGATGTTCACCGCCGCCGAGGCCCTGGGCCTAGTGATGGCCGTGCTCGATGGCCATCACGACGCCACCGATCCAGCCGACCCGGTCGGCAGCGCGCTCGGCAAGATGATGCGCGCCTTGCCGGCGTCGGTCGCGGCGGAGGCCGACGCGGTTCGCCGGACGACGGCACCGGCCCCTGATCGCTCCGCCGTGCGGCCCGATCCGCAGACGACGACGCTGCTGGTGCAGGCCTGCTCCCAGCACCGCCTGGCGCGGCTGTCCTACCGCACAGAGAAGGGCTCGGACCTGGTCATCGAGGTCGAGCCGTGGGCCGTCGTGGTGCGCCATGGCCGCTGGTACCTGCTCTGCCGGTCGGTCAGCGCGGATGCGCGGCGCACCTACAGGATCGATCGCGTCCAGCACGTGGATCTGCTCGACGGCTTCTTCACCCCGCCCGCCGAACTCGATCCCGTGGTCGCGCTCGAGGAGAACCTCGGCGCGGGCTGGGATCACCTCGTCGAGGTGACCATCGACGCCCCCGCCGAGGTGGCAGCGCGCTTCCTGCCGCGCACCACCGGGACCCTCGAACCGGTCGACGCGCGCACCACTGCGCTGACCGGCAGCACCAGCAACGTCACCTGGTACGCCATGCAACTCGCGGCGCTGCCGATGCCCTACCGAATCCTGAAATGCCCCGACCTTAAGCAGGCGGCGCGAGACCTTGGCCAGCGGCTGCTGGCCGCCGCCGAAAGGACCAGCCCGCGAACTGGGCCGCCTGCGGCGTCGCGATAGCCCGCCGCGACGCGGAGGCCGCCCGGGATCTCCTGACCGAAGTGGACAAGCACGCGAAGGCGCTGGACGCCGCGACCGGCGGCACCATGCAGAGCGACCGGGCCAGGCGCCTGCATCAGCGACTCGACGAACTGACTTCCTGATCCAGCAGCATCGCCAGGTGCTCGAGTACTCGGTTAACCTGCGCGCTTTCGACTTCGGAATCACGGTGAATTTCACCGCCTGCTCACCCGGCCCGTCCGCTTATCCGCGCAGGGTGAGCAGGCCCCGGTTGAACGCCTCGGCGACGGCGGCCGCCCGGTCGCTGACGCCGAGCTTGGCGTAGATGTGGAGCAAGTGCGTCTTGACCGTGGCCTCGCTGATGAACAGCTTCGCGGCGGCCTCCCGGTTGGTGCTGCCGGCCGCGATCAGTTCAAGCACCTCGACCTCCCTGTGGCTGAGCGCCTCGGGTTCCGGAGTGCGGACCCGGCTCATCAGCCTGGCCGCCACCGCCGGGGACCCTCGGCGCCGTCACCGGCCTCACCGACGACCTCGAATTCCGGATCCGGGCTGAACATCCCGCTGAGCCCGTCCCTGACCACCGGGTGGTCATCGACGATCAGCAGCTTGATCGGAGTCTTGATGGGTGCGGTCAC
>NZ_DATNGK010000116.1:0-6205 GCF_035605935.1 Actinocrinis sp. | reverse complement strand
GGTGTCCGTGCCGTGCACGGCGTCCACCGCCTTCCATCCGGCCGCCTGCGACAATGCGGCGAACTCGGCGGCCAGCCGGGTCTTGCCCTGGCCGCCTTCGCCGTGCAGCCAGCGCACTGCGAAGCGGGAGTCGGCGTCCCGCCAATCGGCCAGCGACTCGAGTTCGACGTCGCGGCCGGTGAAGTCGACCACTTCGGACCGCGCGTCCAGCATCCTGCTCGGCTGCGCGCGCAGCCACCGCGGGTCGGCACCGGCCGTCCGGCCGTGTTCGAACAGCAGATAGACCGGGGCGCCGTTGCTGAAAACGTGGATGTCCGCACCGATCGCGCCATAGGCGTGGCCAGCCACGGCCTGCACGACCTGCAGCGCCGCCCCGCGCTCGTCCATCGTCACGGCAGCTTGTCCGGCTCGCCGCCTTCCTGCGGCGGATCCGGCAACCGCCGGCCGCCGTCGTGGTAATGGTTGATCATGTTGCCGTTCATCACGCCATATGCCGGGGCGTTGTTGCCGATGATGTTCTGGGACTCCCGAACGGCGGCCGGCAGTCCCCGCCGCAGCTCGCTCAGCAGGTCTTCCAGCTCGGGCTTAACCTGCGGGTAGCGGCGAAGCAGGTCACGCAGTCTGGTCTCCCACTCGAGCTGCGCCTTCATCACGGTCCAGTCGTGGTCCGGGCCGGTCGCACTCAGCTTGGCGGCGGCGAGTTCCAGCTCTTCGGCCATCTGCTTCTCGGTATCCCGGCCGGCGTGCCGCCAGAGCGCCGGGATTTTGCCGGCCAAGTGGACAAGCCCGGCGACAAGCGCCTGGACCAGGTCCTTTCCGCCCTCGGCGGCCAGTGTTTCGACGAGGTCTGGCACCGACATCGCCCCCTTCCGTCTGGTCGGACCGAATCTCATCCCTGACTCAGTCGGGAAAGCTTACCGAGTTCGAACTCGCGACACCTCCACGGCAAGCAGGACCCGGCGTTCAGCACGCCCATCGGCGGATTGTGCTTCGCCGGGCGCCCTCAACCGACGTCGTACGATGCTGCTGGTCAATCCTTGTCGCGGCGTGGAGTCAAATCAGTGGGCTGCCGCGTGTGCGGTCGAGTGGTCGTTGGGTGAAGCAGGCATCGAGTCTGGTGATGTTGATCGCGGTGGCCGAAGTAGTGTTCGAGTTCGATTTTCTCGATACCGCGATGCCGCGCTTCGCCTAGTCCGACGGTGTTCGCGGCTTGGTTCATGGTGCCTTCGATGCCGGCGCGGCGCTGCCAGTGTCGCGTGATTCCGTTGTCTTACTGTCCGGGCTGGGTGGGTTCGGCTGCGTGCTGTGAGCGCGTGGCGATGACGAGCAGTCGGTCGGGGGTCTTGCGCCCGACTCCGGGCCTGGTCTCGATGTCGTGGAAGCCTGCGGCGGTCAGGCGTTGGACCAGTTCGTCCTGGGTCCAGGGGCGCATGGCGAAGTCGTAGGTCGACTCGTGTGCGAGCTGCTGCCCGCAGCGCAGGGTGTACTGCTCGTGGACGTGGAGCAGTCCGGCGTTCCAGGTGACCGTGCTGGTGAAGTCCAGGTGCGTGTCCGGGTCGAGTTGCACGCTCTGGTGTCGTGGCGTGGCGTCCGCGCGGTCGCGTGATCCGTGTTCTTCGCGCACGTCCAGGAACAGCAGGCCGCCTGTGCGCAGGCTGGCGGCGAAGCAGCGCAGCACGGCGTCGCGGTCGGTGTCGGTGAGCATGTCGTTCAGGACGCCGCGGCAGGTCACAGCCTGATATTGCAATCCGAGGTCAAGGGCGCACAGGTCAGCGTGGAAGGTGCGCGCTCGAGGGCAGCGGGCGGCGGCTTGGCGCAGCAGGTCCTCGGCGGCGTCGGCCAGGTCGACGTGGTGCCCGAGTGTGGTCAGGGCGGCGGCATGTCGGCCGGTGCCGCAGCCGGCGTCCAGCACCAAGGCCGCGGGCCGACCCGCGCGCACGAGCCGTTCGTGCAGTGTCTCGACCCAGGGCTCGACCGGGTCGGTGATCAGCAGGTCGTAAGCCTGTGCGTGGCGGGCGTAGAACGGCCGGGTGCGGCTCACCGCTGCCGAATGCGAGGTCACCACAGACATCCTGGCCTGCTGGCATCTCTGCGGCTACCCGCGCGGCGGGTGCGGGCGCGCGGTGAGCACACCGCCGCGTAGCGGTGTGTTCTCACGTGGCGCTGTTGTCGACCAGTTGCCGCACCCTGGTCTGCACCAAGCGGACCTTGGCGAGTATCTGCGGCGCGGTGGCAGTCCACGCCAAAGGGCGCGGATCGCTGTTCCAGGTCCCCGGTCCAGGCCCCGATCGCGTGGATCAGGGCCCGTACGAAGATCGACGCGAGTCGTCTCACCGCCTCCTCAAGACCAGCCAGCCGGCCTAGCGCGAAGGCGCCGTCCGCACCCGATCGCGTCGCAGCGCGATTCGCAGCCTCGGCACACAACTCCACGACCGCCCGCAACCCATCCAGCATGGGCACCGTACTTTCCAACAAGACGTCCACGCCGGGCGGCGCGGTGCATCGGAGCGTGACCACGTTGTGCTCGTCAGCGTTCGACGTCGCTCGCAGGAACGCGGTCAAATCTTCGTCCACGACCGCCATCGTCACGCGCCCTGGCGCGCCTGCCAAGCGAAATCTCAAACCACCATGATCGGCCATTAAATTGACAGACCCCAGGTAGAACCGTCCGGGTAGAGCCGCTGCAGTGCGTCGTAGCCACCGCGTCAGTCTTCGGGCCGGGATACCTCAAGGCCCACATCAGGTTCGCGAGATCGACGACTACGAGGGAAAGCGGCTGGTGCGCTTCGTGCGCCGGGGCACCGGGTCGGTGGTGACCTGGCGTCGGGATTCACGAAGCAGCCCACTGACGCAGGCAGCGGCGCTACGGAGGAGCTACTAGCGTGCGACGTTCCGCGATTTTGTCATGCCTTGCCGTCACCGTTGCGCTCAGCGCGGCGGTATCTGGCCCGAGCCGCGCCGTCTCGGCGGACGCTCCCGCGGTGTGGCCCGAAGTGAAACTCGTGGCCCCGCAGAACGACGTGACACTTGTCAGCCGCGGCGGAGTCGTGCAAATGAACCCGGGCACCCAGGTCGCCTCACTGGGCGCACCCTTGGAGCTTCAGGTCGCCCGCACGCGTTACACAAAGCCCGTCGAGATAGACCAGATCTTACGAACCGCATCAGGCGGCACACGAGAAAGAAGGCTGCCATCCAGTCTGCTGCTGAACGTCCCGCACGGGCTGCCCGGTTTCATCGAGATGACCATCCGAGACTCCACCGGCACGACCGTGGCCACACGCTCCATGATGTTCTGCCCCGACGCCCCCGATCCGCTGCGGCTGACCTCTAGCGCACCGGCATCGTCCTCTTATCCCCCCCATGTGCGCCGACGACCCCTTCCCCCCGCACCAAAGAGTTCACCGGACAAACGAGACTATTCAACCCGCGCGAAAACAAACCCTCGACGACAGGCGCCCCGACCTCGACCTGCGCCAACCGGCGTTCAACCAGCGCCAATCGCGCCCAAATTAGCTCGCAGCGCGAGCGCCTCCGTGTCAGATCTGTGTTCACAAATAAATGTTCATTTACCAGCTTTCAGCAAGGCGTTCTGACCGCCTCCTATCACCGCATGGCACTACGCGGTCACTCGCAGCCCGAACGGTTGAGCGCAGTTAAACACAGTTGACCGCGCCACCCACTCCGCGTCGTGCTCCCCGATCCGCTCCCCGCCACGCGGGCGCAGACCAGCACTGCGGACTATCACACCGCTCTCCGCTCCCCCAAGCTCCCCTCCATCGCGCGCCGCGTAACGATGCAGGCCAGACACCACATCCGAGGAGTCCCGGACGACGACGAGGCGACCTCCGTTGCCCGACAGACCGCCATACCGGATCCGCGCAGCGGCGACGAGCGCCGTCGCAGCACCGAAGAGGCCACCGGCTCGGTCACACCCGGGAGGCTTTCGCCCCACACGATCAAATCGGGGCGGGTTGAGGCGGCAGACGAGGCAAGATTCGTGGTCAGCGCGGCGCTGGCGTCGATCGCAGGCTGCATTGGGTGAGGCAGCTCGACATCGGATTCGCGGACATACTCCTCGGCACGATCCGGCAGCACCTCGGCCTTGGACACCCCTCCCTGCGCCGGTTCACCGCCACCAGCCCGTCAGCAAGCCATGACACCAGTTCAAACGAGCAACCAGGCCACCCTGCGGCAACCGTCAGCGAAGGTGGTCGAGTGGGAGCGGGCCGCGGCTTAGCGCCGTGCGCAGGGCGAAGATGCTGCGGGCGGCGGTGACCGGGCCGATGGCCAGGATGCGGTCGAGCAGCACCTCCTCGTAGGCGGCGAGGCTGGGGACGACGGCTTCGACGAAGTAGTCGGCGTCGCCGGAGACCAGGTGGGCGGCCACGACGGCGGGGATGGCGGCCAGGCCCTCCTCGATCTCGCGGGAGCTGCGCCGCGAGTGCCTGTCGACGGTCAGTTCCATGAAGACGGTCAGGCCGAGGCCCAGTTGCTCGCGGCTGAGTTCGGCGCGGTAGCCGGCGATGACGCCCTGGGCCTCCAGCGCCTTGGTACGGCGCAGGCACGAGGACGGCGAAAGGGACACCTCCTCGGCGAGGTCCACGTTCGCGATCCGGCCGTCCCGCTGGAGCCGGGCAAGAATGGCGAGATCGGTCGAGTCGAGAGCAGGGCTCGGCATGTTCGGTCACCTTCAGCAGCAGTTCTGATGGAATATTGCACCAAGGGCAAACAGAGCGGCGCAACTTGCCATCGCGTGCGCCGCGTTTTTTGCAACGATCGACGCATGGCTACAGGCACGCTGAAAAGCACGCGGACGAGCGTCGACACCTATCCGGAAACGGCCGGGGCCGCGGTCGCACCCTCGCATTCGTTGTCGACCATGCGCGGCGTCGCGCTGTATGTCGGCGCGCTGCTCGGTCCTGGGCTTCTGCTGCTGCCGGGGCTGGCCGCCGGGATCGCCGGGCCCGCCTCGGTGCTGGCCTGGGCTGGGCTGCTGCTGGTCTCTGGGCTCTTCGCGCTGGTCTTCACCGCGCTGGGCACGCGGGTGCCGGGTGGCGGCGGGGTGATCGCGTACGCGGCGGCCGGCCTGGGAGTGCGCGCGGGACGCGCGGTGGGATGGAGCTTCCTAACGGCGGTGGTACTCGGCGCGCCGGTGGTCTGCATGATCGGCGCAGGGTACGTCACGGCCCTGACCGGCGGTGGCCGGATGATGACCGCGCTGGTCGCAGCCGTGCTGCTGGCCTGCGTCACGGCGCTGACGCTGGCGGGTGCCCGGATCGGTACGGCGGTGCAGCTGATGCTGGTCGGATTGCTGCTAGCAGTCATCGTGACCGCTGTGGCCGGGTCGCTTCCCGCGGCTCGTGCGGCGCACTGGACGCCCTTCGCGCCGCACGGCTGGACGGCGATCGGCGGGGCGGCCTCGGTGCTGATGCTCTCCTTCGTCGGCTGGGAGGCGGTCGCCCCGCTCACCCGGCGGCTGGCCGACCCGGCACGGAGCCTGCCGCGGATTACCGCGGCGGCGTTCGCGGTGACGGTCGTGGTCTACCTCGCGCTCGCCGCGAGCGTCGTCGCAGTGCTCGGCGCACGGGCGGACGGGCCGGCGCCTGTGGCGGACCTGTTGCGCGCGGCGGTCGGAGCGGCCGGTCCCGGGATCGCGGCCAGCGCGGCAGTGCTTCTGACGCTAGCGGCGATAAACGCATACATGACGGGTGCGGCAGCGCTGGTGAACCACTTGCGGCACGCTGCCGACGCGACGTCAACGCACGAAGAAGCCGATGCGGCAACAGACGAGACCGGCAGCCGGACGCGGGGCTTCTTCCTCGCTATCGCGGCTGCCGGGCTCGTAGAGTTGACTGGCGAGGCCCTGGGGCTCTTGGACACCACACGCATGGTCACGCTGCCCACCGCGCTATTCCTCACCGTCTACGTCGGTTCGATGGCGGCCGCCGCCCGCGTGCTGCACGGCTGGCTGCGCCTCGCGGCGGCGCTGGCCTGCGCGGCCTCGCTCGGCGTGCTCGCCTTCAGCGGCGTCGCAGCAATCGTCGCGCTCCTCGTCACCGCGGCCGGACTTTTCGCCCCGAGCAGGCCCGGGCCGCACCGAATGGGATGACGGCGGGCCGCACGGCACAGGGCCGGCCACGCAGCCAGCACAGCGCGGGGAGCACAGCCTTGGTAGCTCCAGCGATCAGGGTGCCGTCGGACGTCG
>NZ_DATNGK010000115.1:0-47838 GCF_035605935.1 Actinocrinis sp. | reverse complement strand
GAGATCGCGGAGGCGATCCGGCAGACCGGCACCCAGGTAGCGATCGTGGTCGGCGGCGGCAATTTCTTCCGCGGCGCCGAACTGAAGAACCGCGGCATGGAGCAGGCCCGCGGCGACTACATGGGCATGCTCGGCACCGTGATGAACTGCCTGGCGCTCCAGGATTTCCTGGAGAAGCAGGGCGTCGACACCCGAGTGCAGACCGCCATCACCATGGCCCAGGTCGCCGAGCCCTACATCCCGCGCAAGGCGATGCGGCATCTGGAGAAGGGCCGCGTGGTGATCTTCGGAGCGGGCGCCGGCATGCCTTACTTCACTACGGACACCACCGCCGCTCAGCGCGCGCTGGAGATCGGCGCCGAGGTGGTGTTGATGGCCAAGCAGGGCGTTGACGGCATCTACGACGCGGACCCGAAGTCGAACCCCGACGCGGTCAGGTTCGACACGATGACGCACCGCGAACTGCTTAACCGCGGGCTGAAGGTCGCGGACTCCACGGCGGTTTCCCTGTGCATGGACAACGGGATGCCGATCGTGGTGTTCGGGCTCTTCGACGGCAACATCGCCCGCGCGGTGTCCGGCGCGAAGATCGGTACGCTGGTCAGCGGTGAAGACGGCGCGGTTGCGCAGTAGTTTGTCTGACTGAGACGTCCGGGCGGAAACAAGGAGCCGTGAAGTGATCGACGAGACCCTCCTCGAGGCCGAGGAAAAGATGGACAAGGCCGTGTCGGTGGCCAAGGAGGACTTCGCAGGCATCCGCACCGGCCGGGCCACCCCCGGCATGTTCAGCAAGATCCACGTGGACTACTACGGCACGCCGACGCCGGTGACCCAGCTGGCCTCGATCACCGCGCCCGAACCGCGCATGGCCGTGATCACGCCCTACGACAAGAGCTCGCTGGCCGCGGTCGAGAAGGCGATCCGGGACTCCGACCTGGGCGTGAACCCGAGCAACGACGGCCAGATCATCCGGGTGATCTTCCCGCAGCTGACCGAAGAGCGGCGCAAGGAGTACATCAAGGTGGCCCGCACCAAGGCGGAGGACGCCAAGATCTCGGTGCGCAACATCCGTCGGCACGCCAAGGAGGCCATCGACAAGCTGATCAAGGACGGCGAGGTCGGCGAGGACGAGGGCAAGCGCGCGGAGAAGGAGCTCGACGGCTTCACGGCCAAGCACACCGGGCAGATCGACGAGGCGCTAAAGCACAAGGAAAACGAACTGCTGGAGGTCTGAGCCTCGCGCGGCGCGACGTGGGCGCAATCCGTGCGGCGCGTTTCGCGCGGACCAGCCCGGTGCACCGCGGCAGTGGTGGTGATCGGACCTTGGGAATACCGGGCTTGGGATCGCCGAACCTGCCGAGTACTGGCTCTGGCGGACGATAGTGCGTGCCGACAGAGTTGGTGCGGCAACCCTTGCGCGGCAAGACTGCGAAATGGGCTTGGTTGGTCGCAGCTAAGTTCGGTTGCCGGCGAGTGGACTTCGCGGCATCCGGCGCTGCTGTGGAGCTGTCGCCGATTCAGCAGCAGCGGTTCACAGCACCGTTTTCGCGGCGGTGAGCGGACCATTTGTCTGATCGTCGTGCTGCGTTCACCATGAGACTGTGTCCGTCGTGCTGACGGGCGCTCCGGTCGGGCTCTGCGGCTGCGTTCCGCGAGAAACGTCCTGGGCGCGCCGCGACCGGGCGATCGGGGCTGCCGCAGCCCCGTCGGCCGAGATCCGGTACCGTCATCCGCTGACAAGAGGATCGCAGTCCCGGGAGGCCGCGCAGATGACCAGCGCCGTGAAGCGGAGGGAGCAGCCCGTGGCGCCTCCCGGCCGGCCGAGCCGCGCCGGGCGCAATCTTCCCGCCGCGATCGGCGTCGGACTGCTCCTCGGCGCCGCCATCGTCGCCTCGCTGCTCCTGTTCAAGCCCGCCTTCCTCGGCATCGTCGCGGTTGCCGCCATGCTCGGCGTCCGGGAACTGTGGATCGCCTTTCAGGAACGCGGCATCCGATTCCCGATCCTGCCCGTCGCGGTCGGCGGCGTCGGCATGCTCGTCGTTGCCTACTTTCGCGGCGAGGGCGCGCTGGCCGCCGCTTTCGCGCTGACCACGGTGGCCATCATCGTCTGGCGGCTGACCGAACCGGCCGAGGGCTACCTGCGCGACGCGAGTGCCGGGGTGTTCGCCGCTGCCTATGTGCCCTTCCTCGCCGGGTTCGCCATGCTGATGACCGCTGCCGACCACGGCGCGCAGCGCGTCTTGGTCTTCTTCATCCTGGTGGTGTGCAACGACACCGGCGGGTACGCGACCGGCGTCCTCGCCGGCCGGCACCCGATGGCTCCGTCGATCTCCCCGAAGAAATCCTGGGAAGGACTCGCCGGCTCGGTGGTGACCGCGGCCGGCGCGGGTGCGATCACGATGGTGACGATGCTGCACGGGCAGGCCTGGCAAGGCGCGGTGACCGGCGTAGCCGTCGTGGCCAGCGCGACGCTCGGTGATCTGTGCGAGTCGATGATCAAGCGCGACCTCGGCATCAAGGACATGGGCAATCTCCTGCCCGGGCACGGCGGCATCATGGACCGGCTCGACTCCCTGCTGCCCACCGCCCCGGTCGCCTGGCTGCTGCTGTCGCTCTTCGTGCCGGTCAAGTAGCCGCGTCACCGCCGAACGGATGGATCGGCGCGATAGTCCGTCCATGGGACAATGGGCGGACCATGAGCACGCAGGATCTTCCCGCCCCCACGAGCACGCCGCCCGCCAGCACGCGCCTTGAACCCGGCCAACTCCTCTTCGAGGCGCCGCGCCGGGGCAAGCCGCCGCGCCATCTGGCCGACCTCACGCCTGCCGAGCGCAAGGCCGCGGTGACGAACTCGGGCCTGCCGGGATTCCGCGCCGCGCAGCTGTCCAAGCACTACTTCGGCCGGCTGGTCGACGACCCGGCCGAGTGGACCGATGTCCCCGCGGCGCAGCGCGAGGCTCTGCATACCGCGCTCTTCCCCCGCTTGATGACCTCGGTCCGCGAGATCACCTGCGATGGCGGCACGACCCGCAAGACGTTGTGGCGGCTGCACGACGGCGCGCTGGTCGAGTCGGTGCTCATGCGCTATCCGGACCGGGTGACGATGTGTGTCTCCTCGCAGGCCGGCTGCGGTATGAACTGCCCCTTCTGCGCCACCGGACAGGCCGGGCTGACCCGTAACCTCTCCACGGCCGAGATCGTCGAGCAGGTTGTCGCGGGAGCGCGGGAACTCGCCCGCGGCGACGTTCCGGGCGGACCGGGCCGCGTCTCCAACGTCGTGTTCATGGGCATGGGTGAGCCGCTCGCGAACTACAACGCAGTGATCGGTGCGGTACGCCGCCTAACCGATCCCGAGCCGGACGGTCTGGGACTGTCACAGCGTCACATCACCGTGTCCACGGTCGGATTGGTCCCGGCGATCCAGAAGCTGACCGCCGAACAGCTGAACGTCACGCTCGCCGTCTCGCTACACGCCCCGGACGACGACTTGCGCGACGAACTGGTCCCGGTCAATACCCGCTGGCGGGTCGGCGAGGTGCTTGGCGCCGCCTGGGACTACGCACACACCACCAAGCGCCGCGTGTCGATCGAGTACGCGCTGATCCGCGACATCAACGACCAGGTCTGGCGGGCGGACCTACTGGGCAAGCGGCTGCGCGGCAAGCTCGCGCATGTGAACCTCATCCCGCTCAACCCCACGCCGGGCTCGAAGTGGACCGCGTCCCGCCGAGAAGACGAGGACGCGTTTGTCCGTACCCTCGAGGCGTATGGCGTGCCGGTGACGGTACGCGACACCCGCGGCCGCGAGATCGACGGCGCGTGTGGCCAGTTGGCGGCTGTAGAGGCGTAACGGCTCGACGGCGTAAAGGTGCGAGGGTTGTCGGCAGCGCCCGCTATCTTGATCGGATGACAAGGGTGGGGCGCGGGCCGGGGCGAGGCCGGACACTATGAGCGTGATCAAGCACATCGTCTGGGACTGGAACGGGACGCTCTTCGACGATCAGGATCTCGTCCTGACGGCGACGAACGCCTCGCTGGCCGCGATCGGCGTCGATCGGCACATCACCAACGAGCGGTACAAGGACCTCTACCAGCGGCCGATGGAGGACTTCTACGCCGCGCTCATCGGCTTCCCGGTCTCGGCGGCGCAATGGCCCGTGCTCGACGCAGCCTTCGCCGAGCACTACCTCTCCCGGGTGCGCGAGTGCGGGCTGAGCGCCGACGCGCTGGCCGCTATGGACGCCTGGTCACCGCGTTCGCAGTCGCTGCTGTCCATGTTCGGCCACGAAGATCTGCTCCGGCTGACCCGCGACCTGGAACTGCACGGCCGCTTCCACCGGATCGACGGGCGCCCGCCCGAACTCGACTTCGGTCCGAAGGCCAAGTACCTCGTCAAGCATCTGGAGCATCTGCGCGCCCACGACCCGGAGCTGACCCCGGCTCAGGTGGCCTTGATCGGCGACTGCGCCGACGATGCCTACGCGGCGTTCCACGTCGGCGCGCAGGCTGTGCTTTACACCGGAGGGTCCTCCAGCCGTGCCGTGCTTGAGAAGGTCGGCGTGCCCGTGGTGGACTCGCTCAGTGAGGCGGTCGCGTTGCTGGCGGAGCGCTGATCCGCCACCGAGTCAAGTCAATCCGCTGCCATACCGGCGAACTGGCCGTCAGCGCCCCGGCGACCGCGAGCGCCGCGGTCTGAAGGGTCGCGACGAGCCAGGTCACCGTGCCCGCGCCGAACATTCCGTGCAGCGGCGCTCGTGGGGAGAGCAAGCCGCCGATTGGAGCGTGCAGCAGCGCGACACATACCGCGCCGCCGAGCGCACCCGCGCCGGTGAACAGGATGAGTCGCCCCGTCGCGATGAGCCACGCGGTCCGGTGCTCGGCACCGGCCTGCCGCAGGCCACGGGCGGTTAACCGGCGCACATCGCGCTGGGCTGAGGCGGACCAGGCGAGCGCGGCGATACCTGGCAGCGCGCAGCAGAAGAGTCCGATCAGAGTACTGGCGCTCAGGCGCGCGGCCGGAGCGATCAACACCACCACGATCGGCGGCGCGACCAGCGCGGCCGACCAGGCGACCCGCCACGCGGCGGCCCGGGCGTCGCGGTCGAGCGGCACGGCGAGCCGCAGCGTCAGCCGCGCTCTGAACCAGGCCGGTTCCGGCGGCTGGAAGTAGGCATCCGCCGACGCCGCCGAACCAGCCGCTTCGGAGGCGCCGACTCTAGAAGCGCCGACTCCGGAACCGCCGGGAGTCGAGCGGCTTGAGGAAAAGTCGCCGCTCATCTTCGTGCCCTCGCCGGACTCGTCGGCGGCTGCGAAACCGCCTCTGGCATGCGCTGCGGCACGTTGGCAGGCTTCACCGCAGGCACGACCGCTATCGGTACCGGCTCGGCGTGAGTACGTCCGCCGACGAGATGAACCGTGCGCTCGTAGCGTGCCGCAGTGTCCGCGTCGTCGGTGAACACGATCACGGCCGTGCCGTGCGAACGGGCGACCGAGCGCAGAATCCGGCTCGTCGTGCCGGCGCTCTCGTCGGACAAGCCGACAAGCGGCTCGTCGGCAAACAGGACCAGCGGGTCATTCACCATGGCCCGGGCCAGCGCCGCGCGCCGCAGCACCTCGGTGGGCACCTCGCCCGGCCGCCGCTCCGCCGCGTCCGCGATCTCGAAGCGCCCGAGCCAGGTCAGCGCGCGCTGTGTCGCCTCACGCTGGCCCATCGCCGCGAACCGCAGCGGCAGCCCGGCGAACTGTGCCAGCGTCAGCTCGGGAAAGAACACCGGGTCCTGATGCACCAGGCCGAAGTGCCGCAGCCGGAACGCGCGCCGGTGCTCGGCGGCCAGCAGATGGAACGGCTTGCCATTGGTCCACACGGTCCCGGCGGCCGGAGCCGTCTCGCCGCACAGGCAGGCTTTGAGCGCAGATTTCCCGGCGCCCGGCGCGCCGAGAACCGCGACCGTCTCCCCCTCGCCGACCGCGAGGCCGACCTGGTTCAGGACCGACCCGTCGGCCGGAAACACCAGGCCGCGGGCGTCCAGCACGGGATTGTCGGAAGGAAGGCTCACGCGCCTACTCTCCCCGACGCGCCGGAGCCGGTCCCGGCAACAGGCGCCGATTCATCCAATCTGACGAGTCGTCGGGTGTTGATTGAGTCTATCTGCGCAGCTGTTCGGATGATTCGACGTTTGAGAGGGTGCGCGGGTAGGAAACAGGCTGCGATCAGTGGCCGATGAAGGGTCCGAACACGGCCGCCCGGCGAGACGGGCGCCCGGTACGCGCCTCTTCGGCGTCGGCGCCGGTCATGACGCGCAGCCCGAGGTTCGCGCCGAGCCAGCGCAGCGGCTCGACCTCCCAATTCGGTGAGGTGTGGCCGACCCAGGGGAGCCTGAGTAGATCTGTATCAACACCGCGTTCGCCGCGCAGCAGGTCGGCGAGCGTGCGCCCGGCGAGATTCGACGCGCCGACGCCGTCGCCTACGTACCCTCCCGCCCACGCGAGCTTCGCCGCTCGGTCGATGCCTACCGACGCGAACCAGTCCCGTGGCACGCCGAGCGCTCCGCCCCAGGTATGCGTTACCGCAACGTCCCGGAGAACAGGGAAGAGTTCGCCGAGCACGCGCTTCAACTCAGCATGCACCTGCGGTTCGCGGTCGTACTCCGGCTTGATAGACGAACCGAAGTGGTAGGGCGCACCACGACCGCCGAACGCAAATCGGTCGTCCGCCGTCCGCTGCCCGTAGATGATCAGATGCCGATAGTCGGCGAATGTCTGACGTTGCGCCAGACCGATCTGTTCCCAAGCCACTTCAGGCAGCGGCTCGGTTATCAGCATCAGTGAGTACACCGGCGCTATGGCCCGCTTGAAGCCGCGAATACTTGGCGTGTACCCCTCGGTCGCACGCACGACGGTTTCCGCACGCACTGTGCCGAGCGCTGTTGTGACCACGCCGTCGCGGATCGCCGTGACCGGCGTCTGCTCGTAGATCGGCACGCCCAGCCGCTCCACGACCTCCGCGAGTCCGCGCACCAGCCGCGCCGGATGGATCGCGGCGCAATGCGGCGTGTACGTGCCGCCGAGCACGTTGGTGGCGTTCGCGTGTTGCTCGGCTTCCAGTGCACTGAGCAACCGCAGATCAGCTTCATCGAACCCGAACTCCCGGCTCTCCGCGACGTCCTCCCGCGCCCGCGCCAACTGCACAGCGCTACGTGCGAGCACGATCGTGCCGCCCTTTGTGTAGTGGCAGTCGATCCGTTCGGCGGCGACGACCCGTCCGACCTCGTCCACGGTCTCGTTCAGCGCCCGCTGCAGCGCGGCCGCCGCTGCCCGCGACCGCGCGACTTTCGCGACCTTGGCCAGGCTCGACGGGAAGATCGCCGAGCACCAGCCGCCATTGCGACCCGAAGCGCCGAAGCCCGCGAAATTCGCGTCCAGTACCGCGATACGCGCGGACGGCTCGGCCTTCTTGAGGTAGTAAGCCGTCCACAGACCGGTGTAACCGGCGCCGACGATTGCGACGTCGACCGCGAGGTCAGCGGGCAGCGACGCTCGTGGCTTGATGGGCTCGGGCAGCGAATCGTGCCAAAACGACAGACTCGACGCGGCAGTCGGGCCCTCAATCGGCGGTGTCAGAGCAGGGTCCATGCCTCGGTCAGCACCGCGCGCAGGATCTGCTCGATCTCGTCGAAGGTCCCCTGGTCCGAGACCAGCGGCGGGGAGAGCTGCACCACGGGGTCGCCGCGGTCGTCGGCCCGGCAGTACAAGCCGTTCTCGAACAGCGCCTTCGACAGGAAGCCGTAGAGCACCCGCTCGCACTCGTCGTCGGTCAGCGTCTCCCTGGTCGCCTTGTCCTTGACCAGTTCGATCCCGTAGAAGAAGCCGTTGCCGCGCACGTCGCCGACGATCGGCAGGTCGTGCAGCCGCTGCAGAGTCGAGAGGAAAGCACCCTCGCTGTCCAGAACGTGCTTGGGCAGGCCCTCGCGCTCGAAGATGTCCAGGTTCGTCAGCGCGACGGCCGCCGAGACCGGGTGCCCGCCGAAGGTGTAGCCGTGCAGGAAGGTGTTGTCGGCCTCGTAGAACGGCTCCGCGAGCCGGTCCGAGATGATGCACGCGCCGATCGGGGAGTAGCCGGAGGTCATGCCCTTCGCGCAAGTGATCATGTCCGGCACGTAGCCGAACTTGTCACACGCGAACATGGTGCCCAGCCGGCCGAAGGCGCAGATCACCTCGTCGGAGACGAGCAGGACGTCGTACTTGTCGCAGATCTCGCGCACCCGCTGGAAGTATCCGGGCGGCGGCGGGAAACAGCCGCCGGCGTTCTGCACCGGCTCGAGGAACACCGCGGCGACCGTGTCAGGACCCTCGAACAGGATCTGCTGCTCGATCTGGTCCGCGGCCCAGCGGCCGAACGCCACCGGGTCCTGGCCGAGCGCCTCGACCCCGGAGATCTCGGCGGCGCGGTAGAAGTTCGTGTTCGGCACTTTGTGCGCGCCCGGAACCAGCGGCTCGAACGGCGCCTTCAGCGCGGGCAGCCCGGTGATCGACAGGGCGCCCTGCGGCGTGCCGTGGTAGGCGACCGCGCGCGAGATCACCTTGTACTTGGTGGGCTTGCCGGTCAGCTTGAAGTACTGCTTGGCCAGCTTCCACGCGGTCTCCACGGCCTCGCCGCCGCCGGTGGTGAAGAAGACCTTGTTCAGGTCGCCGGGCGCATACCCGGCCAGCCGCTCGGCCAGCTCGATCGCCTTCGGGTGCGCGTAGGACCAGATCGGGAAGAAGGCCAGTTCCTGGGCCTGCTTATACGCGGCCTCGGCCAGCTCGGTGCGGCCGTGCCCGGCCTGCACCACGAACAGGCCGGCCAGGCCGTCGAGGTAGCGGCGGCCCTCGGAGTCGTAGATGTAGACGCCCTCACCGCGCACGATCGTCGGCACGGGAGCGTCCTTGTACGAGGACATGCGGGTGAAGTGCATCCACAGATGGTCGTATGCCGCGGACTGGCTGGTGCTGCTCATCGTGTTCCCCAGGTGTATGTCTGTTTGTGCAGCTTCAGGTAGACGAAGCTCTCGGTGCTGCGCACTTGCGGGATGGCCCGGATGCCCTTGTTGATGGTCTCGAGCAGTTGGTCGTCGTCCTCGGCCACCACCTCGACCAGCAGGTCGAAGGAGCCGGCGGTGGCGACCACGTACGAGATCTCCGGAATCGCGGCCAGCGCCTCGGCGACCGGGTCGATGTCACCTTCGCACCGGATGCCGATCATCGCCTCCCGGTTGAAGCCGACGGTCAGCGGATCGGTCACCGCGACGATCTGGATGACCCCGGACTCCTGGAGCTTCTGCACCCGCTGGCGCACCGCCGCCTCGGACAGGCCCACGGCCTTGCCGATGGTGGCGTACGCCCGGCGACCATCCTGCTGGAGCTGCTCGATGATGGCCTTGGACAGGTCGTCGAGGGCCGCCTGCTGGGCGCGGCGCCGGCGCGGCGCTTCACCCCGGGCGAGCGGCTGCCCGCTCGCCACGTTTTTTTCGGGCACTGCTTCGTTCGGCACCTTTTCCATCATGAGTGCAGATCCCGTCGCTTGGCAAGCCTCAACCTATGGAATTCGTGTTTCGAGGCGCTCTTTGTCACTGATTCCCTCGTCTTTCCAGTATTCAAGTATCGCCGGGCGGGCCGGATCGGGCTAGGCTGGCCGTAGGTGGGTTCATGCCCCCTCGTCCCCACAAGGATCACCGAGGAGAGTCCGCAATGGAGCCGCGCGTGCTTCGCAATATCGTCGGCGGTAAGCCGGTCGACACGATCGACGGGCGAACCAGTCCGATCATCGACCCGGTCACCGAGGAGGTGATCGCGCACGCGCCGGTATCCGGTCCCGCGGACGTCGACGCGGCGCTGAAGATCGCCGCCGAGGCGTTCCGCCAGTGGCGGCGGGCTACCCCGGCGGAGCGGCAGAAGGCACTGCTCAAGCTGGCCGACGCGGTCGAGGCCAGGGCGGCCGAGTTCGCCGCCGTCGAGTCGCGCAACACCGGCAAGCCACTCGGCCTCACCGAGAGCGAGGAACTGGTCCCGGTCGTGGATCAGTTGCGCTTCTTCGCCGGCGCCGCGCGGTTGCTTGAGGGGCGGGCGACCGCCGAGTACCTGGCGGATCACACCTCCACCATCCGCCGCGAGCCGGTCGGCGTCTGCGCGCAGGTGACGCCGTGGAACTACCCGCTGCTGATGGCGATCTGGAAGATCGCTCCGGCCATCGCGGCCGGCAACACGGTGGTCCTCAAGCCCTCCGATACCACCCCGATGTCCACGCTGCTGCTGGCCGAGGTCGCGCAGGAGTTCCTGCCGCCCGGCGTGTTCAACGTCGTGTGCGGCGACCGTGACACCGGCCGCGCGCTGGTCGAGCACCCGATCCCGGCGATGGCCTCGATCACCGGCTCGGTGCGCGCCGGAATCGAAGTGGCGCAGACGGCGGCCAAGGACGTCAAGCGGGTGCACCTTGAGCTTGGCGGCAAGGCCCCGGTCATCGTGTTCGAGGACGCGGACATCCCGGCCGCGGTCGAGGGCATCACGGTGGCGGGCTACTTCAACGCGGGTCAGGACTGCACCGCGGCCACGCGGGTGCTGGTCCACGAGGCGATCCACGACGAGTTCGTGCAGGCGCTGACCGAGGCGGCCAACGGCACGAAGACCGGCCGGCCCGACGACGAGGACGTCCTCTACGGCCCGCTCAACAACGCCAACCAGCTGGCCAGGGTGCACGGCTTCATCGAGCGGCTGCCGCAGCACGCCACGCTGAACACCGGCGGGCACCGGGTTGGCGAGACAGGGTATTTCTACGCGCCGACGGTGGTCTCCGGGCTCAACCAGGACGACGAGATCATCCAGGACGAGGTCTTCGGCCCGGTCATCACGGTGCAGAAGTTCGGCAGCGAGGAAGAGGCCGTCGAATACGCCAACGACGTCCAGTACGGCCTGGCCTCTTCGGTGTGGACCAAGGACCACGCCCGCGCGTTGCGCTGCTCCCGTGACCTGGACTTCGGCTGCGTGTGGATCAACACCCATATCCCGCTGGTCGCCGAGATGCCGCATGGCGGCTTCGGCCACTCGGGCTATGGCAAGGATCTGTCGATGTATGGGTTCGAAGACTACACGCGCGTCAAGCACGTCATGTCCAACATCGGCTGATAGCACTGCGCCCTCTTAGAGGGCACCGTGCTGCGTGAACCGCCGGGCTCGAGCCGCGAAGGCCGCGGGCCCGGCGCAAAGCGCGTCGAACCGGCCCTGGCGCATGATCTAGGCTTGGTGGATGAGTGATCATCAGACAAGCGGCACCGACGCGGCCTGGGAACAGCGAATCGCGGACGCGTGGGCGTCGCTTGACCAGCACAGTGACGACGAACGAGGCGAAACAGACTTCCGTGCATTGATCGACAGCGTTGTCGCCGAGCTGCCTGAAGGCAGCGCGGTCGCGCTGTTCGAGCGCGGAGCCGCCCTCGACTCGACCGGCCACTCGGACCAGGCGGTGCCGCTCTACCGCCAGGCCCTCGCCCGGGGACTGACCGGAGAGCGTCGGCGTCGCGCGGTGATCCAGATGGCCAGCTCGCTGCGCAATCTCGGCCGCCCGGAAGAGAGCGTCAAGCTGCTGAGCGAGGAGATGGACGCCGGTTCGGATCACCTTGACGACGCCGTACGGGGGTTCCTCGCTCTTGCCTTGGTCGACGTAGGCCGTGAGCGCGAAGCCGTGTCGCTTGCCCTGCGCGCGCTGGCTCCGCACTTGCCGCGTTACCAGCGCTCCCTCGCCAACTATGGGCGCCTCCTCGTCGAGCCCGACGACGAGTAAGAGTTAGAGCGCCCGGTCGGCAGCGGCGAGCCGGGGCTCAGTTTGACCATACTCCCGCGCTATACAGGAACGCGGCGACGACGGCGACTGGCGCGTTGACCCATACGTACGCGTTCCCGATCCAGGGCCAGCGGTTCGCGGCACGCGCTAGCAGCAGGTAGAGCGGGAAGCACACCAGCAGCGTGCGATCCGCCGCCTGCTGCATGTTGACGAACAGCATGCTGGCGAGGACCAGCGCGCAGTAGGTCGCCTCGGGCCACGCTCGCCGCGCCAGCAAGGCGACGACGAGCAGGGCGGCGGCGATGGTGCAGAAAAACTCCAGCTGGAACGACCACGCGTAGGCGCCCGAGCCGTCGCCGTACTCGTATGCGCCGCGCCACGTGTTCCGGATGGCGGTCGCCGGCCAGTCCATCCAGATGTTCCAGCCCTTGCGGTTGGCCTGCTGCCAGGCGGACCAGCTGCCGGTCGCGCGGCGCAGGTAGAGCAGGTACATGAACGGCCCGATGGCGGCGGCCGACGCGATCAAGGCCGAGGTCAGGCGATGGCCTTTCGCCGACCGCAGCAGGGCGAACACGACCAGCGCCGGGATCAGCGCGAGGCCGTTGATCCGGGTCAGTCCGGCGAGCGCGGCCAGCAGCGAGGCGACCGGCCAGTCCGCGCGCTGCGCGGCGTACCAGGCGCCAAGAGCGAAGGCCAGGAAGAGCGACTCGCTATAGGGAACGGACAGGAACACCGCGGCCGGGGCCGTGAACAGGAACAGCGCGGCCCGCGAGTTGCCGGACATTCGGTTGAGCAGCACTGCCGCGACGCATCCGGCGATCAGCGAGAGCAGCAGCGCCGAGTCAAGCCAGTTGCGCACGAACAGGTGCACCAAGGCGAGCAGGACCGGATAGCCGGGCAGGAACGCAGCGTTGTTCGGGGCCGAGGCGCCGGAGAACAGGCCGTGTTGCGCGTAGTTGACGTAGAGGTTCGCGTCCCACTGCTGGTAGCCGCGGGTCAGCGGTAGGTGGCTGCTGTTCGCGCCCTGAATCCATGCGGAGCAGTACACGACGATCGCGAGCGCCGCGTGCGCGCCGATCACCACGCCGATCGCGGCGCGGTCCATGCGGCTGAGCCGATCCAGCCGGGTGGTCCTGAGGAGCCGGGCCGCTCTGCCTGCCGCGGCGCCCGGCTTCGGCCGCGCTTCACTGTCGTCGGCCGCGGCGGCCCGCGGCGGCGCGGTTTCGATCGCCGCGCCGGTTTCGATCACTGCGCCGGATTCGACTACCGTGCCGCCCCGCCTCTGCTCGACAACTGTCGGCTGCGCCTCCTCGGGCGTCGGCACGATGGAGCTGTCGAGCATGGCTTCCTCCCCGTCCGGCTTACCATGAGCGCAAGCCTAGAGATCAGAGCGCGATTCGGTCACGGCCCATGGCTGAAACCGACTATTCGCACGCATCAGCTCAGGTAGTCGCATTCTTCCGGATCAACCTCGATGTATCTTGCATGACGCTCCGCTGGGTCTCAGCGGTCGCGCACCGCGTCGAGGGCCAGGAGCGCGACGTGCAGCGAGAGACAGGACTCCACCGAGTCGAGGTCCACGCCGAGCACCCGCTCGATCCGGTGCAGCCGCTCGTAGAAGCTGGGGCGCGACAGGTGCGCCGCGTCGGCTGCCGCGCTCTTGTTCCGGCCCTGATCCAGGTAGATCCCGAGCATCGCCACCAGATTCGTGCCGCGCTCCGTGTCGTAGGCGAGCAGCGGGCCGAGTTCGCGCTCGACGTACGTCTGGAGCCGCGCGTCGTCTCGGAGCAGGTGAAGTAGGCCTCTAAGTCGCACATCTACCAGGCGGTGATAGGGCGGCCCGCCCGCCTGCCGGATCGCGGCATCCGCCACTTGCACCGCTTCAAGCAGCGACCTGCGGGCATCGCGGACCGCGCCGACGCTGGTGCCGACCGCGATCGCGAACTCGCCACCGTCCGGGCCGGCCAGCCGCCGGACCGTGGCCGCGAACGAGCCGAGCGCCGTGTCCTCGCGGTCCTGCGGGCCGAGCGCGAGCAGCAGGCCGACCGAGTGCTCGTCGACCGAGCCGATGAGCGCGGACAGGCGCTTTTCGCGGACGGCCGCGGCCGCCTGATCGGTCAGCTCGCGCAGCCGCGCCTGGTTCTCGATGGTGGCGCCCTGGATGGAAGAGGTATGCGACGAGCCGCGCAGGCGCAGCACGATGCCGACGAGCCGCTTGCCGTCCAGGCCGACGCCGATGGCACGCGCGCGGAGGGCTACCTCGGCGGCGGAGTGGTCGTGGTTGAGGATCGCCGTGAGCAGCGTGCGGTGGGTTTGACGTTCGAGCGACTCGCGGTCTCGCTGCATAAGTCGGTTGAGGGCGAGCGTTGCCGCGCCGCGCTCGGCGAGCATGGTGAGCCGCGTCGGGGCCGGAGCCGATACCCCGTCGCACACGATCACCAAGCGTCCCCAGTCCTGGCCGCGCGCCCCGACGACGGTCGTCAGCCAGCCCGAGCGCTCGTCATACGCCGTGCGGGAAGCCGGACGTACCGCACGCGACCGGCCCTCCCAGCCATCGAGCAGCGCCTCGTCGGTCGAGCCGGTCGCGTCGTAGACCAGTACCTGATGCGCCAGGTTCTCCAGGACCACCGGGTGGTCCGCCATCTTGGCGATCTGCCGCACCACCTCGCTGGGCTCCGCGCCCTCGACCGCGAGCTCGGTAAAGGTCTGGTGAACCTCTTCCGACGCGCGCAGCTCGGCCAGCTGTGTATCGATGATCCGCGCGTGCACGGCCTCGGTGATCGTGACGAAACGTGTATCGCGGCCGAGCGTGATCACCGGCAGCCGGTGCTTCTCCGCGGCGAGCAGCAGCGGCTTGGGCGGGGCCTCGGGATAGCGGCGGCCCAGTTCGACGACGAGCCCGGCCGCGCCGAGACCGGCGAGATCGGCCACGAATCGGGCCAGCGCCTCTCGGTCGTCCGGCCACGCGATCGCGGTCGAGAGCACCAGCTCACCGCCGCGCAGGATCTCGCGCACATCGATCAGTTCGGTGACGTGCACCCATCGCACTCGCCGGTCCAGCCCTGCCGCGCCCGCGACGACCCGCGGATTGCCGGCCCGCACCGCGTCGAGCGCGAGCACTTCGGCGACGGTCGGAAAGCCGGGATGGATCGCGGTGTCGTCGGGCATCGGGGCTGCCTTCGCGGGCGCAAGCGGGTTCTAGAGGATGAGCCGGTCTTCACAAGTTGGTTACCGGCGACAGGACACAGTGTCTGGTCCAAGCCGCAGTGGGATGCACTCTGACACCTGGACGCGGTGGAGGCAAGTGCCCGAAGGTGGGCGAAGCCGGTTACAGATGCCGCGAGATTCCGTCGCCGAAGCGATTTTCATCGACGGAATCCCTTGTTCCAGGGCGGACAGTCTGTCACGATCCTCGGTTATGGCCTAGGTGACCTGCGCAGTGTGCCGACCGCGGGCAGGAAACAGATTGTGAACTGGAGCAGACGGTCGGCTACAGGCAGCGAGCAGTCAGGCAGTGCAAACCACGATCGGCGGGTCCGGGAGCGTTCTCGTGCACCAGTACATCGGCGGCCGGCTCAGGCGGGCCCGCGGCGGCGAGACCCAGGCGGTGATCGACCCGGCGACGGGGCGCACGCTGGTTCTGGCCGACCTCGCCGACCCAGCCGACGTCGACGAGGCGGTCGCGGCGGCCCGGCGCGCGTTTCCGGAGTGGTCGCGCGCGACGCCGGGGGAGCGGTCCGCGGCGCTGCATCGGCTCGCAGTGTTGCTCGACGAGCGATCCGAGGATCTGGCTCGCACCGAGTCGACGCAGACCGGCAAGCCGATCCGGCTCAGCGCCGGCTTCGACGTGCCGGGCACCGTTGACAACGTGGCGTTCTTCGCCGGGGCCGCGCGGCACCTTGAGGGCAAGGCCCAGGCCGAATACTCCGCGGACCACGCGTCGGCGATCCGGCGTGAGGCGATCGGCGTCGTCGGGTCGATCGCGCCCTGGAACTACCCGCTCCAGATGGCGGGCTGGAAGATCCTGCCCGCGATCGCGGCGGGCAACACGATCGTGCTCAAGCCCGCGGAGATCACTCCGCTCACGGCGCTGATGTTCGCGCAGGCCTGCACCGAGGCCGGGATTCCGGACGGCGTCGTGAATGTCGTGACGGGCACCGGGCCGGTCGCCGGCGAAGCGCTGATGTCTCATCCCGACGTGAACATGGTCTCGTTCACGGGCTCCACTGCGGTCGGAAAGCGGATCGCGCAACTCGCGTCGCAGACCGTCAAGCGAGTGCACTTGGAGCTCGGCGGGAAGGCACCCTTCGTCGTGTTCGACGACGCCGATCTCGAGGCCGCGATTCACGGCGCGGTCGCCGGCTCGCTGATCAACTCCGGCCAGGACTGCACCGCGGCGACGCGCGCTTACGTGCACCGCTCGCTCTTCGACGACTTCGTCGACGGCGTCGCTGAACTCTTCGCGAAGGTACGCCTCGGCGATCCCTTCGACCACGCGACCGACCTCGGTCCGCTCAGCTCGCATCGGCACCGCGACCGCGTCGCAGCGCACGTAGAGCGCGCTCGCAGCCAGGGCGCCAAAGCAGTCGTCGGCGGTGAGGTACCGACTGAATTGCGCGGGACACCGTGGGCCGAAGGCGCGTATTACCGGCCCACGCTCATCACGGGCGCATCCCAGGACTCCGAGATCGTCCGCGAGGAGATCTTCGACCCCGTACTCGTCGCGCTGCCCTTCGACGGCGACGACGAGGCGATCCGGCTGGCCAACGACACCCCGTTCGGCCTCGCCGCCTCCGCGTGGACCAAGGACCTGGTCCGCGCACACCGAGCAAGCCGCGACATCAAAGCCGGCTGCGTCTGGATCAACGATCACATCCCGATCGTCAGCGAGATGCCGCACGGCGGCTTCAAGCAGTCCGGCTACGGCAAGGACATGTCCGCTTACTCGCTTGAGGAATACACGCAGGTCAAGCACGTCATGCACGACGTGACCGGCAACGCGAGGAAAGCCTGGCACCGGACCGTCTTCACCCTCTAACAACACAACCCGCAGATAACCCGAACCACGCGGATCCAGGCACGAGCCGGCCCCGCGCCAACCGAGTCATCCCTCTTTCTCTCTACCGCGCCCGCGGGCGCGTGACGGGACTGATATACCCCACGTCTCCAGCAGGAAGGCCATTCCACGATGTCCGAGGCCGCACGCTCCGCACAGATAGGCACGCCACAGCAGCGGGAGGAGGCGCAGGAGCAGGCTCAGCTTCTCGCCCAAGCCGCACGGGCCGGTTCACTGCGACGCTCCTCCGCCACCCATGCTCAGTCGGCGGCGATGACCAGGCGGTCCATCCTGCGCAATGCCGCCCTCGGCGGGCTCGCGGTCGCGGGCACCGGGTCGCTCGCGGCCTGCGGTACCGCGCCAGCGCACAAGACCGTCCCAGTGGCACAGGCCACCGGCCACGCGAGCACCGACTATTCGGCCACGGAGAAGGTGATCAACTTCTCCAACTGGCCGGCGTACATCGACATCGACGCCAAGGACAAGAACAAGCACCCGACGCTGGACGACTTCAAGGCGCAGACCGGGATCACGGTCAACTACACCGAGGACATCAACGACAACAACGAGTTCTACACGACGATCGACCCGATGTTGGCGGCCGGGAAGGACACCGGCCGGGACATCATCGTGCTGTCCGATTACATGATTCCGAAGCTGCGCGAGAACGATTACATCCAGAAGCTGAACCTGGCGAACATCCCCAACCACGGCAACATGACCGCGCAGATGGCCAGTGTGCCGGTGGACCCGGGGCGCCTTTACACGGTGCCGTGGGCCTCGGGCTTCACCGTGATCGCGTACAACGCCAAGCTGATCTCCACGCCGATCACCTCGATCAAGGAGCTGTTCACCAGGCCGGACCTCAAGGGCAAGGTCTCGCTGATGGCCGAGATGGAGGACACGATCGCGTTCGCGCTCTTCGCGCTCGGCAAGGACCCGTCGAAGTTCACCGACGACGACTTCAACGCCGCGATCGCCTACATCCAGAAGGCGAAAGACGCAGGACAGGTGCGCGCCTACTCGGGCAACGACTACCTCTCCGATTTCACCCAGGGCAACACCGTCGTGACCATGGCCTACTCCGGCGACGTGGCCGCGCTCGGCATCGACTACCTCAAGACGGTCTTCCCGCAGGAGGGCTCGCTGTCCTGGTACGACAACATGTGCATCCCGAACTACGCGCGGCACAAGACGAACGCCGAAAAGCTGATGAATTACTACCTTCAGCCCAACGTCGCGGCAGAGCTGGACGACTACATCGACTACATCCCGGTGGTCAGCGGCGCTGTCGACGCGCTCAAGACCCTCGACTCCACCGCGGCGTCGAACCCGCTGATCGTGCCGACTGCGCAAGAACTGTCTACTGCGAAGCCGTTCATGGCGATCACCGTCGCCAAGCTCGACGCGTACACCAAGAAGTACCTTCAGGTGACGGGCTGATGGCGATGAACATGGCGACAGCCGACGCAGGTACAGGTACGGGAACCGGCGCGAACGCTGGCGCGGATAACCCAGCGGGCGGCAGTGACCTGCGGTTGGAACGCATTACGAAGCGGTTCGGTGCGTTCACCGCGGTCGACGATGTAAGTCTGACGATTCCGCAGGGTTCGTTCTTCGCGCTGCTTGGTGCCTCTGGCTGCGGTAAGACGACGACGTTGCGCATGGTCTCTGGGCTCGAAGATCCGACGCACGGCCGTATCTTCCTCGGCGAGCGCGAGGTGACCGACCTGAAGCCGTACAAGCGGCCGGTCAACACCGTCTTTCAGAACTACGCGCTCTTCCCGCACATGGACATCTTCGAGAATGTGGCCTTCGGCCTGCGCCGGCGCGGGATCAAGGACGTCAAGCCCCAGGTCGAGCAGATGCTGGACCTGGTCGAACTCGGGCACCTGGCCAGGCGCAAGCCGGCCCAGCTCTCCGGCGGCCAGCAGCAGCGGGTCGCGGTGGCCAGGGCGCTGATCAACCAGCCGCAGGTGCTGCTGCTCGACGAACCGCTCGGCGCGCTGGACCTGAAGTTGCGCCGGCAGATGCAGATCGAGCTCAAGCGGATCCAGACCGAGGTCGGCCTCACCTTCGTGCATGTGACGCACGATCAGGAGGAGGCGATGACCATGGCCGACACGATCGCCGTGATGAACGCCGGGCGGATCGAGCAGCTCGGCTCGCCCGCCGATCTGTACGAGAACCCCGTTTCGACCTTCGTGGCGAACTTCCTCGGCCAGTCCAATCTGATCATCGGCGAGGTCACCGCCAAGGACGGCGACACGATCACGCTCGACGCGCAGGGTCAGCGACTCACCCTGCCGGCGGCGCGCAGCCGGATCGATTCGGGTCGGATCATCGCGGGGGTGCGGCCGGAAAAGGTCTCCCTGGCCACAGATGCGGCGCGGATACCGAACGGGCACAACGTGCTGACCGGCGGCGTGGTCAGCGACGCCTCATTCATCGGCGTCTCCACGCAGTACCTGGTCAAGATGCCGTGGGGGTCGCAGGTCGGCTGCGAGGAGATGAGTGTCTTCGAGCAGAACGCCGGCCAGGAGATCCATCGGCCGGGCACGCAGGTGCTGCTGCACTGGGACCCGACGCAGACCTTCGGCCTGGACGGCGCGCAAGATCTGGACGCCGGATCGGATCCGGACGACGAGGCGTCTGATGTCGGAGCCGCCGCGTGAGCGCGCAGACCGTCAACGTGGGTGTGCCGCCCGCGCCGAAGCCGATCGGCGAGCCGGACCTGCCTGAGCGCCGCAAGCGCAACCGGCTGCCTTACCTGCTGCTCGCGCCCACGCTGCTGTGGCTGATCATCTTCTTCGTCGTGCCGATCTTCACCTCGGTCTCGGCCTCGGTGCAGGAAGGCAGCCTGGATCAGGGCTACGCGCTCACCTGGCGCTGGGCGAACTTCTCGGACGGCTGGTCGCAGTACAACGGCCAGTTCGGCCGCTCGCTGCTGTTCGCCTTCCTGTGCACGGTCTTCTGCCTGCTGATGGGTTATCCGCTGGCCTACTTCATCGCGTTCAAGGGCGGCAGGTGGAAGACGCTGCTGATGGCGCTGGTCATCGTGCCCTCGTTCACCAGCTTCCTGATCCGCACCATCGCCTGGAAGACGATCCTCTCGGACAACGGCGTCGTCGTGCACGTCCTCAATGACCTGCACGTTCTGAACTTCACCTCGGCCATCGGCTTCACGGTCGGCAATCACGTGCTGGCCAGCCCGGCGGCCGTGGTGTGCGGGATGGTGTACAACTTCCTGCCGTTCACCGTGCTGCCGCTTTACACCTCGCTGGAGAAGATCGATCCGCGGCTGCACGAGGCCGGGGCGGACCTGTACTGCTCGCCGCTGACCACCTGGCGACGGGTCACCCTGCCGCTGTCCATGCCGGGCGTGGTCGGCGGCACGCTGCTGACCTTCATCCCGGCCGTCGGCGACTACGTCAACGCGCAACTGCTCGGCAACCCGAACACCCTGGTGATCGGCCAGAGCATCGAGCACGAATTCCTGCAGGACTCCACCGGCTATCCGCTGGCCAGCGCGCTGTCGGTCATCCTGATGGCCGCCACGCTTGCGATCGTCTTGTTGTACGTGAAGAAGGCCGGAACGGAGGACCTGCTCTAGTGTCCGCGCTGACTGCAAGTACCGACGCCGCTGCCAGCCTGGCGCCGACCGACCGGGCGTCTGGCAAGGCGCCCGCCGCGCGCACCAGCCGCCGCCGCGGTCCGCTCGACTGGGTCCGTGCGCACGCGCTGGCGACGACGGCAGTGCTGATCTTCGTCTTCCTGCTGGCGCCGAACGTCGTGATGTTCGTGATGTCGTTCAATGCGCCTGTCGGGAAGTACAACTACATCTGGCATCAGTTCTCCACCGACGCCTGGCGGCACCCCTGCCAGGTCGGCGACATCTGCCAGCACATGGGGCTGTCGCTGGAAATCGGCGTCGTGGCCATGATCGCCTCGACCATCCTCGGCACGATGGCCGCGTTCGCCATGTCCCGGCACCGTTTCCGCGCCCGCCCGGCCGTCAACGTGCTGCTCTTCCTCCCGATGGCCGCACCCGAGATCATCATGGGCGCGACCCTGCTGACCCTGTTCTTCTCCACGATCGGCAGCGGCTCGATGGGCTTCTGGACCATCGTGATCGGCCACATCATGTTCTGCCTGAGCTACGTCGTGGTCACGGTGAAATCCCGGCTGGCCGGCCTGGATCCGACGCTGGAGAAGGCGGCGCAGGATCTGTACGCGACGCCGAGACAGACCTTTTTGAAGGTCACCCTGCCCCTGGTCGCGCCGGGAATCGCGGCCGCGGCGCTGCTCTCGTTCGCGCTCTCCGTGGACGACTACATCGTCACTAAGTACACCGCTGGCGACCAGATCACCTTCCCGCTCTACGTCTACGGCGCGGTACAACGCTCCGTGCCCACGCAAATCGATGTGATCGGGTCGATGATGATGCTTGTGACGATGACGGGTATTGCGGGCATGCTCGTGCTCGGACGCCTACGGGCACGGCGACGATGACCATGGACGTGAGTCACGCGCTGGCCGGGGCCGTACCGCAGTCATTCTGGCTGGACGACCCCGGCCGCCCCGCCGCGCTTCCGCCGCTGCGCGAGGACGTGCGTTGTGATCTCGCGGTTGTCGGCGCCGGTTACAGCGGGCTATGGACCGCGCTGCTGGCGAAGGAACGAGATCCCGGCCGCGACGTAGTCGTGCTCGAGGGCGCTCGGATCGGCTGGGCGGCGTCCGGCCGTAACGGCGGGTTCTGCGCGGCTTCGCTGACCCATGGTCTGCCTAACGGAATCGACCGCTTTCCCGACGAACTGCGTACCCTCACCCGTCTCGGCGCGGAGAACCTGGACGCGATTGAGGCGACGCTGCGCAAGTACCGCATCGACTGCGACTGGGAACGCACCGGTGAAATGAACGTCGCCACCGCCCCGTGGCAGGTCGCTGAGTTGCGCGAGTACGCCGACCTGGCCGCGCAGTACGGCGAGCAGGTCGAGTTCCTGGACGCCGAGCACGTGCGCGCCCAGGTCAATTCGCCGTCCTATCTCGCCGCGGCCTGGGACAGGGAAGGCTGCGCGATCATCCACCCGGCGAAACTCGCCTGGGGCCTGCAGCGAGTGTGCCTGGAGCTAGGCGTGCGCATCTACGAGCGCTCGCCGGTCGTCGCGCTGGAGAAAAGCGTGAACGGGCCGTCGCTGCGCACCAAACAGGGCAAGTGGGTGGTCGCCGATCAGGCGGTATTGGCCACGAACGCCTATCCGTCGCTGCTCAAGCGCGTCAGGCCGTACATCGTGCCGGTATACGACTACGTGCTCATGACGGAGCCACTGAGTGCCGGACAGCTCGCCGAAACGGGCTGGAATGAGCGTCAGGGCATCGGCGACAGCGGTAACCAGTTCCACTACTACCGGCTCACTGCCGATAACCGCATCCTGTGGGGCGGTTACGACGCGATCTATCACTACGGCAGCCGCATCCGCGCTGAACTGGATCAGCGCCCCGCGACGTTCAGCAAGCTGGCCCAGCATTTCTTCGAGACCTTCCCGCACTTGGAAGGTCTGAAGTTCACACACAGCTGGGGCGGCGTCATCGACACCTGCACTCGCTTCTGTGCGTTTTTCGGTACCGCACACAGTGGCCGGGTAGCGTACGCCGCCGGATATACCGGACTCGGCGTAGGGGCGACCCGCTTCGGCGCGAACGTCATGCTTGACCTGCTGAGCGGCAAGCCCACCGAGCTGACGGACCTTCAACTGGTCCGCACCAAGCCGCTGCCCTTCCCGCCGGAACCGTTCAAGGCGGTCGGCGTCAACCTCACACGCTGGTCACTGGACCGCGCCGACCACAATGACGGTAAGCGCAACCTATGGCTGCGGACCCTTGATCGCGCCGGACTTGGCTTCGACAGCTGAGCCGTGCACGCCGGGCATTCCGGGCAGCCTGGTGTAAGCCGAATGACCCCAGCGCCGACATAGTGACAATGGCAGCTCCCTTGCCCGCCCAGCAGACTCGAATACAGAGCACAGAGCCGTCGTACCGCAGCGTCGTCTGAACCGCACTGAACCGAGGGGCGATAAGCCGTGAGCAAGCACGTCACACACTGGATCGACGGGGCGCCCTGGTCAGGCGTCGCTGATCGGCGCGGGGATCTGCACGACCCGGCCACCGGGCAGAGCAGCGGCGTCGTGGATTACGCCTCGGTCCGGGAGGTGGACGACGCGGTAGCCGCCGCCGTCGCCGCCTTCCCGCAGTGGCGGGCGACCTCGCTGGCCAAGCGGGTGCAGCTGCTGTTCAACTTCCGGGAACTGCTCAGCGCCCGGCGCGAGGAACTGGCCGCGCTCATCGTCGCCGAGCATGGCAAGGTGCACTCCGACGCGCTCGGCGAGGTGGCCCGCGGCATCGAGGTGGTCGAATTCGCCTGCGGTATTCCGCACCTGGTCAAGGGCGGCTTCGTGGAATCCGCCTCCACCGGCGTCGAGGTCTACGAGCTGCACCAGCCGCTCGGCCCGGTCGCGATCATCTCGCCGTTCAACTTCCCGGCCATGGTCCCGATGTGGTTCTTCCCGATCGCGCTGGCCACCGGCAACACCGTCGTGGTCAAGCCCAGCGAGAAGGATCCCTCCGCGGCGAACTGGCTGGCCGCGCTGTGGCAGGAGGCCGGGCTTCCGGACGGCGTGTTCAACGTCGTGCACGGCGACAAGGTCGCCGTGGACCGGCTGCTCGAACACCCCGACATCAAGGCGGTCTCGTTCGTCGGCTCAACTCCGATCGCGCGCTATGTCTACGAGAACGGCACGCGCTACGGCAAGCGGGTGCAGGCGCTCGGCGGCGCGAAGAACCACATGGTCGTCCTCCCCGACGCCGACCTCGACCTGGCCGCGGACGCCGCGGTCTCCGCCGGGTTCGGCGCGGCGGGGGAGCGCTGCATGGCGGTCTCGGTGCTGGTGGCGGTGGACCCGGTCGGCGACGAACTGGTCCAGAAGATCACGGACCGGATGGCCAAGCTGCGGGTCGGCCCCGGCTGCGCGCCGACCTCGGAGATGGGACCGCTGGTCACCAGCGCGCACCGGGACAAGGTCACCTCCTACCTCGACGCGGGCGTGAAGGCCGGCGCGAGCCTGGTCGTGGACGGTCGCGAGCACCAGGTCGACTCCGCCGAGCAGACCGGCGTGGACACCTCGGCCGGCTACTGGCTGGGCCCGACCCTCTTCGACCACGTGACCTCGGAGATGGAGATCTACACCGACGAGATCTTCGGCCCGGTCCTCAGCGTGGTGCGCGCGGCGTCGTACGACGAAGCGCTCGAACTGATCAACACCAACCCGTACGGCAACGGCACCGCGATCTTCACCAACGACGGCGGAGCCGCGGCCAGGTTCCGCAACGAGGTCGAGGTCGGCATGGTCGGCATCAACGTGCCGATCCCGGTCCCCGTCGCCTACTTCTCCTTCGGCGGCTGGAAGGCGTCGCTGTTCGGCGACTCACACGCCTACGGACCGCAGGGCGTGCACTTCTACACCCGCACCAAGGCGGTCACCCAGCGCTGGCTCGACCCCTCGCACGGCGGGATCAACCTCGGCTTCCCGCAGAACGTCTAAGCATTTGAACGTGCTGCGCTCGCGCCGAAGTGACGCGCGCGAGGGCAGCAGGGGCGGGACGTCAGACCGGATCCTTGAAGATTGCGTGGGCCCCGACACGATGCCAAACGATGTGCACCTCGCCCGGCTTGACGGACTCGCCATAGGTGAACGTCGCACGCCCGTCCGGCGCCCACGTCATTTCCCAGACGTCGTGCCCTGCCATTTTCTCGACGCGCAAGCTTCGCCGAAATCCCTCTGCTTTGCGCAGGTCTTCCACGAACAGAGCTAGCGCGGCACGAAACAGTCCTTGTTGCTGCGGTGTCAGACGGTCCCAGTCTCGGCGGAAGCGAACTAGGGCGAGATAGGTCGGCATCAGCGAGGCTCGAACGCAGCGAGGAAGTCGTCCTCGTTGTCGTAGTACTCGCCCTCGCCGCGTGTGGCCTGCTCCCGAGCTTCCTGCTCGCCCGCCTGCCACTCAGGCGTGAAGAACCACGCCTGGTCGGCGGGGATCGATACGTATCCCCGCACCGTGACCGTGCCGTCTTCCTCGACGACGAACTCGAGTTCGTCTCCGGATCGAACGTGCAAGGCCGCTCTGATCTCCGGCGGAAGAGTCACCTGATACCGGTCGCCACGAATTCGCGCACGGCGTGACAATGAAGCTGTCATATTCCCACTGTAGCACTGTGCTACAGCGGGTGAAGGCTACTGCCCAGCGCTCGTCTGGTGAAGTGCCGAATGACCAGCAACGCCGCGCCGCACCAGCACAGCGAGCCGAGGGTGTCGGAGAGCCAGTGGAAGTTGGACCAGAGCAGCCCGAAAATCGTCAGCAGCACGAGGACCGCCGCCCCGGCGGTGACCGTGCGGCTTAGCGTGCGGCCGTGCCTCCTGATCGACTCCGGGCTGCGCGGGAGGACGAAGACGCACAGCAGCAGCGCGCTGGTTCCGTAGCAAAGCGCGGCGTCCGCGGTGTGGCCGGAGGGGAAGAAGCCGAGTGCCGCGTCGCCGAGCACGTTCTGGCTGGGGCCTGGGCGATCGATCCACAGCTTGAGCGGGATGACGGTCGTGAGCGCGGCAACGGCGGCCGCGGCGACGATCGCGGGCAGCCAGGAACGGGTGAGTCGCACCGCGAGGACGGTGCTGACGAACAGAACCGACAGCGCGACGGATTGGTCACCGAGATCGGCCATGCCGCGCGCAGGCCGCCACATCCAGGACAGCGCGGGGTCGCGAGCGTCGCTTTGTATTCCGTCACGCAGGCGTAGGTCCAAACGGGTGACCGGACCGTGCGTTTTGACCTGCCAGAGCAGGAATGCGAAGCCGAGCAGCAGCGCGACCGGTGCCAGCCACCAAAGCAAGCAGGAGCCCTGCGACGAGCCGGCGGAGGCGTCGCTGGCCGGCGACGGGGTCGTCGCCGTCGGCGTCGCTGTCATCGGCTCTGGCCGAGAATTCGGTGTCTCTTCGAAAGTGCGCGGCATCCCTTCGAGGGTACGCTGCGCGCCTCACGTGGGACGCAGCGTCGCGAGGCGTGCACAGGTTCTTCACACGCCCCACTTTGCCTTCGCGACGTACGCGCCCCGGAAAGACGAGCGCGACGCCCGCCCGGGGTCGGGGGCGGGCGCCGCGCTGTGCCCTCGGGCCGCACTCCCGGGGACAATGCGGTCAGCTCATGGAGTCGAAAGCCTGCTCGATCACGTCCAGGCCTTCACTCAGCAAATCATCGCCGATAACCAGGGGTGGAAGGAAGCGCAGCACGTTACCGAAAGTGCCGCAGGTGAGCACGACCACCCCGGCGGCGTGGCAGAAGGCCGCCGCCTTGAGCGCGATCTCGGGCGCTGGCTCCAGGCTTCCCGGCTTGACCAGCTCGATCGCGACCATCGCGCCGCGGCCGCGCACCTCGGCGATTTCCGGGTGCCGCTCGGCGAGTGCGCGAAGCCGCCCGATCATTACCTCGCCGATCTTGCGGGCGCGGCCGGCCAGGTCCTCCGCGCGCATCGTGTCGATCGCGCCGAGGGCCGCGGCGCAGGCCACCGGGTTGCCGCCGTAGGTTCCGCCGAGGCCGCCGGCGTGCGCGGCGTCCATGATCTCGGCGCGGCCGGTCACCGCCGCCAGCGGCAGTCCGCCGGCCAGGCCCTTGGCGGTGGTGACCAGGTCCGGGACCACGCCCTCGTGCTCGCAGGCGAACCAGTCGCCGGTGCGGCAGAAACCGGTCTGGATCTCGTCCGCGACGAACACGATCCCGTTGTCCCGGCAGAACTGCGCGATGCGCGGCAGGAATCCGAGCGGCGGCTCGATGAACCCGCCCTCGCCCTGGATCGGCTCGATCACCACCGCGGCCACGTTCTGCGCGCCGATCTGCTTCTCGATCTGCGAGATCGCCTGCGCGGCAGCCTCCTCGGCGCAGCGCTCGGGGCCGGTCGGCCAGCGCAGCGGGTAGGCCATCGGCACCCGGTAGATCTCCGGGGCGAAGGGGCCGAAGCCGTTCTTGTACGGCATGTTCTTCGCGGTCAGCGCCATCGTCAGGTTCGTGCGGCCGTGGTATCCGTGATCGAACACGACGACTGCTTGCCGCTTGGTGTACGCGCGGGCGATCTTGACCGCGTTCTCCACGGCCTCGGCACCCGAGTTGAACAGCGCCGACTTCTTCGCGTGGTCACCCGGCGTCAGCTCGGCCAGCGCCTCGCAGACCGCGATGTAACCCTCGTAGGGCGTGACCATGAAGCAGGTATGCGTGAACCGCTGCAGCTGCTCGGTGGCCCGCCTGACCACGGCCTCGGCGCTGTTGCCGACGCTGGTCACCGCGATGCCGGAGCCGAAGTCGATCAGCGAGTTGCCGTCCACGTCCTCCAGCACGCCGCCGCCCGCGCGAGTGACGAACACCGGCAGCGTCGTCGACACGCCGAGCGCCACGGTCTCGTTGCGCCGCGCGAACAGCTCGCGTGAGCGAGGACCGGGGATCTCGGTCACGAGCCGCCGCTCCTGCGGTACCGACGGGCCGCCGACAGGGCGGGGGGAGGTCGTCATCGGGCGGGTGCTCCTTCGGGCGTGCAGCCGGGTAGAAGACAGGCAGGCGGAAAGGACGAGGCTGCTCTCGACGATAACCAAGGAACGCACCGCGGACACTTGGCAGCACGTCGGAGGTTTGGCGGTAGCGCTGTCACAGTGTCGGTATTGGCTGCGGATTGCGGCGCGACGCTGCGTGGCCGCAGTGTCGTCTCGGCGGGATCGGCGCAGGTCGCTACCATCGTGCGGACGGCTCGTCAGCTCGGGTTCCGCAGGGGGCCGGACGCAGAGGGAGAGAGCGCAGTGGCGGTGCATGACGGTCCGGTCGTCCCGGCCCAGGGTTCTGGCCAGGAGCAGCGTTCCGGCCAGGAACAGCACCAAGGGCAGGAACAGGGCGCCGCCGGCACCGGCGGTGGCCACGGCCACGGCATGCGCGAGGGCTGGTATCCCTGCCCGAGCGGCGCGGCGCAGGTGCGCTACTGGGACGGCACTTCGTGGACTGACCAGACCCGGCCCGATCTGCTCGGCTGGGTGCACGGCCCGCGCGTCCTCGACCTGCCCGGTGTCTTCGCCTTCGGCCGCGATCCCGATGCCGACGCCTCGGGGCGTCCGGGGCCGCTCGATCCGACGCTGTGGCGGCGGGTACGCAACGCCCTGATCGCGCTCCCGATCCTCTACCTCGCGCTGATACTGCCCGCCGGATACTTGCTGACCTCGATCGGCCTGTCGACCACCGTCGCGCAGATCGTCTACCTCGCAGTGCTCGTCTTCATCTGCGGTAGCTACGGCAAATGGCCGATCGCGATCCGCCACATGTGGGCCAGATACCGGCCCGAGCCGAAGGCCGCGCCCGCAGCGCCCGCCGCTCGCCCGGACTTGTGGAAAGACCTGCGGCAGGCCGGCTTCGACTCGGCCGCGCGGCGCCTGGACGATGAACTGGCCGGCGGCGAGCTGACGGATGTGGACTACGTGCGTGTGGCCCGCGTCGTGCAGCAGTCGGCGCGCGCCGCGCAGTCAGGGCAGGGCCGGGAGCGGCTGCGGCCGGTCGCCGAGCAGATCGAGGAGCTCGGCGGCGCGGCGTTCGTGCACGAATCCCGGCAGCGCGATCTGCCGGTCCCGCGGTTGGTGCAGCATGACCTGATAACGGGTCAGGCGCGGCTCGGCGTCGCGGCTCCGACCCCGCGTAATCCGGTAACGCACCAGAACCAGTGGTTCGCGCTCGACACCGAGGTGCTGCGTACATCCATGCTCGTGGTCGGGCCGCCCGGTTCCGGCAAGACACGGTCCTTTGCCCGCCCGATCATCGAGCTGCTCGGCCTGCAGACCCTCGTCGGCCTGGCCTCGGTGGTGGTGATCGACCCGACCGGCTCGGCGTTCGGGCCGGCGGTGCTGCCCGGTTTCTTCGATATCGACATCGACCCGAACCGTCGACCTGACGCGGCCGTGTCTGGACCCGGCGACGACCGGACCAACTGGGGCTTCGACCTGTTCGGTGGCGCGTCGAGCCCTGATGAGGCGGCCGACCGGCTGGCCGGCGCAGTGCTGCCCCCGGAGACCGCGCACCGCGATCCGGCCGCTGACTCGGCCGCGCGTAACGCGCTGTACTCGGTCATTTCAGGCTTCTACGAGCGGGAATCGCGTTACCCGACACTGCGCGAGCTGATCGACGCGGTGCTGCGCGATAGCCCGGTCCCGCTGCTCAACGAGCGGCTGCGGCTGCTCGACCGCCCGGCATTGATCGACCTCTTCGACGGTCGGGCGCGCCGCTTCTCCATGCGCGAGATCAACCGGCCGGTGCGCGTGCGCATCGCCCTGCCCGAGGGCAGTTCTCCGCAGGCCGCGCGCATTCTCGCGCGGTTGGCGATCGCGCAGTTCGTGCAGGTCGTCGCGGCGCCGGACGCCGATCGCTCCGTGTTCAAGGGCCTGATCGTCGATGAGGCCGGCCGCTTCGTGGACGAATACGTCGTGCAAGGGCTGCAACGCGCGCGTGCGGCGAACGCCGGGATAGTGCTGTTGACCCAATCGATGGGTCAGTTCCCTGAGCACCTGCGCTCCGCGGTGTTCACCGGGACCGGCTGCAAGGCGGTCTTCGCGGGAGTCGAGCCGCAGGACGCGCGGTACTTCGCCGAGTACTGGGGCACGCAGTGGTCTGCTGAGACCACGGTGACGACTGGCTCTGCCACGACCACCGGCTCCGGCCATGTATCCACGCCCGGAGGAAAGAAGGAGAAGTCAGTCATCCAGTCGATCACCGGGAACACCGCGGTGGAGTATTCGCGCTCGGTGGCGACCAGGGCCATCGAGCGGCCGGTCTGGTCCGCCTCGGAGATCATCAACGACGTGCCGACCGGTCACGCGCTGATCTCGCTGGCTACGCCGGACGGCATCCGCACGCCCCCGGTTCTGGTGAACCTGCGCGGGTAGAGCGGTAGACCTGTCACGTTGCCGGGTCCGCAGCCGAAATCGGCGGCAAAGTGTAGGGCGACGCGCGCTGACCGGCGGACCTAGGGTGAAGCGGAAGAGCGCCGCCAAGAGCTTCGGATGGAGCCGACGATGACTGTTGCGACCGACCCGCGTCCGTTCTGGCTGGCCGGGGCGCCGGCGACCGGCGAGGCGACACTCGAGGTGACGAGGCCTTACGACGGCACGACGCTGGCGACCGTCTCGGTGCCGTCGCGGGCGCAGATCGAGCAGGCAGTCGCCGCAGCCGAATCGGCGGCCAAGCAGACCGCCGCGCTGCCCGCACACGCCCGCGCCGCCGCCCTCGACCATGTCTCCCGGCGGCTTGCCGAGCGGGCCGATGAGATCGCGCAACTGATCACCGCGGAGAACGGCAAGCCGCTCAAGTGGTCAAAGGGTGAGGTCGGCCGGGCGGTGTCTGTATTCCGCCTCGCCGCGGAAGAGGCCCGCCGCTTCTCCGGTGACCTCCAGCGGCTCGACACCGACCCCGCGGCGAGTGGCCGGCTCGCGGTGGTGCGCCGCTTCCCCAAGGGCCCGGTGCTCGGCATCGCGCCGTTCAACTTCCCGCTCAACCTGGTCGCGCACAAGGTGGCCCCGGCGATCGCGGTCGGCACGCCGATCATCCTCAAGCCCGCCCCGGCTACCCCGCTGACCGCGCTGTTGCTCGGCGAGCTGCTGGCCGAGACCGACCTGCCGGCCGGGTCCTGGTCGATCCTGCCGGTGCCGAACGATCAGATGGCGGACCTGACCGCCGATCCGCGGCTGCCGATCATCTCCTTCACCGGCTCCGGTCCGGTCGGCGCGATGATCCAGAAAGCGGTGCCGCACAAGCACGTCACGCTGGAGCTCGGCGGTAACGCGGCGGCCGTGGTGCTCGGCGACTACACGAGCGAGAAGGACCTGGACTGGGCGGCTTCGCGGATCGCCACCTACTCGAACTACCAGGCCGGGCAGTCCTGCATCTCAGTGCAGCGAGTCATCGTGGACCGAGCCGTCCACGACCGGCTGCTGCCGAAGCTGCTCGACGCGGTGGCCGCGCAGAAGACCGGTGACCCGAACGACCCGGCGACCGACGTCGGCCCGATGATCAGTGAGCAAGCAGCGATCCGGGTCGAGCAGTGGGTCGAGGAGGCCGTGGCGGCTGGGGCGAAGGTACTCATCGGCGGCACCCGCGAGGGCTCGGCCTACGCGCCGACGGTCATGGTCGACGCCCCGTCAGACGCCAAGGTCGTCTGCGAGGAGGTTTTCGGCCCGGTGCTGGTCGTGCAGCAGGTGGACGACACCGAGGCGGCGTTCGCGGCGGTCAACGATTCCGCTTTCGGACTCCAGGCCGGTGTGTTCACGCACGACGTCCAGGCCGCGTTCCGGGCGCACAGCGAGCTGGAAGTCGGCGGCGTGATCATCGGTGACGCGCCCAGTTACCGCGCCGATCAGATGCCTTACGGCGGCGCGAAGGGCTCAGGCGTCGGACGCGAGGGCGTGAAGTACGCGATGGAGGACTACACGTACGAGCGCGTGATGGTGCTCACCGGACTCGACCTCTGACGGTAATCAGTGCGGCTTGGCAATCAGGCCGAGGTGCCGTTCGGGTCCTGACTCGGGCCTGAACCGGTGCCGCCATCGTTGATGCCGAAGTGCCCGCTGGCGAACAGCAGAGCTGCGAGCAGAATCCAGGCCACAGACAAGATGATCCCGGCGATGGCCATGCCCCGTCCGGCCTGACGCGTCTTCGAGGTCTGTACCAGTGCGCCGATGCCGAGGCCTAGCCCGATGAGTGGCGTCACGCAGAAGAAGCCGCAGATGCCGAGGATCAGCGACGCGATCGCCATGCCGCTGGTGCCCGGCGGTGGCCCGTACGCGCCCACGCCGTAGCCATAGGGGCCCGGACCGTACTGGCCGTAGTTCGGTGGGTATGGCATCCCCGGATATTGCGGGTACTGACCACCACCGGCAGCTTGAGCGCCCCCGTATTGCGGGCTGCCGTATTGCACGTTCCCGTACTGCGTTCCCGGCGGCGGGGGAAAGGCGCCCGGCGGGGTAGGCGGTTGCTGCGGCGGATCCGGTTGCGGATCCCAAGGCGACGGAGCCTGTTCAGACACGGCGCGACCTTACCAAGCCGGTGCGGAACAATGGCGCCCATGAGTGAAGCGAGCAGCAGCAGCCGCATCGGTAACCCCCGGCGGATCGTCATCCTCGGCTCAACCGGCTCGATCGGTACCCAAGCCATCGACGTCATCACTCGCAACCCCGACCGGTTCCGCGTCGTCGCGCTCGCCGCCGGAGGAAAGAACGCGACGCTGCTCGCCCAGCAGGCCCTCGACCTCGAAGCCGAGGTCGTCGCCGTCGCAAAGGCGACCGCCGCGCAGGACCTCCAGCTCGCCTTCTACGCCGAGGCGCAGCGCCGCGGCTACCCGACCGGCGGCTACCGGCTGCCGAAGATCGTCACGGGTCCCGACGCCGCCGCCGAACTGGCCGCGCTGGACTGCGACGTGGTGCTCAACGGCATCGACGGCGCCGCTGGACTCAAGGCCACCCTCGCCGCGCTGCGCAGCGGACGCACCCTCGCCCTGGCCAACAAGGAATCGCTGATCATCGGCGGCGACCTGGTCCGCTCGCTGGCCGCGCCCGGTCAGATCGTCGCGGTCGACTCCGAGCACTCGGCGCTGGCCCAGTGCCTGCGCGGCGGCAGCCCGGACGAGGTGCGCCGGCTCGTGGTGACCGCGAGCGGCGGTCCGTTCCGCGGCCGGACTCGCGACGAACTGGTCGACGTGAAGCCCGAGCAGGCCCTGGCGCATCCGACCTGGGCGATGGGCCCGCTGGTCACTATCAACTCCGCGACGCTGGTCAACAAGGGCCTTGAGGTCATCGAGGCGCACCTGCTCTACGACATCCCGTTCGACCGGATCGAGGTCGTGGTGCACCCGCAGTCGATCGTGCACTCCATGGTCGAGTTCGCGGACGGCTCCACGATCGCGCAGGCCTCGCCGCCGGACATGCGCATCCCGATCGCCTTGGCGATGGGCTGGCCGCACCGGGTCGCCGACGCCGCCCCGGCCTGCGACTGGACGAAGGCCGCGAGCTGGGAGTTCTTCCCGCTGGACGAGAAGGCGTTCCCTGCCGTGGGGCTGGCCAAGCAGGTCGGGCAGGCCGGCGGGACTTTCCCAGCCGTGTTCAACGGCGCGAACGAGGCGTGCGTCGGGGCGTTCCTGGCCGGCCGGCTGCCGTTCACCGGGATCGTGGACACGGTCGCGACCGTGGTCGCCGAGTACGCCGATCTGGCCGCGAGCGGGGCGCTTTCGGCCGAGGCGGCGACGCTGGAGGCCGTGCTCGAGGCGGATCGCTGGTCGCGCGCCCGCGCCGAAGAACTCACCGGCGCGGCGGCCAGCCGGTAGGCTCGGCGTAGATCCAGGCCGCGAGCCGGTCCGGAACTTTCCCGGTTCCCGCGTACGTCTGTCCGGGAGACGGCTGGTTTGGTCAGGTCCGGATCCGGGATAGAAGAATCGGGTCCGGCCGGTTTTGCGTGCAGCACCACTCGACATGAAGGCGGTTTCCCGGCGTGAACGTCCTCGGCGCGCTGCTGTTCGTGGTGGCGCTGCTCATCTCGATCGTGCTGCACGAGGCCGGGCACATGGTGTGCGCGCGCTGGTCCGGCGGCAAGGTCACCGAGTTCTTCGTCGGATTCGGCACCCGGCTGTGGTCATTCCGGCGCGGCGAGACCGAGTACGGCATCAAGGCGATCCCGGCCGGCGGCTACGTCAAGATCGTCGGGATGACGGACCTGGACGAGATCGAGCCCGGCGACGAGGACCGCGCGCTCAAGAACAAGCCGGCCAGCAAGCGCCTGCTCACCCTCTCCGCCGGGTCGCTCACCCACTTCCTGATCGCGCTGGTGCTGTTCTTCCTCAGCCCGATGCTGTTCGGTGTGCAGAAGGCGGACGCCTCGGCGAAGGTCGGCCACGTCGCGGCCTGCCTGACCTCGGACGGCACGCCGACCGACAGCTGCGCCGCCGGCGCCGACCGCTCCCCGGCGGCGAAGGCCGGGCTGGCCACCGGCGACCTGATCACCACCGTGAACGGCGCGCACATCGCGAACTTCGACGCGCTGACCACCGCGCTACACCAGCTGCCGGCCAACCAGTCCGCGACGATCACCTTCACCGATCCGCAGGGCGGCCGGCATACCGCGACCATCGTGCCGATCGGCGTGAAGTCGGTCACGTATCCGGACGGGCACACCGCGCCGGGCAGCCTGGTCGGCCTCGGTCAGGACGCTTATACGCAGCACTACAATCCGATCTCCGCCGCCGCGTACAGTGGCCGGCAGTTCGGTAGCGCGATCGTCGGGACGTTCAAGGGCCTCGGCTCCATCCCGGCCGCGATCCCGAAGCTGTTCACCTCCACCGTCGATCACACCCAGCGTTCCACGAGCTCCCCGGTCGGCGTGGTCGGCATGGCGCAGCTGAGCGGAAGCATCATCGGAGAGGCCGGCTTCTCCGGATTCTTCGCGCTCGTCGCCGTCATCAATGTGTTCATCGGCGTGTTCAACCTGCTGCCGATCCTGCCGCTGGACGGCGGGCACATCGCGATCCTGCTCTACGAGGAGGGCCGCAAGCGGGTCTACCGGCTGCTGCGCCGGCCGGTGCCGGGCCGCGTGGATCTGAACAAGCTCATGCCGGTGGCGTACGCCTTCCTCCTGCTTTTCGTCGGCCTCACCCTGCTGCTGTTGGCCGCGGACATCACCAACCCGATCCGCCTGCCGTCCTAGCCGTGTCAGCTCGGCCCACCGGATGTGCCGTTCGGCGCACAACCGGTGAAGATCGGGTGAAGGGCGAGGGACGCGGTGCAATGAGAGCAGTCGATGTGTCGTAGCGTTGCTCTTGTCGCTGATCCATTGACGCAGGAACCGCCGTCCCAAGACTGGGGAGTGCCCGAACGATGACCGCCGTTTCCCTCGGTGTTCCGTCCATTCCGGCCAAACCGCTCGCGCCGCGCCGCAAGTCCCGGCAGATCATGGTGGGGAATGTGGCGGTGGGTGGGGATGCGCCGGTCTCGGTGCAGTCGATGACCACGACGTTGACCTCGGATGTGAATGCGACGCTGCAGCAGATCGCGCAGCTGACCGCGTCCGGTTGTCAGATTGTGCGGGTGGCGTGCCCGTCGCAGGATGACGCGGATGCGTTGCCGATGATCGCGCGTAAGTCGCAGATCCCGGTGATCGCGGATATTCACTTCCAGCCCAAGTATGTGTTCGCCGCGATCGATGCGGGGTGCGCGGCGGTGCGGGTGAATCCGGGTAACATCCGCAAGTTCGATGACCAGGTGGGGGAGATCGCGCGGCGGGCGAAGGCGGCGGGGGTGCCGATCCGGATCGGGGTGAACGCCGGGTCGCTGGATCCGCGGCTGTATGAGAAGTACGGCAGGGCGACGCCGGAGGCGCTGGTGGAGTCCGCGCTGTGGGAGTGCTCGTTGTTCGAGGAGCATGATTTCCGGGATATCAAGATCTCGGTGAAGCACAACGATCCGGTGGTGATGATTCAGGCTTACCGGCTTTTGGCGGCGGCGTGTGATTATCCGCTGCATCTGGGGGTGACGGAGGCGGGTCCGGCGTTTCAGGGCACGATCAAGTCGGCGGTGGCGTTCGGGGCGCTGTTGGCGGAGGGTATCGGGGATACGATCCGGGTTTCGCTGTCGGCGCCTCCGGTGGAGGAGGTGAAGGTCGGCATGCAGATCCTGGAGTCGCTGGGTCTGCGCCAGCGGGGTTTGGAGATCGTCTCGTGTCCGTCGTGTGGGCGTGCGCAGGTGGATGTGTACACCCTGGCTGATCAGGTGTCCGCGGCGTTGGAGGGGCTTAATGTTCCGCTGCGGGTGGCGGTGATGGGGTGTGTGGTCAACGGGCCGGGTGAGGCGCGCGAGGCTGATCTGGGTGTGGCTTCGGGTAACGGCAAGGGGCAGATCTTCGTGAAGGGTGAGGTCATCAAGACCGTGCCGGAGTCGCAGATCGTGGAGACCCTGGTGGAGGAGGCCGTGCGGCTGGCCGAGGAGATGGGCGCCGACCTCGGCGACGGCTCACCGGAAGTCGCGATCGGCTGACGATGCACGCTCGTCATCTGCGGCGTGCGGCCAGGCCTGGCGAACGCGCGAGATCCCGGCCCGCGCAGTGTGCGGTGCGCCGCAGTTGGCGTGAGACGGCCGGGACATCGAGCCCGTGCACCGGACCGGTGACGGCGAACACTGCGACCACGGTGCGCGCGGGCCCCCAGATCGGCGTGGCGACACAGGTCAGGCCACGGCCCAGGCCGCCCAGGTCGACGGCGATGCCTTCGCGTCGGATGCGCTCGAGTTCCGCTTGCAGATCCGCGCTCAGTTCGTCGCCCTCGGCGCAGTCGGAGTGCGCGGCGAGCATCTTGCCCATGGCGGTGGAGTATTTCGGCAGCACGGAGCCGGACTTCAGGCGCAGGCGCGTTCCGCTGTGGCCGTGCAGGTGCTCCAGGCAGAGGGCACCGTGCATGTGCTCCACGCAAAGGTGCACGGCGTGCCCGGTGCTCTGGAACAGGTCAAGCAGATGCGGCAGCAGGAAGTCGCGCAAGGCCGAGGCATATCCGCCGGAGGCGTGCTGTACCAGGCTCATCATTCGCGGACCGAGCCGGTAGCCGGATCCGTGGCGGTCGGCCAGACGCAGGTTGGTGAGCATGCCGAGCAGGCGGTGCACGGTCGATTTCGGCAGGCCGGTGATGCGGGCGACTTCAGAGAGGCTGATCCAGTTGCCGTCGGCAGGCAGGGCGCCGAGCACGAAATACGCCTTCTCCAACAGGTTGCGTGCCGACGATCCCTGCGGTGCGCGGGGCCACGGACCTGGTGCGCTCGTTTCTTCGGCGCCTACCGCAATCGCTGCCGCCTCGGTGGTCGTTGTGCCGCTATAAGACATGTGTTCGGTCTCCTGGCTAGGCGTTCGTCCGGCCTGGCTCGCACTTCGCCGCGCACTGTCCGCCGCGTGACTGCGCGCTGGGCGCCGCCGCGATCAGGACTGACGGTCAGTCGGATAAGGCGCGAGAACCGGGAATGGCGTCGATCAGTTCCTTGGTGTAGGCGTTGGCGGGGGAGGTGAGGATCTCTTGCGTCGCTCCGGCCTCGAGGAGCCGGCCGGCCCGCAACACTCCAGTGCGATGAGCGATCTGGCGCACGACGGCCAGATCGTGCGAGATGAACAGGTAGCTGACACCGAGCTCGTCTTGCAGCGTCACGAGCAGCTCAAGGATCTGGGCCTGCACCGAGGCGTCGAGGGCTGATACCGGCTCGTCGCAGACCACGAGGTCCGGACTGAGCACGAGGGCGCGGGCGATGGCGACGCGCTGGCGCTGACCGCCGGAAAGTTCCGAAGGGCGGCGGCGCAGCAGCGCGGCCGGCAGAGCCACCTGATCCAACAGTGTCCGCACCCGCGCGGCACGGTCCTGCCGGTCGCCCAGCCGGAAGGCGCGCAGGGGCTCGGTGACTATCTGCTCCACCGATTGGCGCGGGTCAAGCGAGGTGTAAGGGTTCTGTTGCACGAACTGGATGCGGCGGCGCAGCGCTCGAAGCTCGCCGCCTCGCGCCGCGGTGATGTCCTTGCCGTCGAACAGGACCCGTCCGCGGGTCGGGTCCAGCAGTCGCCCGACGATCCGGGCGATGCTGGTCTTTCCCGAGCCCGATTCGCCGACCAGGGCGAAGGTTTCGCCTCGACTGATCCGGAAGCTGACCGCATCGACGGCGCGCAGACCCACACCCGAGCGGCGGCCCGGCGCCGGATACTCATGCACCAGGTTATCGGCGACGAGGAGGTCGTCTCCGGACTCGCCGTCGCTCCGTTCGGCCGCACTCGGGCAGGTCACCAGAGGCCGAGTGGTCAGGCTCGGCGCGGACGCCACCAGATGCCGGCTATAGGAGTGCACTGGTTCGAGCAGCACCTGACGAGACGTTCCCGACTCCACGACGGCGCCGCCGGACATGACGACCACCCGCTGCGCCCGGTCCGCCGCGACACCCAGGTCGTGCGTGATCAGCAGCAGTGCGGCGCCGGTTTCGTGAGTCAGCTTCTCCAGGTGGTCGAGGATGCGGCGCTGCACGGTGACGTCTAGGGCGCTGGTCGGCTCGTCGGCGATGATCAGGCGGGGCGCCGCGGCCAGGGCGATGGCGATCAGCACGCGTTGGCGTAGCCCGCCCGACAGCTCATGTGGGTACTGGCCGGCGCGCAGCGATGGGTCGGAAACACCCGCCTGGTCGAGCAGTTCCACGGCGCGGGCGGCCGCTGTCCTGCGGTCGATCCGTCCGTGGATCCGCAACACCTCGGCGACCTGATGGCCGACGCGCCGCACCGGATTGAGTGATGCCGACGGGTCCTGCGGGACGAAGCCGATCCCGGCGCCGCGCAGCGCACGCAGCTCTCGATCCGAGAGTGCCGTGAGGTCCGCGCCGTCGAACCGGATGCTGCCCGTCTCGCGGTATCCGCCGTTGGGAAGCAGGCCGATCAGGGCGTGAGCCAGGGTCGACTTGCCCGAACCGGACTCGCCGACCACCGCCACGGTCTCCCCGGCGGCGACGTGCAGGTCGACGCCGCGCACCGCGCGCCGGGCACCTCTCGGGGTGCGATAGCAGACGGAGAGACCCTGAACCTCCAGCAGGGGCTGGTCAAGAAGCGTCACCGCGGCAGCCTGCCGTCCTCGCCGTGCAGGGCGCGGGCGATCCGGTTGGCGGCCAGCACCGTGGCGACGATGGTCAGTCCCGGCAGGGTGCTGAGCCACCACGCCTCCGCGAAGTACGAGCGCCCCGAGGCGACCAGCGAGCCCCACTCGGGCGTCGGCGGAGGCGTCCCATAACCGAGGAAACCGAGGGTGGACACGGCCAGCAGGCTGGCCCCGAAGGAGACGGCCGCGAAGCCGAGCACCGGCGCCCACGCGTTAGGCAGCACGTGGCGCATCAGCACCGTGGGACGGCGCACGCCGACGACATGCGCGGCCTCGACGTACGGCGCGACGCTCACCCGCAACACTTCCGCGCGGGTGATCCTGGCGAAACTCGCGATCCCGGTGACGCCGACCGCTACCGCCGTCTTGGTGGCGCCGAAGCCGAGCGCCGTGACCACCGCGAGGGAGACCAGCAGGGACGGGATCGCCAGCAGCACGTCGGTAGCGCGCATCAGCAGGTCGTCCACGCGGCCTCGGGCGGTGCCCGCGATCAGGCCCAGGAGGGTGCCGCAAAGCAACCCGATGGCCAGCGCGATACCGGCGGTGGAGAGCGAGAGCGCGGCGCCGTGCAGGACTCGGCAGTACAAGTCCCGCCCCAGCTCGTCGGTCCCGAACAGATGCGCGCGGCTGGGCGGCTCCAGCCGATGGATCGGATCGGCGGCCAGCGGATCCTGACGCGTGAACAGCCCGGGTGCGATCGCGGCGGTCAGGATCAGAACGAGTACGGCCGCCGAGAGCACCAGCCCTGGGGCGTACCGCTTTCGAGTGCGCGCCGCCGAGGCGATGTCGGCGGTGTCCACTGCGCTCATCGGCTACCCCCGGCCGTGGCGGCGATCCGCGGATCAAGCAGCGGCACCAGCAGGTCAAGCGCCAGGCTGACCAATGTGAACACCAGGGCGCCGAAGACTACGAGCCCTTGCACGGCCGGGATGTCCTGAGTGCTGACGGCGGTGGCGGTGGCCCGGCCGATCCCGGTCCGCGAGAAGACCGTTTCCACGGTGACGGCTCCGGCCAGCAGTTCGCCGACGAGCAGTCCGGCGACGGTCAGCGGCGCGATGGATGCGTTGCGCAGCGCCTGCCTGAACAGGATGCGGCCCGGCCCGCTGCCGGCCGCGAGCGCGGTTTGGATGTAGGGCTCGCCCAGCGCGGTGACCAGGCTGCGGGTCAATACCTGCGCGAGGATCGCCCCGGTGGGCAGGGCCAGCGTCAGCGCCGGAAGTACCAGGCCTGACAAACCGTCATCGCCGACGGCCGGGAAGAGCCGCCAGCGGAAGGAGAAGAGCTGAATCAGCATCAGGCCGACCCAGAAGCTCGGCGCTGACACTCCGAGCGCCGGCAGCGAGCGCAGGGCTCGGCCCAGCCACGGCACGGGGGCGTGCCGCAGCCAAGGCAGTGGCAAGGTACGGACTGTCGCCAGCGAGACGATCAATGCACCCACCAGCGCAAGCAACAGCGCCGCGGCGGCCAGTTGCAGAGTCTGCGGCAGAGCGTCCGCGATCAGCCGGGTCACCGACTGGCCGGTCTGCACAGAGTTGCCGAAATCACCGTGCAGCGCGGCTGTCAGCCGGGACAGGTACTGCTCGGGCACCGGCCGGTCGAACCCGTAAGCCCTGCGCAGAGCGGCGACCTGGGCCGCGCTCGGCACGCCGCCGCCCGCGCCGCCAAGCGCCATGACGGAAACCGGATCCGCCGGCAGCAAGTACAACAGGCCGAACGAGGCCGTGAAGGCCGCCCACAAGGCGAACGCTGCGTGCAGCAGCCGTCGTAGCAGATAACGCGTCATCGGCTAGGCCGCCTCCGCCGCTAGCAGGGACTGCGAAGCCGCGTTAGCGATCCGCCACAGCTGCTTGACCGCTGTGGTCGGATCGAGGCGGCGCGCGGGCGCGCTGACCGACAACGCGCCGACAAGTGTGTGACCGGGGCCCCACAGCGGCGCGGCGACGCAGCCGATGCCCGGGATGTACTCACCCCGGTCGTGCGCGAATCCGGCATCGCGTACGGTCTCCAGTTCCCGCTGCAGAGCTCGCCTGGTGATGATGGTCAGCGAGGTGTACGCGGTCAGTTCGCCTTCTCGGCCGAGCTCGCCCGAACCGCGCTCGCCGAACGCCAGCAGCACCTTGCCCAAGGCGGTGCCGTGCGCCGGCAGGACGGTGCCCGTCGCGATCGGCACCGGCGCGCTGCGGTGCCCGAACAGCCGCTCCACGCACAGCACGCCTTGATCCCTGAGCACTCCGAGATGCACCGCTTCATCGGTGAGCCGCTGCAGGTCGAGAAGGAAGGGCAGTAGCTGGTCGCGCAGCCCGTCGTGCTGCATGCACGGGGTGGACCGAACCAGGCCGCTGACATGGCGCCCGAGCCGGTATCCGGTCGCGTGGCGTTCCGCAAGGCCGAGATCGGTGAGCAGGCCCAGGAGGCGGTGGGCTGTGGTTTTGGGCAGGCTCGTGCGGCGCGCCACCTCGGATACGCCGACCAGATCGCCGTCGCCGGGCAGCACATCCAGGATGAGGACGGACTTGGCCACGGCCCCGGAGAATCGCGCGGGCGAAGTGCTGGCTTTCACGGTGTCATCTCCCCTTGGGCGGCAGGCTTGTATCAAGGTTCTGCCTTCAGGAGAGCCAGGCGCCGTAGAACAACGGATGCGCGACCGAGTCCAGGGTGACTCCGTGCACTGAGTCCGACAGCGCGACCGCGGAGTCCTGCTCGAACAGCGGGATGGCGTAGCCGTCGCCGACCAACTGCTGCTGCGCTTGGCCGACCAATGCGGCGCGCTTCGCGGGATCGGCCTGCGCGGCCTGGGCGAAGAGGGCGTTCTGCAAGGAACCTGCGGTGAGCCGCACGGTGTTGAGGCCCTCGGCCGTGTAATAGACGCGCAGAATGTCCGGATCAGTGTTCGAGGACTGGCCGACCACCAGGTCGTAGTCGCCGCTCTTGAACGCGGCCAGCGCCCCCGAGGTCGGCACCGGATGCAGCGTCAGCTGCACGCCGATCGCTTTGAACTGTTGCTGCACCAACTCCAGCGCGGACTGGGTCACCGGGTCGTCGCCGAACCAGTCGACCGTCAGCGCCAGCCGTACGCCGTTCTTGACCCGGATGCCGTCGCCCTGTTTGACCCAGCCGTCGCGGTCAAGCGACTGGGCCGCCGCCGCCGGACTCGCCGCGAGCTGCGCACCGAGGCTGGTGTAGTCGGTGGTGGTGGAGGACAGCACGCTGGTGGCGGCGTGATACCCAGAGCCGAGCGCTGCGACGATCTGAGCGCGGTCGACGGCGGAGGCGAGCGCGAGCCGTACCGTGCGGTCGCGCGTGGCGGGCCGGGATGTGTTCACGTTGATGCTCGTCGCGAGGCCGGGAATGGCGCGGGCAAGCAGGGTGATCCTGCCGCCACCGAGCGCCTGGCGGTCCTGCGACGTCAGACCACTGATGCCGGAGAACTGTCCGGACTGCAGGCCGCCGAGCCGCACTCCGTCCTCGGTGACCACCTTGAATACCAGACTGGCGAGGTAGGCCGGACCACGGTTCGCGGATCCGGTAGGTGCCCAGGCATAGCCTGTCCGCGCCTTCTCCACGACCTGCTGATCGCGGGTGAACGAACTCAGGACGAACGGCCCGGAGCCGACGACTCCTTGAGCGCAGCGCCGATCGGCGGACTCGGCCGAGGTCGAGGGGGCGACGATGCCGAGGCTGGCCGTCGAGGTCGCGTCGAGGAAGGTGGCGTTGGGCTTGCTGAAATCCACCCTGACCTTGTTCGCGGCGAGCACCGTGCTGCCCTTGTAGCCGGTCAGATACCCGGCGGCGAGGATCGCCCGCGCGCCGAGGGCGACGTCACCGTCCAGCGCCGCCTTGACCGCGGTCGCGGTCAAGGCAGTGCCGTCACTGAAGGTGACTCCGGACCGCAGGGTGAAGGTGAAACTCGTGGCGTCGGACGACGCCTGCCAGGACGTGGCGAGCCACGGTGCCAGTTTGGCAGTGCTCGGATCGCGCACGGTGAGCGAGTCGACCAGCCCACGCGCCGCGGTGAGTTCCGCGCCATCGCCTGCCTGCTGTGGGTCGATGCAGCGCACCTCGTCGCCAAGGGCAAAGGTCAGGCTGCCGCCCGAGTGCGGCGTCCCGCCGCCGGCGCCACCGGTGTGCGCCGCGGGGTCGGAGCTGCAACCCGCGAGCGCGATGAGCGCGGCGCTCGCCAGACCAAGCGTGCAGTTGCGGACCGGGTGGCGGGTAGGTGCGCTGGCTCTGGGTATGGGCACGTTTGGTCTCCTGCGTGGTGGCTGCGATGCATGGCGAGAGCACGCCGAACGAGGCGGCGTGCCGGGAGCAGCGGGCAGCGGTGCGCGCTGCGGCGAGCGTGCGTTTGTGAAAGTTCAGAGAGAGTGGCGGCGACACGGACAGCGCCCGGCTGCGACGCAGCACTGGGACCCGGTCCGGCAAAGGGCACGCGACATGGCCGTAATCTTCCCCGTAGTCGATTGTTCCGGCTAATGGAATGGTAGGCGGAGAATTGCTGAGCTGTACAGGGGGTGTTCCACTCGGCGGAACGCGGCAATACCGCGGATAAAAAAGTCACGCATTCGGGACTCTTTTCTGCCGGTCCACTTCAGTTGACTCGGTAGAACCGGCCAACTAATTTCGACTGGAATTGGTCAGAGCTCGTTTGAAAAGAGGCATCCCGTGTCGAGTGCCCGTGAACTGCACCTCAACATCAATCTGCTGTCCGGGGGAGCGCACCACGGAGCCTGGCGGCACCCGGGCGTCGATCCGCTGGCGTTCGTCCACGTCGACCGCTACGTCGAGTCCGCGCGCATCGCGGAGCGCGGCAAGTTCGACGCCGTGTTCCTCGGCGACGTGCCCGGGATCGCCGAGAACATCGTGTACCGACCTCAGTTCAACGGGCTCGAACCGACCCTCGTGCTCACCGCGATAGCCCGCGCCACCGAGCGAATCGGCCTGATCGCGACGGCCTCCACCAGCTACAACGAGCCCTACAACATCGCCCGCAGGTTCCAGGCCCTCGACCTGATCAGCCAGGGCCGGGCCGGCTGGAACGCGGTGACCACCGCGACGCCCGGGGTCTCGCGCAACTTCGTGCGCACGCTGCCGGACCGCGACGAGCGTTACGCCAGGGCCAAGGAGTTCATCGACGTCGTGCTGCGGTTATGGGACAGCTGGGAGCCGGAGGCGCTGCTGGTCGATGTGGCCGCCGGACAGTTCGTCGATCCCGACCGGCTGCGGCCGATCGCGCACGAGGGCGAGTACTTCAGTGTGCTGGGGCCGTTCTGCCTGCCGCCTTCGCCGCAAGGCCACCCGGTGATCGTGCAGGCCGGAGGCTCGCAGTACGGGCAAGAGCTGGCGGGCCGCACCGGTGAGGCGGTGTTCGCCAGCGGCACGGACATCGGCGCCGCGCGCGCCTACGCGCAGCAGCTTCGCAGCCAGGTGGCCGCGCACGGCCGCGACCCGCAGCGGCTGGTGATCCTGCCCGGCCTGGTGACCACGCTGGGCGGCACCGAGCAGGAGGCGTTTCAGCGCCGCGACGAGCTCGACCAGCTGGATCTGGAGGCCGGGGGCGCGCCCAACGGGCACCTGACCGTGGTGGGCACGCCGGAACAGGTGGCCGACGTGATCCAGCTGTGGTTCGAGTCCGGCGCCGCCGACGGGTTCAATGTCATGCCGGACGTGCTGGCCGACGGCCTGCCGGCGTTCGTCGACCACGTCGTGCCCATCCTCCAGCGACGCGGCTTGTTCCGCACCGAGTACCGGGGCGCCACGCTGCGCGAGCACTACGGTCTGCCGCTGCCGGCCCGGCTGCAGGGGGAGGAGCAGTCCGCGACCGCGCGGGTCTGACCGCTCCTGCGCCACGACCGGGCCGCCGTCACCTGAATCAAGAACGGCGGCCCGGCCGTGGCAGCCGGTTCACCACCGCACCGGCAGCGCCCGAACTCCGTAAGTGAGCATGTCGTGGCGGAACGAGAGCTGCTCGAGCGGCACCGCCAGGCGCAGGCCCGGAAGTCGCTCGAGCAGCCCGGCCAGGACGACTTCGAGTTCGAGGAGCGCGAGCGGCGCCCCGAGGCAGCGGTGGATCCCCGCGCCGAACGTCAGGTGGGCTGACGCGCCGCGGCTCAGGTCCAGTACGTCCGGGCGCTCGAAAGCCGCCTCGTCCCGGTTGCCCGAGTTCAGGGCGAGCAGCACCCCCTCACCCGCGCGCACCAGCTGCCCGCCGATGCGCACGTCGGCTGTGGCGATCCGGGACAGGCCGTGGTTGCCGACGCTGTGGTAGCGCAACAGTTCCTCCACCGCGCCTGGGATCAGCTGCGGGTTCTCGCGCAGCAGTTCGGCCTGATCCGGGTGCCGGGCCAAGCTCAGGCCGATCAGGCCGACCATGTTCGCGGTGGTGTCGTGCCCGGCGATCAGCAGCAGCCGGGCGATGGTGAGCAGTTCCTCGTGAGTCAGCTCACCGGGCCGCAGCTGATCGACTATCAGCCGCCCGAGCAGGTCGTCAGCGGGGTCGTTCTCCTTCTCGCGCAGCAGCCGGTCGAGGTAGTCGCGCAGGTCGGCGAAGGCGGCGCGCACCTCATACGGCGAGGCGTCGGCCGACATCGCGACATGTGTCCGGTCCTGGAAGAACTCCCGATCCTCGTTCGGGACGCCGAGGATCCGGCAGATGACGGTGGCGGGCATCGGCAGGGCGAGTTCCCGCACCAGGTCCACCGCGCCGTCTGGCTCCGGCGGCGCCTCGGCCAGCCGCTCGATCAGGGTGTCGGCGGCGCATTGCACTATCGGGCGCATCGCCGCGACCCGACGCGGAGCGAACTCCTTGGCCAGGATCCGCCGGATGCGCGTGTGCTCCGGCGGATCCAGCCGGACCAGCCAGCGGGTGGCGTCCCCGGCCAGCGCGGCGGCCGCGCGCGTGGCCTTGGGGAAGCCGGGGCTGCTGGTGTCGGAGCTGAACGCGGGGCTGTGCAGTACCTCACGGATCTGGGCATGACGGGTCACCAGCCAAGCGGTGCTGCCGTCCCAAAGCCGCACCCTGGTCAGTGGCTGTCCACGCCGGCGCAGCTCGGCGAGCGCGGGTGGCGGGTCAAGCGGCCACCGGCGCGGCATCGGGAAGGGCGGCGGTTCATCGGTGTCCACAGTGGCGCTGCTGATCGCGGTCAAGGCGCTCCTCAAGCGGCTGGAGGCGTCGCCGCCCGGCGGGCTCGGCCCGCGAGCGCGGCCACGGTGATCGAGAGCAGGGCGAGCACGAGGAAGCCGGCGCCGCCGAGGAAGGCCTCCGCGATCGCGTGCGCGGTCGCGGTGCGCGGCGCGGTCGCCGGTGGGCTGTGCCGCAGGGCGGTGCCATAGACGGTGACCAGGATGGCGATGCCGATCGCGCCGCCGAACTGCTGGAAGGTCTGCAGGACGCCCGAGGCCGCGCCCGAGTCCCGCGGCTCGACCCCCCTGAGGATCAGCCCGGTCAGCGGCATCAGGAACATGCCGATGCCGATGCCGATAAGGATCAGCGGCACGAGCATGCCGGTCGCATACGACGATCTGGAGTCGAGGGCACCCAGCCAGCCGAGGCCGACGGCGCACAGGCCGATCCCGACCAGGATCAGCGGGTACGCGCCGAAGCGTGGCAGCAGTCTGCGTCCGGCCCGGGCGACCGCGAACACCACCAGCGCCATCGGCAGGAAGGCGAGCCCGGCCCGCAAGGCGCTGTAGCCCAGCACGTTCTGCAGGAACTCGGGGACGAAAAGCGAGATGTTGAAGTTCGAGGCCATGGCCAGAGCCATCGCCACCAGTCCGGCGGTGCGGGTGCGGTCGGCGAGCAGGCGCAGCGGCATCATCGGCTGCTTGACCCGGGTCTGGCGCAGGACGAACAGCGCGAGCGCCACGATGCCGAACGCGATCGCACCGAAGGTCAGCGCGCTCCAGCCGCTCCCAGAGGCATGGATGAACGCCCAGGCCAGAGCGACGGCTCCGGCCGTGGCCGTGGCAGCGCTCGGCAGGTCGATCTGGCCGGGATGCCGCTCGGGCTCCGCCACATAGCGCGGGGTGAGCACCACGATCGCCAGCCCGAGCGGGACGTTGACCAGCAGAACCCAGCGCCAGGAAGCGATATCGGTGAGCACGCCGCTGACGATCATGCCGATGGCCATGCCGAGTCCCGCGATCGTCGCGTACGCGGACAACGCGCGGTTGCGCGCCGGTCCCTCGGCGAAATTGGTCATGAGCAGCGACATCGCGCCCGGCGCGGCGAACGCCGCGCCCACGCCCTGCAGCGCGCGGGCCGCCAGGAGCCAGCCCGCGGTGGTGGCCACGCCGCCGAGCAGCGAGCTGATGGTGAACAGCAGCACGCCCGCGGTGAAGGTGCGGCGGCGGCCCAGTACGTCACCGGTGCGTCCGCCGAGAAGCAGCAGGCCGCCGTAGCTGAGGATGTAGGCGTTGAGCACCCAGGACAGGCTGGTGGCCGAGAAGTGCAGGCCCGCCTGGATCTTGGGCAGCGCCACGGCCATGGCCATCGCGTCGACGACGACCATCATCTGGCAGGTCACGATGATGGCCAGGACCAGGCCTGGATGCCTGCTCGCGGCCTGCTCGCCGGCCTTGGGCTGCGCGGGGGAGGAAATCGACATGCGTGGAGACACGTCCTTGCTGATCTAGACGGATGCTGAGAGCGGTCGCACTTACTCGTGCGCGCCGACGGGTTCGGCGGGCGGTGCGGATGCGCGGATCGCGGCCCGCGCATCCCAGCTGACCGGCAGCGCGGCCAGCGCGTGGAATATGAAGCCGCCGGGCAGGTAGTCCGGCTCGAAGCCGTCGGCCAGCCGTAATCCCGGCAGCGCCGCGGCGAGCGTCTCCAGCGCGATGCGGGCCTCGAGCCGGGCCAGCGGGGCGCCGACGCAGAAGTGGGCGCCGAAGCCGAACCCGAGGTGCCGGGGTGGGCCCTGGCGGTCGAGCCGGAACTCCTCCGGGTCCTGGAACTGGGCGGGGTCGCGGCCGGCCGCCGCGAACATCACTCGCACCCGGGATCCGGCGGGCAGTTCTACATCGCCGATGCGCACCTGCTCGGTGGCCACCCGCAGCGCGCCCTGAACCGAGGAGTCGTAGCGCAGCGTCTCCTCGACTGCGGCGGCGGCCAGCTCGGGGGATTTCGCCAGTGTCTGCCAGCGCTCCGGCACGGCCAGCAGCTGGTGCACGGCGTTGGCGATCAGGTTGGTCGTCGTCTCGTGGCCGGCCGCG
>NZ_DATNGK010000114.1:0-3684 GCF_035605935.1 Actinocrinis sp. | reverse complement strand
CGGTTTGGCGAGGTTGAGGTTGTTCACGACCACCGCTTTCGTGCCGAACAGCCCGGAGCGCGGCACCAGCTCGTTCATCCAGGCCCCGCCGCGCTTCGACGCCCGCGCGTAGAAGTCGCCGACGAACAGACCGAGCGGCGTGCCGTCCTCCTCGAAAACCTCGAAGACGCGCGCATCCGAGTGATACGCGACAAGATCTGTGCGCTCCTCGAACCGCAAGCCATAAATCCGCTGCGCCGCAAAGAAGACCCCGTCCCGCAGCACCCGCTCCAGCTCAAAATACGGCCGCAGATCAGAGGCATCCACGTCGAACTCGGCTTTGCGTACCTTCTCCGCGTAGAACTGCCAGTCCCACGGCGCGAACTCCTCCGCCGCGAACCCGTCAGCAGCGAACGCCGCGCGCAACGCCCCCGCCTCCCGCCGCGCATTCGCCACCGCCGGCTCCACGAGCTGCCGCAGCAGCGACTCAACAGCTGAGACCGACCCAGCCGTCTGCTCCGCGACCACATAGGCGGCGTGGCTGGGATAACCCAACAGCGCAGCGCGCTCTGCCCGCAGCCGCGCGATCCGTACCACGAGCGTGCGGTTTAGTACGGACCCGCGCCCGACCGACGCCTCGTACAGCCGCTGCCGCACCGGCCGCCGAGCCAGCGACGCGAGCAACTGCTGGTTCGACGGCAACTGAAGGCTCAGCAGATACTTGCCCGCGAGTCCATGCGCAGCCGCGTTCGAGGCCGCAGCGCTCACCGCGTCGTCCGACAACCCCTCCAAATCGGCGGCCGACTCAAGGATTACCGCCCGCGCTCGCGTGTCCTCGAACAGGTTCCGCTCGAACTCGGTGGCCAGCCGCGCCAGCTCGCCGTTCAGCTCCCGCAGCCGGTCCTTCGCCGCGGCGTCGAGCAGCGCTCCCGCCCGCACGAAGTCCGTGTAGTACCGCTCCACCAGCCGCGCACCCGCCACCGCGTCACCCCCGCGCCCAGCCTCACTCCCCTCGTTTCCCCCCAACTCGTCTCCGCGCCCCGCCCCGCTCTCCCGCAATCGCTCATACACGGCCCGCACCCGCGCGAACAGCGCGGCGTCCAGATGAATCGCGTCCTCGTGCGCGGCTAGCCGAGGCCCGAACTCGGCCTGCAACGCCTGCACCCCCGGCGTCGTATCCGCCGCCGCCTGGTTGTAAAACACGCGCAGCACCCGCTGCAGCGCCTGCCCCGAGCGCTCCAGCGCCAGCACCGTGTTGTCATACGACGGTTCCTCGAGCGCGCCGGTCAGAGCCGCAATCTCCGCCAGTTGCGCGGCCATCCCCTGCTCGATCGCGGGGCCATAGTCCGACTCGCGAATCGAGGCGAACGGCGGCAGCTGATACGGCAGGTCGCTCGCCGCTAGGAAGGGGTTGGTGCGCATGTCCGAGTCGGCATCCGAGTCCATGCGCCGACCCTAGCCGCACCCGCCCGATCTCGGCCCAGCCCAGCACCAGCCATATCGATTTGGCCGGACCCCAGCCCGTCACCTATGCTTGACCCCGTTGCCGAGCGCGAGCCCGCCAACCCCACCTGGCCCCGTTGTGTAGCGGCCTAGCACGCTGCCCTCTCAAGGCAGTAGCGCGGGTTCGAATCCCGTCGGGGCTACCAGGGCAAGACCAGGCCAGATGCTTTCTGGCCTGGTCTTTCGTTTTCCTCGAACGCTGCGATGTAAACCAAATAGCACGCTGCCTCTGCCAGGCAGGAGTGTCACGTGCGGTAACCAGCGCTCAAGTTCAGCGCGAGCCTTTTGGCCTGCGCTTTTCAATGTAGCGCGCCGAATGACCCGATCTTCAGAGCGGAGATCGAGCTTCCGGTTGTAGACGCCTGCGGCCAAATAGTGGCCAAGATCACGCGGTCATCGAACCGTATTTGTCAGGCATCGATTCCATCAGGCCGTTGCATCCATCGTGTAGGTCCGAGGTACGCGTTCTTATTTCCGCGGCCTGCCAGGGCTGAGAGGCCGGCCGCAGCAGCCGACAGCCGAGTCGTGTCCTACGGCACGGCGCTCCGGCTTTCCGCGCCGACGAAGCGGCAGTACATTGAAGGCGTCACCCCGGACCCCGGCGGCGCGCTCTCCATGGCGATCGTGAATCCTCCGCGACGGTTCGGGGTTCTTCACGCGTGCGTACCGATTCGGCGCTCACCGGCACAAAGGAGCATGCCGGATCGCGAGAACACCGTCGCCTTCGCAGACACTCCACCACAGGCGGCGTCGGTGTACGCGTTGATCTTCGTGCTCTTGGTCCCCTTCATCATGCTCGGCATGGTCGTGGGCCTGTTCTGGTGGGAGGAGCGCATGCTGCCTTCGACCGAGCGCAGCCTGACCGCCACCCTGATGCAGTCGACATCTGACCTTCCGGCAGCAGAGTTCCCTTCAGTAGAGGGCGCAGAGCGCTTCGCGGCGGTGGACGGCAGCGTATTAGCGCCCTCACTTACTGACTCGGCAGAACCCGCGGACTTCTCCACGGCGACCGCGCCGAGTGCCGCCGACCCTCGCCTGATTTCCCATCCCGCGGTTTCCGGGCCGGCGCGGCTCGCCTATGGCTGGCCAGGGGCACGGCGTGTGCGAAGCAGCGAGCCGTCAGGCTCTCGTCGACGACTGTCGGACCGATCTTACAATGGGCACCGAGATCATCGTTGATCCGCGCGGCGTCCAGCTTGCACCGTCGTACCAGTGCGCCGCGGGTCGCGGTGGTATGGATCGGGCTCAATCTGGGCGAGTTCGCATGGCACTGGGATGCGTACCCGTTCATCCTCTTGAACCTGCTGTTCTCTACGCAGGCCGCGTACGCGGCGCCGGTGATCCTGCTGAGCCAGAACCGGCAGGCCGACACCGACGCACACAGCGCGCTGCCGCTGTATCGGGCAGAGCGGAACCGATGCCGAGCAGACACTCAACGATCCAGGGCGCGACCTCACCCCACCACCCAAACACAGCAGTGCCCGCACCCGCGACTGCGCACAGCTAGGGGATCACATGCTTATCAGCGTCATCATCGCGGCCGTCGCCGCGATCCTGCTCTCGACCTTGGCAGCGCTCGGTTGGGTGGGCCACGAGAGGCGTAGCCTGCGCAAGTCCTTCGGTGCTGAATACGAGACGGTGGCGCAGGAGAAGGACACCAAACAGGAGGTTGACCGGGAACTGCTGCGCCGCAAACGCTTGCATGACAAGTTGCGCCTGCGCGCGATCAGTGTGGTCGACCAGGAGTACTACACGACTTCATGGGCGCGCCTTCAGGTCGGGTTCCTCGATGACCCGGCGCTCGCTCTGAGCACCGCCCGGCAGTTGGTCTCGCAGCTGCTTACCGCGAGGGGCTATCCCGGCGACGATGCGGACGAGCGGCTTGCCCTGCTCTCCGTCAAGCACGCGGACACCCTGGCGGACTATCGCCGGGCGCAGCGGATCAGCGAGCACGTGCGGACGAAGTCCGTGACCACACCGATCGAGGAGATACGCCAGGCGCTGCTGAGCTACCACACTCTTTTCAACGAGCTGATGGCAGTTCCGGGCGCACTGGCAGTCCGCCGATGATCAGGCCGAATCCGTTCTTCGCGCGTTGACAATCGTCTGCTGCGGGTGGCGTCGTAGTTCGGCGTCGTCGTCGAGCAGCGCGCTGGCAGTCTGCTTGTTGCCCAGGTCGCTCGCCGCGTCCATCAGCTGCGC
>NZ_DATNGK010000113.1:0-2306 GCF_035605935.1 Actinocrinis sp. | reverse complement strand
CTGCCGGCGTGGCATGCGCGGCCGCGGTAGTGCCGTACCGCATCCCGGCCACCGACGCGATGAGCTGCTCAATGCCCTGCGACGAAGTGACCGATGCGCAGCTGCATCACGTCGGCAAGCTGCTGCACGAGGTGGCCGATGACCTCAGTCAGCAGCTGCGGCGCGTTGGGATCCGCTGACACGTCCACATCCACCCACGCCATCACCCACACCCACACCCACGACGGAAGGTGGTTTCGCCATGACGCAAACCGCGACGGCGCCTGCGGGCCGGCGCATCAACCGGTCCACGCTCTACTTCTTCGGCGCGCTCGGCGGCATTCTGTTCGGCTACGACCTCGGCATCATCGCCGCGATCCTGGTCATCATCGCCAAGGACTGGCACCTGTCCGGATTTCAGAAGGGCGTGGTGACCGCGAGCCTCTCGGTCGGAGCGATGATCGGCGCGGCGGCGGCCTCCCGGCTCGGCGACCGGCTCGGCCGCCGCCGGGCGATCATGGCCGCCGCGCTCGTCGTCATCGCCGGGACCGTGGCCTGCATGCTCGCGCAGAACCTGCCGGAGCTGACCATCGCGCGCGGCGTTATCGGCATCGGCATCGGCTGCTCCTCCGCGACGGTGCCGACGTACCTGTCCGAGCTGGCTCCCGCGCGGCTGCGCGGCGCGCTCGCCTCGCTCAACCAGATCTTCATCGTCTCCGGGATCCTGATCGCCTTTCTGGTCGGCTACTGGCTCGCGTCGACGGGCAACTGGCGCGGCATGTTCGCCGGGGCGCTGGTGCCCGCGGTGGTCCTGCTGGCTGGACTGACCCTGCTGCCGGAGACGCCGCGCTGGCTGGTGAAAGCCGGGCGCGAGCAAGAGGCACGCGCGGTGCTTGTGAGTATTCACCAGCGCGAGGCCGTCGACGACGAACTCACCACCATCCAGGAAGTCATCCGGCTCGACGCCGCGCAGCGCGGCAATCTGCGCGAGTTGTGGGCGCCGTGGGTGCGGCCGATGCTGCTCGTGGCGCTGCTGCTGGCCGTGGGGCAGCAGTTCAGCGGCGTCAACGCGATCAACGCCTACTTCCCGACGATGCTGGTCTCGCTGGGCTTCACCACCAGTACCGCGCTGCTGAGCGCGATAGCGCTCGGCGTGACCAAGCTGGCGTTCACGGCGTGGGTGGTGTTCGTGGTCGATCGCTGGGGTCGCAAACCCCTGCTGCTGATCGGCAATGCACTGATGTTCGTGACGCTCGCGCTGACCGGCTTCGTGGTGCTGGATGTGCACGGCAAGACCGCCCTGGGCGTACTGACCCTGATTCTGCTGATCGGCTACCTGGCCGCGTACGAACTCGGCTGGGGCGCGGTGGTGTGGGTGATGATGGCGGAGGTGTTCCCGCTGCGGGTGCGCGCGGCCGGCATGGGCGTCAGCAGCGTGGTGCTGTGGGCCGCGACCGGCATCGTGACGGCGGTCTTCCCGATCATGTCGGACAAGAACGCGCTCGGCATCGGCCATTCGATGTGGGTGTTCGCGGCGGTCAACGCGGTGCTGTTCGTCCTGGCGCGGTGGCTGGTGCCGGAGACCAAGGGACGCAGCCTCGAGGAGATCGAGCTGGAGCTGCGCGGCCGCCATCGCGTGCAGCCCCCGGCGGCTGGCGAGGTCAGCACCGTCACCGAGGTCTGACGGAGACGGCGCTGATCCGGAACAGCTTTGATCAGAACAGCGCGGCGCGCAGCCAGCTGATCCGCTGCGTGGCGGCGTGGAAGCTGGTCGCGTCAAGCGAGCCGTTGCCGAGCGCGGTCGCGAGCGCGCCGCGGGCGCTGTCCCCTTGGCTCACGTCACGCGCTGAGCACAGGATCAGGTCCATACCGGCGCCCGCGGCCTTGACCGCGCGCTGAGCCGTCGTGCCGTACGCGGCCAGGGCTCCGGCCTCCAGCGCGTCCGTGATGGTCACGCCGCGGAAACCGTTGCGGCCGCGCAGCTCCCCGCTCACGATCGTCGGTGAGAGTCCTGCGGGCAGACTCGCGTCCAGCGCCGGGTAGAGCGCCCATGAGCACATGATCAGCATCACGCCCGCGCTGATCGCGGCCGGATACGGTACCTCGTCGATCGTGTGCAGCTGGTTCTGCGAGACGTTCAGCGTCACCGATCCAGTGTCAGTGTTCTGGGACGTCGCAGCGGAGCCGAGGCCCGGGAAGTGCTTCGCGGTGGCCGCGACTCCGGTCGCCTGCTGCGCGCTGATGAAGGCCGAGCCGAGCGCGGCGACCGAGGCGGCGTTGTTGCCGAACGAACGCTGAAACTGGTCGATGAAGTCGCCCGCGGTGTA
>NZ_DATNGK010000112.1:0-28456 GCF_035605935.1 Actinocrinis sp. | reverse complement strand
AGGGTCTGGACCGCGGCTAGCGTCGGGCCGAGACACGGGGTCCAGCCGATGCCGAACACCATGCCGAGCAGCGGCGCGCCGACCAACCCGGCGGCCGGTCGGTAGTGCAGCCGCGCGTCGCGCTGGAGCCAGGCCGACCAGCGTTGCGGCATCGCGCCCGCGAAGAACAACCCGAGCAGGATGACCAGGCTGCCGAAGACCTCCTCCAGCACCCGCTCATGCTGAATCAGGTTCGAGCCCGCGTAGCCGAAGGCCGCGCCGGCCGATACGAATACGGCCGTGAAGCCGAGGACGAAAAGGCTCGCGCCGAGGACGGTGCGGCCGCGCAGCGAGCGTCGTTCGCCGACGACGGTTCGCTTCTTGGTCAGCGTTTGCGTTTGCCCCGCGCCCGCGTCGGCTTCGCGCTCCTCGTCCTGCGCGCAAGCTTGTGCGGCCTTACGTGCCTCTACGTCTTGGGCGTCGAGCGCGGACATTCCCGTGACGTACGACAGGTAGCCCGGCACCAGCGGCAGTACGCACGGCGACGCGAACGAGACCGCCCCGGCGGCCAGCGCGACTGGCACCGCCAGCAGCAGCGAGCCACCGGCCATCAGCGACGCGACCGACATATCAGCTCCCGCTTAAGACCTTGTCGAGCGCCTGCTTGAGCTGAGGCTCGGTGGTACCGCCGATGATGCGCGTCGCGATCTTGCCGGTGCGGTCGACGATGATGCTCGACGGGATGTTGCTCGGCGGCACGACCGTCTTGAACTCGAGCAGCAGCGTCTCGGACGGGTCCTGGAGCGACGGGTAGGTGATGTGGTCGTCGCGGACGAAAGCGAGCGCGGCGGCGTTGATGTCACGCGCGTTGATGCCCAGGAACTGCACGCCCTTGGACTGGTACTGCTCGTAGGTCTCCTGTAGCGCGGGCGCCTCGACCCGGCACGGGCCGCACCAGGAGCCCCAGATGTTCACCACGACGAACTTGCCGCGGTAGTCGGCGAGCGCGAGTTGCTTACCGTCCAGGGTCGTGCCGGCCAGGTCCGGGACCGCAGTGCGCTGGTTCGGGGCGTAGTAAGTGACGGTCGTCCCCGACGACTCCACGAACCCGGTGTCGCCCCCGCCGCCGGTGGTGTTGGTGCACCCGGCCAGCAGCGCTGCGCCCGCGAGCGCAGCGGCAAGCGCTCCCGCCGCGCGGCGGGAGGAACGGGAGGTACGGGCGGGTACGACCATGCGAAGAGTCTCGCACGGGCGGATTCGGCCGAAGCCGCGGGGGTCCGCGCGGCTACCAGGGGACTCAGGCCCCGGCGACGAACTTTTTCGTGGTCTTGACCGGCAGCAGATCCTTCGCCGGTTCCTGGTAGTCGATGCCGACAAGACGCGCGCCGACGTACCGGAACGAGGTCACCGAGGCGAGCGAGCACTGGCGGCGGCGCGGATCGTGCCACAGCCTGCGGTGCTCGGCGGCGAGCCGGGTCACCCAGATCGGCAGCTGGTGGCTCACGCAAACCGCCTCGTGCCCGGCCGCCCTGTCCCGCGCGGCTTCCAGCGCCGCTGTCATCCGCGCGACCTGCTCCACGTAGGGCTCACCCCAGGAGGGCCGCAGCGGGTTGTACAGCCGTGGCCACACGCCGGGGCGCTTGAGCACGCCGTCGCCGACACTGAACCGCTTGCCCTGGAAGTAGTTCTCGGCCTCGATCAGCCGCTCGTCGGTGCCGACATCCAGCCCCAGCCGCTCGGCGATCGGCGCGGCGGTCTCCTGTGCGCGATCAAGCGGCGAGGCGATCACCGTGACCACGTCTCGGTCCGCGAAGAACTCGGCGGCCCGCTCGGCCATCTTGCGGCCCAGTTCGGACAGGTGGAAGTCGGGCAGCCTGCCGTAGAGGATCCCGGTGGGGTTGTACACCTCGCCGTGGCGCATGAGGTGGACCGTCGTTTGCGTGCCGGGATCGATCTGCGTCATGCCGCGCATCTTATGCGAGTTGGATTTACGCCTGGTTCCATCGCGGTGACCTGCCAATTCTCAGCGCTGCGGGCGCCCAGCGGCGTGCCGAGGCGACTCGTCACCTGCCGACCGCCGCTGCCGCGCGCGCCGCAACCGGCAGCGCCGCCGCGATCCGGTCCACCGCCGCGCCGTCATGCGCCGCCGAGACGAACCAGGCCTCGAATGCGCTCGGCGGCAGGTAGACGCCTTCGCTTAGCATCGCGTGGAAGAACGCCGTGAACACCTCGGTGTCCTGCCGCTTCGCCGCCGCGTAGTCGGTGACCGGCTCGTCGGTGAAGAAGATCGAGAACATCGTCCCGGCGAACTGCACCCGATGGGCGACCCCTTCCTTCGCCAGGGCCTCGGAGGCGAGTTCGGCGATGGTGCGCGCCGTGCGGTCCAGGTGGTCGTAGACGTCGGGAGTGCAGTTGCGCAGCGTCGCGATACCGGCGGCCGTCGCGACCGGATTCCCGGAGAGCGTCCCGGCTTGGTACACCGGCCCGGCAGGGGCGAGGCGGGCCATCACGTCCGCGCGTCCTCCGAACGCCGCCGTGGGAAAGCCGCCGCCCATCACCTTGCCGAAGGTCATCAGATCCGGGACGACGCCGTCGATGCCGAACCAACCGGTGCGCGAGGACCGGAAGCCGGTCATCACCTCGTCGGAGATGTACAGCGCGCCGTGCTCGTGGCACAGATCCCGCAGAGCCGCGTTGAAACCGTCCAGCGGAGGCACGACGCCCATGTTCCCCGCGGCCGCCTCGGTGATCAAGCAGGCGATCTCGTCGCCGAACTCTGCGAAGGCGGTCCGCACCGCCTCGAGGTCGTTGTACGGGACCACGATCGTGTCGCCCGCCTGAGCCCCCGTCACCCCTGGCGTGTCCGGTAGCCCGAGCGTCGCGACTCCCGAACCGGCCGCCGCGAGCAGCGCGTCCACGTGCCCGTGATAGCAGCCCGCGAACTTGACCACCTTCGAACGACCGGTGAAGCCGCGGGCCAGCCGGATCGCCGACATGGTCGCCTCGGTCCCGGAGGAAACCAACCGCACCTGCTCGGCCGGCTCGATCCGGGCCACGATCTCCTCGGCCAGTGCGACCTCGCCTTCGCTCGGCGTGCCGAAGGATGTTCCGCGCAGCAGCGCCGCCGAGGTCGCCTGGAGCACCGCCGGATGCGCGTGTCCGAGGATCAGCGGGCCCCAGGAGCAGACCAGGTCCACGTACTCGCGCCCGTCGGCGTCGGTGAGGTAGGCACCCTTGCCGGCGACCATGAACCGCGGCGTCCCGCCGACCCCGCGAAACGCCCGCACCGGCGAGTTCACCCCGCCCGGCGTCACGATCTGCGCGCGGTCGAAGAGCTTCTGGGATTCGGGGGCTTCATAGTCGTACGTCACCGGTCCATCCTCGCACCACCGCCGCGCGGTACTGCGCGGTGCAACCCCGCTCGCGCGTGCCCGCTCTAGATCGGATGACAGCAATTTCGCGCCCTCCAGGGAGGACGGACCCCTGCGTGATGACCCGCAGTGCCCACGAAAACGGTGCCCACCAGAGCAGCGCCCAACAAAGCAGCGACATCGGCGAACTCACCGCAGCTATACCCCCGGACCCGCAACCGCCGGACTTCGAGACCTACGCCGCGGCTCGCCAAAACCACCTCTACCGCACGGCCTACCTGCTGTGCGGTGACCGCGATCGCGCGCAGGACCTCGTGCAGACCACGCTCGTCGCGCTGCTGCGCTCCTGGCGTAAGGCGCGGCTGGCCGAGAATCCGGACGCTTACGCGAAGAAGGCGCTGGTGCGTGCATTCCTGAGTGAGCAGCGCAAGCTGCGTCGCAGCGTTACCGCGCACGCAATTTTGCGGACCGAGCCCGGGGGCACAGCGGCTGCCGCCGACCCGACCGAGCTACGCATGGTCGTGCTCGACGCGCTGCGTTCGCTGCCCACAAAGCCGCGCGCCATGGTCATCCTCCGGTACTGGGAGGACCTGTCCGTCGAGGAAACCGCCGCACTGCTCGGATGCAGCGTCGGCAACGTCAAAAGCCAGTGTTCGCGCTCGCTCGCCAAGCTACGCGAGCGGCTCGGCGACCGGTTCACCGAACTATCTGAGCCCTGACGCCGGCCTGGCCCCCATTCTCACCCCGCCGGAATCAACGAACTGAGGAACCGCCATGCCGAATCTGCACGAACTCTTCGACGCCGCCTCCGACGGCCTGCCGCCGCTGCCCGACCTCGCCCCCGCCGCCCGCCGGATCGTGCGCCGCAGAAAGACCGCCACGCGCTGCGCGGCTGCCGCGCTCAGCAGCGCGCTCGTCATCGGCGCCGGCACATTCGTCCTGTCCGGACAACATGCGGGCGGTGTCGCGAACATCGCCGGCAGCACGCCCCGGGCCTTCAGCAACCAGTACGTCCTCGACACCCTCCGCGGCCTCTGGCCGATCAACGGCCAACACCTCGCGCTCGATCCGGATTACGGCCAAGCCATCGTCGTCAGCGAGGGCGGCAAGAGCGTCGGCCGGATGTTCTTCCAGGTGAACCCGGACAGCGCCTCGGTTCCGGGCGTACTCGGCTGTATGTACGGCGATCCGGGCGTCAGTTGCACCACGATGAAGACCGCGGACGGCGATCGGGTCTTGGTAGAGCACGCGACAGAGAGCCCCATTGGTCAGGGGCTGGCCGGGACCGCGCCCCTGCATGCGACCGCGACCTCGGAAGCGACGGCGACCGCGGCAGAACAGGCACACTCGGCAGGTCAAGGCGGAAGTCTGCGGGCGTATCGGTTGCACGGCACGTCGCTGGGCCAGCTCTCCGTCGTGATCGATAAGGGAACGACGCCAACTGACCAGCAACTGTTTGCGCTCGTCGAGTCGACTGCCTACGAGCAGCTGATTGAGAGCGCCACCGCGGCCAGCTCCTTCGAATGGCTTGGCACGCCGCCCGCCACCGCTACCCAAACCCGCACAGCCACCCAGACCGCCACTGCTGCGCAGGGCTCCACGCAGGCCAGGCCGCCGACGCCGGGCGCCAGCGTCACGCCTCCGCGTGGTAGCGATTCTGCGCGGCCTCCAGCGACTCCGTGACCAACGCCTCCACGGCGTCGGCTGCCCGGTCCACGTGGAACGGCAGTTCCTTGTTCTCCACCGAGGAGAACGGCTTGAGCACGAAGTCCGCCGGGTCCTGGCGACCCGGCGGACGGCCGATCCCGAACCGGACGCGAAGGTACTCGCGCGTACCGATCGACTTGGTGATGGATCGCAGCCCGTTGTGCCCGTTGTCCCCGCCGCCGCGCTTGAGTCGCAGCGTGCCGTACGGCAGGTCAAGCTCGTCGTGCACCACGGCGATCCGCTCGACCGGCACCTTGAAGAAGTCGCGCAGCGCGGCGGTCGGCCCGCCGGAAAGGTTCATGAAGGATTTGGGCTTGCCCAGCACCACGCGGGTTCCGCCGATCCGGCCCTCCACCACGTCCACGCCGCCGCGGTGCGCCTTGAATCGGCCGCCCATCCGCTGCGCGAGCAGATCCACCACCAGGAAACCGGCGTTGTGCCGGGTGGCTGCGTAACTCGGGCCGGGATTGCCGAGGCCGATCACCAGCCACGGTGCATTGTCCGCCGCCATCGTTCGACCGGGCCCTTTCCCTTACAGCTGATTCGCACCGCTTACTCGTACGGGCTTACAGACCAGTGCCGCACCCCGAACCGTCCGGGGTGCGGCACTGCTCCAACGCGACACTGCTCCCGCTCAGAAGCGGACTCAGCCCTCTTCGGTGGTCTCCGGCTCGGCAGCCGTGGCCTCCGGGGCCTCGGCCTCGCCGGTGTCCCCGGCCATCTGCTCGGCGGTCGGCGAGGGCAGCACGTGCACGACCACGTGCTCCGGGTCGGTGACCAGTACGGCGCCGCGCGGCAGGGTGATCTCCTTGGCCAGGACGTGTCCGCCGACCTCGATGCCCTCGATGGAGACCTCGATGGAGCCGGGGATGTTCGTGGCCTCGGCCTCGATCGACAGCGCGGTCAGCGTGTGCTCGAGCAGCCCGCCGGCCACGACATCGCCCACGGTGACGACCGGGACCTCGACGGTGACCTTCTCGCCGCGGCGCACCAGCAGCAGGTCGACGTGCTCGATGGTGCGGCGCACCGGGTCCTTCTGCACGGCCTTCGGCAGGGCCAGCTGCTGCCGGTTGCCGAGGTCCAGGTTCAGCAGCACATTCGGGGTCTTGAGCGCGAGGAAGAGCTCGTGCTCCGGCAGCGCGAGGTGCACCGCCTCTTCCTGGTGGCCGTAGAGCACGGCCGGGATCTTGCCGTCGCGGCGCAGCTGGCGCGCGGCGCCCTTGCCGAACTTGTCGCGCGGTTCGGCGCTGATGCGGACTTCAGACATGGTTTTCCTCCTCGGAATCGGGAAGCCTGGGCGATCTGGCGCAACTCGACACCGAGGCGGAGACGGGCCATACCCGCTCGCCCGATACCTCGTTCGGCACGTCGATCACGGAGCGGGCCTGGGCCCCTCCCTCGCCGGGCAACTCGGGCAAGTCTACCCGAGCTGGAAGACGGCCCCGGACCAGCGGACGAGCGCTGGTCCGGGGCCGTGCCCGCTGCGTTACACCGGCTAAGACGCGAAATAGCCTTCCACGTCCGCGATGATCTGAACGTTGCCGCTCGATCCGTTGTAGAAGTCGATATTCCCGTTGACCACCGGCACGACGACCAGGTTCGGAATCGTCTCCCCGGCACTGAAATTAAGGTTCGACGCGCTCGGGCGCGGTGCCCCATCCGAGTACACCGTCAGATATCCGCCGGCTGCAGGACCGGTCACCGTCACGTTCAACACGACGGCAGTCACGTTCCCGGGAGAGATCCCCAGCGAACCCATGATCGGAAGGACTGCCGCGGATCCCGGCGCGACCACTCCGCCTGCACCGCCAAGCCCGCTGCGCGTGTCCATCGCCCGGGTCGGACCGGCCGGGTGGTATGCCGCACCAGAGCTCGCGTAATAGCCGGTGATGTCGGCGATCAGGTCCAGCGCGACGCCGGAACCGTTGTAGAAGTCGACCTTCCCATCCACAACCGGCACCACGACCAGGTTCGGAATCGTCTCCCCAGCACTGAAATTGAGACTCGACGCCGTCGGACGCGTCACACCATCCGGAAACACCGTCACATAGCCACCCGAAGCAGGACCAGTCACAGTCGTGTTCATCACAACCGCCGTCACGCCCGTCGCCGGAACCCCAGCCACGCCGCCGACCTGAAGCTTGACCACGCCACCCGGCGCGACCCGAGCCTGCGGCGCACCGACACCATGCCGAGTATCCAAGACGCGAGTCGGCGTCAGCGGCATCAGCAGACCAGCGGCAGGAGGCGGCGGAGCTGCGGTGACCGTGAACGCGTTGGGCAGGTAGCCCGGCGAGGGAGTTCCGAGCGTGTAGCTGGACGTGTCGAGCACGATGTCGTACTTACCTGGCGTCACACTGTACGTATCGAGATCCAATGTGAGCGAAGTACCATCAGCGCTCACCGCGAGCGGCCGATTGCCGTAGTAGTTGGTTACGGCCAAGTAGTTGCTTGCCAAGGTCACCCGCGTGCCCAGCGTCAGCCCGGTCCCGGTGATCGTGATCCGGTCGATTCCAGCCGCTCCCTGAGCCGGTGACACCGAAGAAATCGTCGCCTGCACCGGCGGAATACCATTACAGGCAATGCGGCACCCTACGCCCTGCATCGTGTAACTGACCGGCGTAGGCGCGATACCGGGAAATACCACGAACACGGCATCGCCAGCCGGATCGTTCGACTGCGTGGAGCAGTTGAAGCCGAACATCCCGTAGTTCACGCCGTAGCAAAGCCCGATGCCGTTGGTCCAGTCGCTCGGCAGGTACATGCTGACCCAGACGGTATTCACGCCTGTAGCCGTGTCGGATCCGTACACGCCGAAGGCCTGAGACGGCTGCATCGAGATCACGCCGCAATATGCGGTCGAGCTTTCAGTCAAGGTCCGGTTCTGGACCGGGAATCCAGTAGCCGAGAGTTGGTGCGCGGTGCACTGCGGAGCCCAACCGGCGGCGGTGCCCACCTTCCAGACGTCCACGTGGGCCGGAATGGTCACGCCTTCATAACCGGACGCGATCACCACGGCCTGATAGCCGGCTGAGCCGGTGACGTTGCAGGACATACCCCACTGGCGGCAAACGATCTTACCGGTCGGATCGGTCACCACGAGGACCGCGCTGGCCTTGTTCGGCGCGACCGCCCGCACGTCGGTCCACCACATGTCCGTGGCCGCCGCGGCGACGTGGAAGCAGGCGGCGTCCAGGTCCGAGTTCAGCATCAGCGATGAGGACGGGCCGCCGACCGCGGTCGAGGCCGGCGCGCCACAAGACGCCGTGCTGGAGACGTCCCGGCGGACCAAGTCGTATGTGTCGCTTGCGCCGGACGGGCTCATGAGCAGCGCCGTGTACGCAATCCCGGCCTGATACGAGCAGAACGCGAGGCTGTTGCCCAAACAGATCTGCTTGCCGGTCGGATCGTTTATGGTGACGCCGGCGTTCACCTTGTTCGCGGTGTTCGCGTAGTCGATCATCTCACCGGTCGAGTGGGCGTTCGCCGGGATGGTCAAGCACCTGCCCCAGAGGCTCGGGTCAAGCGTCGTCTGGACGCCCCACGAGCCGCCGAAGCCCGATTGCGGCCACGCCGTGCAGCCCGCGGTCGAGTCGGTGCGCTGCACAAATTCCTTGTAGCCCGACCCTGCCGGACGATCCGAGAGAACGAGCCGGAAGGGCGCGGTACCGGAGAGCGTGCATACGTCATACGTGTAGTAAGGGTCCGAACATTGCTGCACTCCGGTGCCATCCAGCACCTGCATCACCGGGATACTGACCGTGCTAGACGCGAGCTGGTTGAGGACGTAGTCCGCCTTGCCGGAGGCGGTCGGCAGAGTCAGGCAGATCTCCTCGCCGAGCCCGGTGAAGGTGCCGGTCACCGCTCCGGTGGCGAAATCCGTGTCGCCGGTCGCGGTACAGCCACTGCTCTCGTTCGCCGCGATGAACACGACGCCGAACGGGATCAGCGTGCTGCTGATGTCCTCCTGCATCACAAAGCTGTACGTACCGGCGGACAGGGCGCAGTTTGGTCCGGCGTTGGTGCAGGCGACCGAGCCGTCGAGGTTGTAGAGCGTGCTGAACGGCGAACCGCCATCCCACACCGCATAGACCTGGTACGAGCCTGCCGTGGTCACCGTCAGCGCGCGGCAACGGACCAGCGAACTGGTGTCAGGAACCTGACCGTAGACCTGCCGACTCGTCGCTACGCAGCCCTGTGGATTCGTCACGCTGTTGAGCCGCAGCTGATACGCCGATGCAGCGGCGGAGTAGTAGCCGCTCACGTTCGCACGGTACGGACCGGTGCCGGTCAGCGTGCAGATCTCGCCGCCGCCCGGCGGGCAGACCTGCGCGCCTGTCGCGTCGAAGAAGTCGAGATATTCGCCGGTGACCTGGGAGTCCAGCACAGCGTTCGAAGGCAGATTCAGAAGGTAGCAGTCGCCCACGGAACCATCCGCGAGGTTGCCCTGGATCGTCGGCGCGGCGAACGAGGTGTCAGCAGTCGCACAGGACGTGTCGGAGAGCATCGGACGGTAGTCCAGCGTGAAATCGCTACCGGAGTTGGACACCTGGAAGGTGTATGCACCCGCGGCCGTCGTGGCGCATCGCGTCGGGCCGTAGCCCTGCTGGCAGGTAACCGGATTGCCGTCCGGACCGGTTACCGAGACATAGGGGCCGCCGCTCGTCGACATCGCCTCGATGAGCAGCACGTCGGACGTACTTGTGAGCGTCGCGGTGAAAGTGTCTGGTCCCGCACTGCCGGTACACGGATAGATCGTGTCCGGCTGGATCACACCGCTGCACGTGTTCGGCACCGTGCTGGCGGCGATCGCGTGAGCGGCGGCCGCGGCTCGTGCCTTGCGCACGGCGTCTGGCGAGACCGGCGCCGGAGCCTTCGCCTTGGGCAGAGCCGCCGGCTTCGTGGGCACGGCCGGCTTCGACTTCGCCGCCGTGCCGCCGCCCGCGGGCGCCGAACTCCCGGCGGCCGGCTTGATAGTGGAGCCGGACACGGCCGCGCCGGCCGCGCCGATGGGCATAACCAGCGCCGCGAGCACCGCGACGACCAAGGCCGAAACGGCAAGCAGCCGGCGCCACACGGATTTGCGATACGAACGCATGGACAAACCCCCCGAGTTCACCCTCAAACCACCCCTGAACAGTCCCTATGCGCCACGAAGGCAGCCGGACTATATCAAGGCTGATTCCGATCGACCAGGTGATATTCGGTAAAGAGTTCGAAGCCGAAGAAACCTCTGCGCTCGTCGGACCGGTTAGGCGTCGCCCTCGAACATCGAGGTCACCGAGCCGTCCTCGAAGACCTCTGAGATGGCCCGCGCCACGATGGGCGCGACCGAGAGCACGGTGAGCTTGTCGAAGCGGCGCTCCTCGGCCAGCGGCAGCGTGTCGGTGACGATGACCTGGCTGACCCGCGAGTTCTTCAGCCGGTCGATCGCCGGTCCGGAGAACACCGCGTGCGTCGAGACGATGATCACCTCGGCCGCGCCGTTTTCGTACAGCGCCTCGGCCGCGGCGCAGATGGTTCCCGCAGTGTCGATCATGTCGTCCACCAGGACGCAGACGCGGCCGCGGATGTCACCGACGATCTCGTGTACGGAGACCTGGTTCGCCACGTTGATGTCGCGGCGCTTGTGCACAATGGCGATCGGCGCGCCGAGCTTGTCGCTCCACTTGTCGGCGACCTTCACCCGGCCGGCGTCCGGGGAGACGATCGTCATCCGTGAGATGTCGATGTTCTCCCGGATGTACTTGATCAGCAGTGGCATCGCCCACAGGTGGTCGACCGGGCCGTCGAAGTAGCCCTGGATCTGGTCGGTGTGCAAGTCGATCGCCATCAGCCGGTCCGCGCCGGCTTGCTTGAACAGGTCGGCCATCAGCCGGGCCGAGATCGGCTCGCGGCCGCGGTGCTTCTTGTCCTGCCTGGCATAGCCGTAGAACGGCATGATCACGGTGATCCGCTTCGCCGAGGCGCGCTTGAGCGCATCGACCATGATCAGCTGCTCCATGATCCACTGGTTGATCGGCGCGGTGTGACTCTGCAGCACGAAGGCGTCGCAGCCGCGCACCGACTCCTCGAAACGCACGTAGATCTCGCCGTTGGCGAAGTCGAAGGCCCGCGTCGGCGCCAGCTCCACGCCCAGTTCTTTGGCGACCTGCCGGGCCAGCTCCGGATGGGCTCGGCCGGAGAACAGCATCAGCTTCTTCTGGCCGGTCGCCAAGATCCCGGTCACTGTACGCACTCCCCAAGGGTCGCTGCCACGGTCGGAGCCGACGCGCGCGGCGGCGCGAGGCCCGGTGCGGCCGGGAGCCCGCGTCCGGTCCGCAGGGCGGATTACGGGCGATTCGTCCTGGCCGTCCGGCTAAGCCGGGCCTTGTCTCTCATCCTATGGTCTCAGAACAACTGCTGCTATCGTCCGGATGTTCGCGCGGCGTTCGCCTTCGGTTCGCCCGAGTTCGCCCGATCGCGCCGGGAATCGCCCTGTGCCGCGCCGCGCCGGATGTGACGGACTCGACACCCGTTATTTCCCGGCGTCACCCGAAGCCACAGCGCCGTTTTCGGCGTCTGCTGTTCCTTCGCGCGATGCCGCGGCGCGCGCGGCTTGCGCCGCGTTCGTCCCCGGCCACTTGCGCTCCACCCAGCCATCGATGTTGCGCTGCTGCCCCCGCGCCACCGCGAGCGCGCCGGCCGGAACCGGCTTGGTGATCGCCGAACCGGCGGCGACATACGCACCGTCCGCGACCTGCGCCGGAGCGATCAGGACCGTGTCCGTGCCGACGAACACGTGATCGCCGATCTCGGTTCGATGCTTGTTGACGCCGTCATAGTTCGCCGTGATGGTTCCGGCGCCGATATTGCAGCCCTCGCCGATCTGCGCGTCGCCGACATAGGACAGGTGCGGAACTTTCGAACCGTCACCGACGACCGCGTTCTTCATCTCGACGAAGCCGCCCGCCTTGGCCTTGCGCCCGAGCCGCGTGCCCGGCCGCAGATAGGTGTACGGACCGACCGTCGCGCTCTCACCGATCACCGCACCCTCGGTTGTGGCGTTCGTCACGCGCGCCCCGGCGCCGACGATCGTCGCCGTCAGCGTGCAGTTCGGGCCGACCTGCGCGCCGGCCGCGATCCGCGTCTCTCCGCACAGCTGCGTGTTCGGCAGCACAACGGTGTCCGGCTCCAACCGGACCTGGACGTCGATCCACGTGGTCGCGGGATCGACGATGGTGACCCCTTCGCGCATCCAGTGCCCAGTCAGTCGCGCGTTGAAGATCCGGCGCAGTTCGGCCAGCTGCGCGCGGTCGTTGGCACCGAGGATCTCGTGGTGGTCCGCGACGGTGAGCGCGCCGACGCGGTGACCGTCCTCGGCGAGGATGCCAAGCACGTCGGTCAGGTACTCCTCGCCCTGCGCGTTCGCGGAGGTCAGCCGGGAAAGACCCTCGGCCAGCAGCTTCGCGTCGAAGGCGTACACGCCCGAGTTGATCTCGCGGATGGCGGCCTGCTGCGGCGAGGCGTCCTTCTGCTCGACGATCCGCTCGACCGCGCCGTCCCGGCGCACGATCCGGCCATAGCCGGTCGGATCCGGGACATTCGCCGTCAGCACGGTGACCGCGTTGCCGGCCTCCTGATGCACCGTCACCAATGCGTCCAGCGTGCCCGCGGTCAGCAGCGGCGTGTCGCCGTAGGTGACGACGACCGTCCCGTCGATGGCGCCCTGCGCGGCGATCGCCTCCGTCGCGATCCGCACCGCGTGCCCAGTGCCGTGCTGCACCTCCTGCACGACTGGCTGCGCCTCGGCGTCGATCTCGGCCAGGTGCGCGGAAACCTGGCCGCGCCCGTGCCCGACCACGACGACCAGCCGTTCCGGCGAAAGCTCCCGCGCCGCGGCGACGACATGCCCCAGCATCGACCGCCCGCACAGCGTGTGCAGAACCTTCGGGGTCGCGGACTTCATCCGCTTCCCCTCCCCCGCGGCCAGGATCAGTACGGCTGCGGGACGGACGGGAGCTGACGCGCTCGGCTCAGACACACCGGTCTCCTCGACCTCGGATGCTGGATTTCAGCACCGAGCCTACCGGCTGATCTACCGCCTGGACGGCCGAGCGTCCGAGTTCGGTGAGGGCTCCCGGGGAAGGATTCGAACCTCCATAACAGACACCAAAAGACTGCGTCCTGCCCTTAGACGACCCGGGAAGGTTTGAGTCCTCGCTACGGAGAACTCGGCCCCCTAGTCTGGCACATCCGCGGCACCACCCGCCGCCAGGATTCCGCGACCTGCCGTATCCACGGCCAGCACCTATCCCCACCAGAATGCGGCGGCGATGAGCACGTAGAGGCCGACCATCGTCGCGCCTTCCAGCCAATCCGATTCGCCGTCGGACACTAGGTATGCGACGGCGAGCGTGGAGACGCCGACCGTGGTCACCAGCATCGGGTTGAAGACCAGCGTGAAGGTCGCGCCGCCGACCAGTGGGGAGAGCAGCACCAGCGCCGGGGCTAGGACCAGGGCGATTTGCAGCGGGCTGTTGAGGATCACCGAGAGGGCGTGGTCTGCCTGGTTCTGCCAGGCGAGCTTGACGCCGACCGCGTTCTCCACGGCGTTGCCCGCGATGGCCACGATCACCAGGCCGGCGAAGGCGTCCGAGATGTGCAGCGAGTTCATCGCGGGCTGCAGGGCATTGACGAACAGGTCCGATACATACGCCGCGAGCACTCCGGTCACGGCGAGCATGCCCACCGCGAACGCGAGCGGCCAGCGATTGCCTTGCTCCTGCTCGGCGGCTTCCGCGCGCGCCCCAGCCGGCTGCTGCTCGCCTGGTTCCGGCGCCGCCTCGGCGGCGGACTCCTCGCGACGCAGGGAGGCGGGCACCGAGAGCGCGAACACGACCAGTAGCACCACCGCGGTGATGCGAGAGAGACCCACCTCGTGGCTCGCGGCGGCGGCGTGGATGTAGGACGCGAGGGACGGCACGAGCATCGCGGCGACCGAAAGGATCATCAGCGCCATGATCATCCGGGCCCGGCCCTCGGAGAAACGCAGCACCCCGTTCTTGCGGCCGCCGACGAAGAAGGAGAGGCCGAGCACCAGCAGCAAGTTGCCGAGGATGGAGCCGATGATCGCGGCGGTGACCACGTCGGTCAGGTGCGAGCGCAGCGCGAAGATGCAGATGAACAGCTCCGGCAGGTTGCCGAGGGCGGATTGGAGCACGCCGACCGCGCCGGCGCCGAGCCGGTCCGCGAGATGGTCCACGGCCCGGCCGACCAGCGCCGCGAGCAGCGCCACCGCTACCGCGCAGACCACGAACGGGAAGACCGCTCCGCCGCCCTTGGTGAGCGCGGCGGCGATGGTGAACGCCGCCGCCCCAAGCATGAGGACGATGTCCGATCGGCTCAGGACCCTGCCGAGCGCGAGCTGTTTACCGGTATCGGGCGGCCCTGCGGGCTGCGTGGTCGTCATGACCGCCGAGCGTAGGGCATGACGGACCGCTGCGATGGCCCGCTAGGAGATCAGGGCAGGTCGAGGATCTTCTCGCGCACCGCGTACATGACGGCTTCCATCCGCGAGTGCAGCTGAAGCTTCTCCAGGATGTTGCGCACGTGGTTCTTGACCGTGTTCTCGCTGATGAACAGGGTCTTAGCGATCTTGCTGTTGTTGGCGCCGGTGGCGATCAGCTTGAGCACCTCAAGCTCGCGGTCGGTCAGCTTCGGCGCGGGCGGCCCCTGCTCGCGGCGCTCCTCGCCGCTCTTGGCCATGGTGGCGAACTCGCTCAGCAGCTTGGTAGCCATCGAAGGAGTGATCAGCGACTGGCCGCCGGCGACCGCGCGGATCGAGTCGGCGATCTCGTGCGGCGGGATCTCCTTGAGCAGATATCCGGTGGCGCCGGCCTTGATCGCGTCGTAGAGGTCGGCTTCCTCATCGCTCATGGTGAGCATGATCACGCGGGTGGACGGGGCGACCTCCTTGATCGCGGCCGCCGCCTCGATGCCGCTGCGCTTAGGCATCTTCACGTCGAGCAGCACCACGTCCGGAAGCAGTTCCCCGGCCTTTTCCACCGCTTCCGTGCCGTCCCCGGCCTCGCCGACCACTTCGATATCCGGCTCCTGCTGCAGCACGATGTCCAGGCCGCGGCGCAGTAGGGCGTGGTCGTCGACCAGCAGGACGCGGATGGGGTCGGCGCCGGATGCGGCCGGTCCAGCCGCCGGGCCCGGCGAGCCGGCCGGCTTGGCGGACTGGGGCGTCGACGGGCGCGGACGGGCGGGCTGCTGCGCCGGAATGCCCTCCTGGCGCACGCCGACCGGCCTGCCGGAATCGGATTGGGCCACCTGTCCGTACCCCCTTGTACCTGGATCGGCCGGTCCGGGCAGGCGCCCGTCACTCCCGCACGGGACGCCGGAGACGCTGAGTGACCGAGTCATCATCGCACAGTATCGGCGAAACCTGATAATAGCTGGCGCGGACCCGGGATTGACAGTACCGCTCGGGACGTGGTCGCCGCCTTTTCGGGCGATCCGCGTTCAGCGGTCCGGGTCCGCGCCTGCTGATGCATCGTCAAGTGTGCTGTTCCGCCGCTGTTTCGGGGCGTGTCCGAGGCCTGATTACGCTGCCGTGGCGGAGCCCGGCTGGCCGCCGGAGTAGTGCGCCGCGCCGGTTTCCTCCAGGTGAATCACGCCGTAGTCGTAACCGCGGCGGCGGTAGACCACGGAGGGCAGCTTGGTGTCGGCGTCCACGAACAGGTAGAAGTCGTGGCCGACCAGCTCCATCTCGTAGAGGGCCTGGCACAGGTCCATCGACGGGGCGGTGTGCGTCTTCTCGCGCACGATCATCGGGCCGTCGCCCTCGATCTCGATCGGGCCGGCACGCCGGATGTCGGCGCGGGGCTCCTCGGCGGGCGCGGACGCCTGGGCCAGCTGCTCGGTCAGCTCGGCGGCCTCGAGTTCGGCCAGCGTGGAGGTGGCGACGGACACGGAGACCGGGCTGCGGCGGCCGTGGTGCACACGGCGGCGGTCGGCGGCCCGGCGCAGCCGTGCCTCCAGCTTGGTGGCGGCCAGGTCGAGGGCGGCGTAGGGATCGGCGGCGCAGGCTTCGGCCCGGACCACGGGGCCGCGGGTGCGCAGGGTGATCTCGATCCGGTCGCAGCGTTCGGCCTGCCGGGGGTTGCGCTCCTTGGACAGTTCCACGTCGAGGCTCATCGCCTTGCCGTCGAAGCGCTCGATACGCGAGAGCTTATCGACCACGTGCTTGCGGAACCGTTCGGTCACCTCGGTCTTGCGGCCCTTCACCACGATGTCCACGCGCGTCTCCCTTTGCTCGCTGATTGCCCGGCGCTGGTTGTTCCGCGCCGCGCTCGCTGTCTGGACTGACACTGCTGCGGCTTGGGCGCTTCCCCGGCTCGGCATCGCGTGCGGGGTCGCGCTCCACTGGTAGGAGTGGCTATATCCGGTACTTGGGTAGGGCTGCACCACCTCCTGGGACTGGTTTGAGACTTGTCAACCTACGCCGGGAAGATCCGGCTTTGGAGGGGTAACGACGGAAAGGCCTTTTCGAGTTCCAGCCAAGAGATTCGGGCGCGTCGCGACTTCGGCCGTCAGTCGTCGTGCGCGCTGCTCATACGCTTGAACGTAATCCCGCTTGAGCATGAACGGTAGGGGCCAATGGGCCTACTCCGCCAAGAGGGTGAATCCGGGGGCGTTCACCTGGGGTCTTCGGCTTGCGCAAGGTGGCGAAACGGTCGCGAGTCGAGACGGGCGAACGGCGAGGCGGTGGCTGGTTCATCGGTACCTCCTCTAGCCGGGACTAGCTGGGACTTGGTGCCGAGGCGTTAAGGGAGTGCACGGGTCGGGGGCCGCTCCGGTTCGGTCCGGCGATTTTCCGATCAAAAGGGTCAGTGGCCGCTGAGTCTGGTGGCGGCGAGGACTGCCGCGCCCACCGGTCGCCCGCCGGCGGCCCGGATCGCGCGCGCGGCTTCGGCGAGCGTGGCCCCGCTGGTTGTCACATCGTCGATGAGGACGGCCGGGCGCTGGATTAGGCGCGAGACCGCGGCCGGTCGCACGACGAGCGCGTCCTTGAGATTCTGCGCGCGCTCCTGATGCGTCAGGCCGACCTGGTCCGCTACCCGCCGCTGGTGACGCAGAGCCGGCAGGACGTTGGCGGTATGGCCGTGCGCACGCAGTTCATCAGCTGCGGCGCAGGCCATGCGGCGTACGGGATCCTGGCCACGGCGGCGGATCGATGAGCGAGCGGACGGCGCGGGCACCAGCCAGATCGCAGCCGCGCCTGGGCAGGCGGCCAGTACCGCGCGAGCGAGTCGGCGGCCGAGCGGCCTGGCGAGATCGAGCCGGTTGTGTTCCTTCTGCGCGACGATGATGTCCGCGACCGGTTCACGGTAGGGCGCGAGTGCGTGCACCGGAGGCAGGCCGGCCAGGCGCCGCACCGTGCGCACGGGGATCGGTGCCCCGGAGAGGGCGATTGCGCAGGTGCTGCACAATCCCTCGGTCACGGTGCCAGTGCCCGTGCGGCCGCAACCGGCGCACTCCGCTGGCAACACAAGATCAAGCAGCGCCGCCCACCAGGACCGCCGCTGACGCTCCGTCAGCTCTTCCCCCACGCGATGATCATAGGCGACCGGCCTGGGACAAGACGGTCAATTGGCGTAACTCGGCGAAAAACCCTGGACCGGAACCGCGCCCTGAGAACTCCACGAGTTGCTGTTGAACGAGTACTGGGTGATCTGTTGCGGCGCGTCGCTCGCGCTTCCATACGCGGCCAGCAAGGTGCTTCCGGTCCACTCGATGCTGCTCGTGGTGTTCGGCGGGTTGATGGTGACCGCGTTGAGGTCGGTCGAGTTCGTCACCGGCGAACCGTCCGTGTACAGCTCGGAGACCACTGAGGGAGAGGAGGGTTGCTGGCCGCCGAGCACGGCCAGGGACTGGCTGCCGTGCCAGTCGATGTCCTTCAACGAGCTCCACTGGTACACGACCGGGTTCTGCACGGCCTGCCGCAGATCCAGCGACTGGCTCGAACCGCTGCCTTCGAACACGCCGATGCCCACCGAGTAGACCGTCGATCCCGTCGACGGCGACTGCTCGCTGTACACGACGGCGACCCGGCGGCCGTCCGGCGCGACGGCGAGTTGGGCGATGGCCATCGAATCCCCGTCGGAACCGATCGAGGCGACCTGCTGTGGGTGCGCTTCAAGGCCCTGGGTCGCATCCAGCCGGTATAGGGCGGCCGGGTGTTGCGCGTTGTCGATGAACCACAGGTGACCGAGCGCGTCCCAGCTGAGCGAGCTGATCTGGCCGGTGAAGACGGGCTGGCTGTTCGCGGCCACGCCGGGTTCGCCGAGGTAGAGCTTGGTCTTGGTGTCGTCGACCAAGGCGGCGATGATCTGGCCGTCGTAGTCGGTGACGGCGAGGGCGCGATAGTGCCGGCTGGTCGGGCCGACCTGCTGAAGCTGGCTGCCCTTGGAGCTGTAGGCGTAGACGGCGTAGTCCTTGCCGAGGTAGTAGTACGTGCCGTTGCCGGGTCCGCCGATCCCGACGTGGTAGCGCCTGAGCACGCTGTCGACGGAGCCGAGCGACTCACCGAGCTGAGTACCGTGCTGATCGACGATGCTTACGCTGCTGACGGACGCAAGGTCGCTGAAGGAGGCGAAGAGTTCGTCGGCGAGAACCTTGCATGCACTGGCACTGCGCGTGGTGCAGGCGTTTGGTGACTTGACGGTGACCTGCGCCGTGCCGTCCGACTCGATCGTGACGGCGTTCCGGCCGGCCAGGGCGATCTGCGGCGCGGCGGTCACGGCCGCTCCATCGAGCCACGCGGGCGGCCCGGTGAGCAGCTTGTCGGCCAGCTTCTGCGCGATCGCGACGTCGGACTGAGCACGCAGGTAAACGGGCACCGGGATCATGCTCTCGCCCTGCGCGTCGCTGTTGAGGTAGTAGAGGCTGTACGCGTTGTACTCGGCGCGGAACGTCTCTTCGGTCAGCACGATGCCGAAGTCGTCGCTGGGCAGCTTGTCGATCTGGTAGTAGCCCTTGTCGTCGTTGTATTTGACCGAGAACTTGTAGGCGTCGTGCGGTACCGGAGCCGTCACCTGCTGACTCGTTGCCGACGCCGACTGAGTCGGCTGCGAAACCGGCTCGTAGGTGCCGTCGTCGTCGACCTTCGCGAGCACGGTGCCGGTGATCTGCACCTCGTTGTCGTGACCGGGCACCGAGGCGGGATTGGATTCGTCGCCGCTGAAGATCACGACCTTCTGCGGATCCCAGCTCTGCGCGTCGCCGGTGAGGTATTCGCGGGCGATGGAGAGGTTGCCCGGGTCGCTGGCCGCAGTCTGCAGGAAGCCCTCGACTATCGCCGCTGGCTGCTCGTGACGCTGCGGGCCTTGCGGCCAGATCCGCACGTCCGAACCGCCACCGGCGTCGGCCTGCTTGCTGACCGTGTTCACGCCGGAATTCGCCGGCAGATTGACGCAGCCCGCGGTCAGGAAGCCGAACAGGGACAGCAGGCCGAGCGCGGCGGCGCGTGCGGAGGGCTTGCGGGTAGTCACGACTGGTCCCCCGCTCCCGCACCGTCGCCACTGCTGATCACGTCGCTGTGCAGGTCTCCCTCACCGAACCCGGTGATGGACGGCGGGCTTGAAACGGTCGCCCGGTCCACGACAGCAGCGGTGTCCTGACCTGGCTTGCCGGCAGACCTTGGCGAACCGGCCGGACCTGCCGGAGCGCGCACTGGACCGGGACGAGACGCCGCGCCCTGATCGACCAGCGGCCGGTGCCCAGTCGCCGCCGGCTCCGAGCCGCGACGCTGGCGCAAGTGGTGGGTGGAGTCCTCGGGTTCCAGCGGGATCGGGGAACGCAGCAGTTCGACGCGCGTGTTGCGCGGCACGGTGAGCCGGAACTGAGAGCCGCCACCGGGCTCGCCCCAGGCCTGGAGCCAGCCGTGGTGCAGCCGCGCGTCCTCCAGCGCGATCGCCAGGCCGAGGCCGGTGCCGCCGGTGGTGCGGGCCCGCGCCGGGTCCGCGCGCCAGAACCGGTTGAACACCAGCGAGGACTCGCCGGGACGCAGGCCGACGCCGTGGTCCCGTACCGCGACGGCCACCGCGTCATCCGAAACGGCCACCTTGATGATCACATCCCGGCCCTCGCCGTGCTCAATCGCGTTGACCACCAGGTTGCGCAACACCCGATCGATCCGGCGCGCGTCGACCTCGGCGACGCACGGTTCCTCAGGCGCGTCGACGACCACGGCGCTGCCCTTGCGTTCAGCCAGCGGCGCGCAGGCTTCGACAACGCGTTGCACCAGCGCGCGCAGGTCGACCGGTTCCGCGTCCAGGATCGCGGCGCCCGCGTCGAACCGGCTGATCTCGAGCAGGTCGGCGAGCAGTTCCTCGAACCGGTCGAGCTGGTTCTGCAGCAGTTCCGCGGAGCGGGCGACGACCGGGTCGAAGGACTCCCGCGCCTCGTGGATCAGGTCGGCGGCCATACGCACGGTGGTCAGCGGGGTACGCAGTTCATGTGAGACGTCGGATACGAAGCGGCGCTGCACCCGGCTCAGCTCTTCCAGCCGCCGGATCTGGTTCTGCAGGTTCGCCGCCATCTTGTTGAACGAGTTGGCGAGCGAGGCCAGGTCGTCCTCCCCGCGCACCCGCATTCGCTCCTCGAGCCGGCCGGCGGCCAGCCGTTCGGCGATTCCGGCGGCCATCCGCACCGGGGTGACCACCTGCCGGGAGACGAACCAGGCGATGGCGACCAGCGCCAGCACCAGCAACAGCCCGGCGATGACCAGGGAAAGCTCGACGAGCTGGAGGTTCGCCTCGTCCTGGCTGAGCGGGAAGACGTAGAAGATGTCCGCGGTGAACTCGGTACCGCTGTTGTTCGCGGCGACCCGCTGGCCGTAGACGACCGCGTCGGCCTTGGTCGCCGACGGCCGGGTGTATTCGACCGCGGCGAACTCGTAATACGCCTGTCCCGTCGAAATGGACTCGATCTTGTTCTTCAGGTCCGCGGGCAGCGTGCCGATCGCCAGGTTGGAGCAGGCGGCCGGGAAGGTCGCGGTGTCGTTGTCCTTCTGCAGGATGATCGCGACCTGGAACAGGGTGCTGCTCTTGCACAGCGAGCGGGCGACGGTCTGCGCCAGCACGCCGGTGTCGATGGTCGGGTCGAGGCTCTTGGAGTTGAAGTCCTGCACCGCGCTCTGGAAGCCGACGCTGGCCTGCACCCTGGCCGCGTCGAGCCGGGTGCGCAAGATGCCGTCGGCGACCCGTTGGGCGATGAAGTAACCGAGGCCGACCGCGACGGCCAGCGAGAGGATCATGGTGACCGAGACGACCCGGAACTGCAGCGAGCGGCGCCAACGCGCGGGCAGGTCGCGCAGGGTGCGGCTGACTGCTCGCAGCGCGCGCCGCAGTCTCGCTCCCAGGCCTGTGCCCATGCCTTCACCCACCGGTCCCACTGTCATTCAGCCGACGCGGCCGCGGCCCGGTCCGAGCCGCGGTCCCGCCGAAGTCGAAGTCGGGGACGCGAACGTCTCCTGGGCACACTAACCCGGCCGCCCCTCTTCCGAGACGACGCAAATCGGACGTCTCGAGTTCCCAGCCGTGGCCAGGTTCGCGGCGATCCGGCCGCCGGGCGTCGGCGCTGGTCAGGCCGGTCCGGCTTTGTATCCCACGCCGCGCACGGTGATCACGATCTCGGGCTTCTCCGGGTCGTGCTCGATCTTCGAGCGCAGCCGCTGGACGTGTACGTTGACCAGGCGGGTGTCCGCGGCGTGCCGGTAGCCCCACACCTGTTCGAGCAGCACCTCGCGGGTGAAGACCTGCCAGGGCTTGCGAGCGAGCGCGACCAGCAGATCGAACTCCAGCGGGGTCAACGCGATGGACTCGCCGCCACGCTTGACCGAGTGCCCGGCCACGTCGATCGACAGATCGCCGATGTTCAGCGTCTCCGGCTTGGGCTCGTCGGCCCGGCGCAGCCGCGCCCGGACCCGCGCCACCAGCTCCTTCGGCTTGAACGGCTTGATCACGTAGTCGTCGGCGCCAGACTCGAGGCCGACCACGACGTCTACCGTGTCGCTCTTCGCGGTGAGCATCACGATGGGGACGCCCGATTCGGAGCGGATCTGCCGGCAAACGTCGATGCCGTCGCGGCCGGGCAGCATCAGGTCGAGCAGCACCAGGTCCGGCTTGAATTCACGGAAAGCGCCGAATGCACGGTCCCCGTCGGATACTGTCGCGGTTTCGAAGCCCTCGCCGCGCAGCACGATACCGAGCATCTCGGCCAGCGCGGTGTCGTCGTCGACGATGAGCACACGTCCCTTCATGAGGCTCATCTTTGCATCATTTCGTCGGCGGATTGCAACAATGCCGGGATCCGCGCCCGGGAAAGCACAGCTCAGGTCTTCCAACTCCTTGCCGAGACCCGCCAAGGCACTAGGATGTGGGCCTGCTCCGTGGCGGGGCGACCACGTGGGCGATGGACGAGGTGGGGGATGCCAGAGCTGCCGGCGGCTTGGGCCGCGCCCGGTGCGCCCGCGCCGGAAATCACCACCGTGATACGCACGGCTAGCGTGCGTGAAGCCGAAGCTGGGGTGGAACGCATCGCGCGTCCGGTCCCGCTGCGGCCGTTGAGTGTCCTGGAGTTGATCGACGGCGCGATCGGCGCGGTGCGTGCGATACCCGTTGCGCTGCTTGGCTGGACGTCGCTGATCGTGGTGGGCGCGGCGCTGGCGGATTTCGTGTTGACGTGGCTGTTCGACGCCGCAGTGGCGACAGCGACCCGCACTCACGCGGTGATCACCACGGACGATTCCGGTAACGCATACGCGCAGTTCGGCATTACCCAGGGCGCGGGCACCTTCGGCCTCTTCGTCGTGCATGCGCTGCTGCCGATCGTGTGCTCCGGTTTCGCCGTCTCGATTCTCGCCGGTCTGCTAGCCGAACCGATCAAGCAGTACGTAGATGGCGCGGCGGCTCCGTCGCCGGTGCCCGTGCGCCAGACCCGGCAACTCATCGTGCGTCTTTCCGGCCTCGCCGCTGTTACCGCATTGCCGCGTGCCGTCTTCGTAGCGCTCTACGCGTTCGCCACGTTGCTTGTCGTGAACGATCCGCAGGGCGGTCACGGCTCGGTGATGGCGCTCATTACCTTCGTCGGCGCGCCGATATGTCTCGCGCTCATCGCGGACTGGGCGATCGCCGCGCCGGTAGCAGCGCTCGAAGGCGCCCGCGGGTTTTCTGCCCTCTCCCGGTCGCGCAAGCTGGTGACCGCCGGTCGGTGGCGCACGCTGTGGAGCACCGTGCTCACGCTGACGATCTCCGTCGTCGTGATGATTCCGCTGATCATCTGTCAGTACTACATCGCCAACACGCATGGCGTGCGTGATCTACTCAACGGCGCTCCGGTGACCGGTGCGACCTACTGGTGGCTCGCCGGGTACCTGGTCGTGCTGACACTGATCCAGATCCTCACCGCCCCGTTCCGCGCGGCCCTCGCCACCATGCTGTACATCGACCGGCGCTTTCGTCGCGAGGGGCTGGATATCCGCATAGCGTGGGCGCGGGTGGCCCGGACGATCGCTGCCGGAAAGGGGCGGTCGGCATGATGCGCGCGGACACGCCGGTGAATGTGAGCAGCGACCAGGCACGGCAGCTGGCGATCCGTGAGCTGTCGAAGTCGCAGTATCACCGCGGCGACCTGCCGCAGAATCCGTCCGGGCAGCCCACCACGGCGCTGCCCTCGCCCTCGCCGCTCACGCAGCCGCCGCAAGCGAGCGGACCCAGCCATGCGCTCGCGGTCGTGCTGATCATCCTGGCGATCTTCGTCTTGGTCGCGGTGGTGCTGCTGGTGCTGCGCTGGCTTGGCAAGCCGCGCACCGACAAGCGGCGCAAGGAGAAGAGCGAGAAGCGCGGCGCGGCGGGAAGCACGCCCGAGGAGATTCTGACCGGCGCCGCCCTGCATCGCCACAACGCGCAGCAGGCAGCGGCCGCAGGCGATTTCGCGGAGGCGATCCGCGAGCGGTTCCGCGCGGTGATCGCGACGCTCGACGAGCGCGCACTGCTGCCGGAACGCGCGGACCGCACCGCGGATGAAGCCGCCACGGACGCCGGCGCGATCCTGCCCGCCCACGCCGAGGTGCTGGTCGCGGCGGCCCGCGCCTTCGACGAGGTCGAATACGGCGAATACGTCGGCACGCCCCAGCCGTACGCGGTGATCAGCGAGGTCGACGAGCTGGTGCGGACCGAGCAGCCCGGCACGCTCCAACTGCCGACCGCGATCGCGCCGACCGTGCCGGGTGGCGCGCGGTGAGGCGGTCCCTGCGTCCACGGTTCGCGGCGGTCACGAGGATCGCCCTCTGCGCGGCGGTCAGCGTCCTGGCCGCCGCGACCGGGCCGATGCCCGCGCACGCCGACGCGTTGCCGAGCCCGAGCGGATCGGTCGACACCTCGACGCTGCTCGACCCGACCTCCGACTCGGCGCTGCTCAATCTGCTTGGCCAGCAAGGCGTCAGGTACTACCCGATATCGCACGTCGGCGAAGTGCTTGACCACTCGGGCCCCAACACGACGTTGGTGATCGACGAGTCTGAGCATCCTGACAATTTCGACCTCTCCAGGCTGACCAGCTTCTCCTTCGCCCGTGTGATCATCCTGGACGGCGACTCGACCGTGATCAGCGCCTTCGCGCCCGAGATCCATTTCGACACCTTCGCCGACAGCGCTCCCGCGCCGCTGAGCCCGGCGTGTTCGCAGGCGGACGCCGTCGCGGCCGGACCCATCGAGCTGACCGGATCGCCGGCGCAGTTCATCCTCAACTCGACCGGCAGCTCTTCTGTGGCGGGCTGCTATCCGGTGAACGGGCATCCCACGTTCGCTTACGTCAGCGACGGTTCGACCGACGTGGTCGCCCTCGGCTCGGCCGCGTTCTTCGAGAACGACGAGCTCGCTTCGGCTGGTAATGCGGCTCTGGCGCTGAGGTTGTTCGGCGCGCATCCTGAACTGATTTGGCTGGCGCCGAACTTCGTGCCGGATCCGTCACTGCAGAACTGCTTTGACTATGACTGCGGCTCGGGCCAGAACAACAATCCAGGTCCGGCACCCACGACCACCATCACGCTAGGCGGCGGAGGGGGCGCAGGTGGAGGTGGCGGAGGCAGTGGAGGCGGCAACGGCGGTGGCGGGGGTGGCGGCTCAGGCGCCAGCCAGCAGACGCTGACCAGCCTCATGCCGAGCTGGATCTGGTGGGCGATGCTCCAACTCCTGCTGGCCGTGCTGCTGGTTGCTTACTGGCGCGGCCGCCGTCTCGGGGCGGTTGTCACCGAACAGTTGCCGGTCACTGTGCGCGCGGCCGAGACGGTGGAAGGCCACGCTCGGCTGTATCGGCGCGCCAACGCGCACGGCCGCGCCGCGGAGCTGTTACGCAAGGCGACCGCGAGCCGGCTGGCCGGTTACTTCGGCGTCCCGGCGGCCCGCGCGCACGGCGATCCGTCCATCCTGGTCGCGCCGGTAGCGGCGCGGCTGAACGTCACCGCGGACCTGATCGCCGATCTGCTCACCGGCCAGGCCCCAGCGTCTGAAGCCGAACTGGTCCTCCTCGCGGACCACCTCGACCAATTGGAACAGGAGGTCCGGTCATCGTGACCGAGTCCGACATCGCCGCCGAGTTCGGCGCCACCGCACAGTCCGACCAGACGCCGCACGCCGACGCGCTCGACGGCGCAGTAGAGCGCCCACTCGACGGCACCATGCCGCTTTCGGCTTCGATATCGCAGGCTGCTGACGCGCGCCGCTCACTGCAGGCGGTGCGAGCCGAGGTGGCGAAGGCAGTGGTCGGCCAGGACGCGGCGGTCACCGGGCTGGTGATCGCGTTGCTGTGCGAGGGCCACGTGCTGCTGGAAGGAGTGCCCGGCGTCGCCAAGACGCTGCTGGTGCGGTCGCTGTCCGCGGCGCTTTCGCTAGACACCAAGCGGGTTCAGTTCACCCCCGACCTGATGCCCGGCGATGTGACCGGATCGCTCATCTTCGACGCGCGCACCGCGCAGTTCTCGTTCCGCGAGGGCCCGGTGTTCACCAATCTGCTGCTGGCCGACGAGATCAACCGCACGCCGCCGAAGACGCAGGCCGCGCTGCTCGAGAGCATGGAGGAGCGGCAGGTGACCGTGGACGGCACCCCGCGCCGCCTGCCGTTCCCGTTCGTCGTCGCGGCGACGCAGAACCCGCTGGAGTTCGAGGGCACGTACCCCCTGCCGGAGGCTCAGCTCGACCGGTTCCTGCTGAAGCTGAACCTGCCGCTGCCGAGCCGTGACGAGGAGATCGCGGTGCTGCGCCGGCACGCCGACGGCTTCGATCCCCGCCAGCTCGCCGCCGCGGGAGTGCGCCCGGTGGCCGGCCGAGCCGAGATCGAGACGGCGCGTGACGCGGTACGTAAGGTCACGGTGACTCCGGAAGTGCTCGGATACATCACGGATATCGTGCGCGCGACCCGTACCGCGCCAGCGTTGTCTGTTGGGGTGTCACCTCGTGGCGGTACCGCGCTGCTCGCCGCGTCACGCGCCTGGGCGTGGCTGTCCGGGCGTGATTACGTGAGCCCGGATGACATCAAGTCACTGGCTCGGCCGGTGTTGCGTCACCGTGTGCGACTGCGGCCGGAGAGTGAGCTTGAGGGCGTGTCGACGGACGCGGTGATCGACGGTGTGCTCGGTAACGTCGCGGTTCCCCGCTAAGGACAGACGCGCGACATGCGACCTTCCGCGTTCCGTAAAGACGCCACGCAATCCGGCCGTGGCGGCCTGGTCCTGACCGGCCGCACCGGCGCGTTGGCCGCCGCCGGTTCAGTGGTGGTCGGCGTGGTCTCGGGTGTGCTGCACCTGCCGGGTTGGGCCGGTATCGCGGCGTTCGAGGCTGCGTTGGGCTGCGGGGTTGCGACGGATGCGCTACGTGCGGGTTCGCTGCGGGATCTGGCGTTCAATCGAAGCGGCGACGCGACCGTCCGGCTCGGAGAGAGCGCGAACGTCAGCCTCGACGTCGTGAACGTGGGTCCGCGGCCGCTGCGGGGAACGCTGCGCGACGCCTGGTCGCCGAGCGCCGGAAACCTCGCGCGCACCACGCAGCCGCGTCAAGTTTTAGAAGTAGCGAAGGAGCCGCGACACTCGCTCGCGATTGAGGCGAACAGCGCGCAGCGTATCGACACGGTCCTGACGCCGACACGGCGCGGAGATCGCACGCCGGACCGAGTGACGATCCGGTCCCTCGGCCCGCTCGGCCTGGCCGGCCGTCAGGTCTCGCGCGAGGTGCCGTGGCGGCTGCGGGTACTGCCACCGTTCGAGAGCCGAAAGCATCTGCCGTCCCGGTTGGCGCGTCTGCACGAGACTGACGGCCGTACACCGGTATTGGTGCGCGGTCAGGGCAGCGAGTTCGACTCCCTGCGCGAGTACGTGGTCGGCGACGACGTGCGCTCGATCGACTGGCGGGCTACCGCGCGACGAAACGACGTGGTCGTGCGTACGTGGCGGCCGGAGCGCGATCGGCATGTCGTGATCGTCTTGGATACGAGCCGCACCTCGGCGGGCCGGGTGGGCGACATGCCACGGCTCGATTCGGCGATCGATGCGGCGTTGCTTTTGGCAGCGCTGGCAACGCGAGCCGGAGACCGGGTCGATCTGCTCGCCTACGACCAGCAGCTGCGCGCGTCGGTTGCGGGGGCATTGCCTGGCCGCACGCTGGCGCTGTTCAGCGATGCGATGGCGGTGATGGAGCCGTCGCTGATCGAGCTCAATGCCGAGGGCCTGGTCACGTTCTTGACGCAGCGGGTCCGCAGGCGATCGCTGGTAGTGCTGCTGACGAGCATTGACGCGGCGGCGATCAGCGAGGGTCTGCTGCCGCAGATGGGGCGGCTGACGGGGCGGCACAAGGTCGTGGTCGGGTCGGTCGCGGATCCACGGATCGCGCAGCTTTCGACAGCGCGGGGTGATGCGGACGCGGTGTTCGCGGCGGCTTCGGCGGAGTTGGCTTTGACGACGAGGCGTCAGGTCGCGGCGGAGTTGGGGCGGCACGGCGTCGAGGTAGTGGATGCGGTTCCTGAGCGTTTCGCGCCCGCGCTGGCGGACCGTTATTTGGCGTTGAAGGCCGCCGGCCGCTTGTAGTTCCTGGCGATGGCAAGGAGCTAGAGCCGTAGCCGGGGCGCGATGCCTGCGCGCGGTATTCGACAAGCCGAGCCGCAGATCATGCCGGGACGCGGAGCGCTGCGCTCTGTTCCCTGTCTGGCTCCCGAAAATGGGCATGAAAATGCCCCGGGGTCTTGCCCGATCCGGTTGGATTGGGCAAGACCTCGGGGTGTTACGGGTTGTGCGGCGGTGTCCTGCTCTCCCGCCGGGTCTCCCCGGCAGTACCCTCGGCGCTGGCGGGCTTAGCTTCCGG
>NZ_DATNGK010000111.1:0-14394 GCF_035605935.1 Actinocrinis sp. | reverse complement strand
GGCAGATCGAATCTTTCCGCGGTCATGACAACCATGATGCCTCCCTCCTCCTTGTCGCGACGAGCCTAGGGACGGCTTCGAACACTGAGAAAGCGCCGTTCCGGCCCCGGAACGGCGCTTCTCGGGTGTAGCTATCGGCTTTGCGCTTGTCTGCGGACCGGCTCAGCCCTCGGCGAGCTCGCTGATCGGCGGGCAGGAGCACACCAGGTTGCGGTCGCCGTACGCACCGTCGATACGACGTACCGGGGGCCAGTACTTGTCCGCGGCCTGCGCGTGCCCGGCGGGGAACACGGCAGTGGCGCGGTCGTACGGGTGCTCCCACTGCCCCGCGATGCTCGCCGCGGTGTGCGGGGCCTGACGCAGCGGGTTGTCCTCGCGGTCCCACGCCCCGCTGGCGACCTGCTCGATCTCGCCGCGGATCGCGATCATCGCGTCGCAGAACCGGTCCAGTTCGCCGCGGTCCTCCGACTCGGTGGGCTCGACCATCAGCGTGCCGGCCACCGGGAACGACATCGTGGGGGCGTGGAAGCCGTAGTCGATCAGCCGCTTGGCCACGTCCTCGACCGTGATGCCGGTCTGCCGGGTGATCTCCCGCACGTCCAGGATGCATTCGTGCGCGACCAGGCCGCTGGGACCGGTGTAGAGCACCGGGTAGTGCGGGGCCAGGCGCGCGGCCACGTAGTTCGCCGCCAGCACCGCCACCTGCGTGGCGCGCTTGAGGCCTTCCGCGCCCATCAGCCGGATGTACGCCCACGGGATCGGCAGGATCCCGGCCGAACCCCACGGCGCGGCCGAGACCGGGCCGACCGCGGGAGCGGCGGAGCGCTGAGGTCCGGCGACCGGGTGCAGCGGGTGGTTGGGCAGGAACGGCGCGAGGTGCGCGCGCACCGCGACCGGGCCGACGCCGGGGCCGCCGCCGCCGTGCGGGATGCAGAAGGTCTTGTGCAGGTTCAGGTGTGACACGTCCGCGCCGAACCGGCCCGGCTTGGCCAGGCCCACCAGCGCGTTGAGGTTCGCGCCGTCGACGTACACCTGCCCGCCGGCCTCGTGTACCGCCGCGCACACGTCGGTGATCTGCTCCTCGAACACCCCGTGCGTGGAGGGGTAGGTCACCATGAGCACGGCGAGGCGATCGCGGTGCTCGGCGATCTTCTCGCGCAGCTCGTCGACGTCCACGTCGCCGTTCTCCCGGCAGCCGACCACGACCACACGCATCCCGGCCATGACCGCGGACGCTGCGTTGGTGCCGTGAGCAGAGGAGGGGATCAGGCACACGTCGCGCTGCCCCTGGCCCTGCGACCTGTGGTAGGCGCGCACCGCCAGCAGCCCGGCCAGTTCGCCCTGCGAACCGGCGTTGGGCTGGACGCTGACCCGGTCGTAGCCGGTGGCCTCGGCCAGCCACCGCTCCAGCTGCCCGATCAGCGTCAGGTACCCGCCGGCCTGCTCAAGCGGCGCGAAGGGGTGCAGGTCCGCGAACTCGGGCCAGGTGATCGGCTCCATCTCCGTGGTGGCGTTCAGCTTCATCGTGCAGGAGCCGAGCGGGATCATCGAGCGGTCCAGCGCCACGTCGCGGTCCGAGAGGCGCCGCAGATAACGCAGCATCGCGGTCTCGGAGCGGTGCCGGTGGAAGACCGGGTGGGTCAGGAACGCGCTGGTGCGCGCCAGTGCGGCGGGCAACGCGTCGGGGGTGCTCTCGTCCAGCAGGTGCACCTGCGCGCCTTCGATGCCGAACGCGCCCCACAGCGCCTGCAGGTCGGAGTAGGTGGTGGTCTCGTCGCACGCGATGGACACCGCGTCGGCGCTGGCCAGGCGGATGTTGATGCCGGCCAGGCGGGCGGCGTGCCACAGTTCGGCGGCGCGGCCGGGCGCCTGCACGGTGACGGTGTCGAAGAACGCCTCGGAGGCGAGGTGGTAGCCGTGGGCGCGCAGTCCGGCGGCCAGCACGGCGGCGTAGCGGTGCGCGCGCCGCGCGATCGCGCTCAGCCCGTCCGGGCCGTGGTAGACCGCGTACATCGCGGCCGTCACCGCGAGCAGCACCTGCGCGGTGCAGATGTTGCTGGTGGCCTTCTCGCGGCGGATGTGCTGCTCGCGGGTCTGCAACGCGAGCCGGTAGGCGCTGTCGCCGTCGGCGTCCTGGGAGACGCCGACCAGGCGTCCGGGCAGCGAGCGGGCCAGGCCGTCGCGCACGGCGATGTAACCGGCGTGCGGGCCGCCGAACCCGAGCGGCACGCCGAAGCGCTGCGTGGTGCCCACCGCGATGTCGGCGCCGAACTCGCCGGGCGCGCGCAGCAGGGTCAGGGCGAGCAGGTCGGCGGCGACCGCGAACAGCGCGCCGCGCCCGTGCGCTTGCTCGGCGACCCACGTCAGGTCACGCACCGTGCCGCTCGCGCCGGGGTATTGGGCGAGCACACCGAAGTATTCGACGTCGGGCAGCGCGCCGGCGGCCAAGTTGACCGCGAGCAGGTCGATGCCGAGCGGTTCGGCGCGGGTCTGCAGCACGGCGAGGGTCTGCGGGAAGAGGTCGGCGTCGACCAGGAACGTGTTCGACTTGTTCTTCGCCGAGCGCTTGGCCAGCGTCATCGCCTCGGCGGCCGCGGTGCCCTCATCGAGCAGGGAGGCGTTGGCGGTCGGCAGCGCGGTGAGGTCCGCGACCATGGTCTGGAAGTTGAGCAGCGCTTCGAGCCGGCCCTGGGAGATCTCCGGCTGGTAGGGGGTGTAGGCGGTGTACCAGGCGGGGCTCTCCAGCACGCCGCGGCGGATGACCGGCGGGGTGATGGTGCCGTAGTACCCGAGTCCGATCATGTTGCGCAGCACGCGGTTGCGGGCGGCCAGGTCGCGCAGTTCGGCGGTGACTTCGGCCTCGGAGCGGGCCGGGGGCAGGGAGAGGGGTTCGGCGCTGCGGATGGTGGCCGGGACGGCGGCCTCGGTCAGCTCGTCGAGGGAGGCGTAGCCGAGCAGCGCGAGCATCTTGGCCTGGTCCTCGGGGCCGGGGCCGATGTGCCGGGCCGCGAACGGTGAGGCGCTTTCCAGGTCGGTCAGCGACGCGCTGGAGCGCGGCGCGGGCTGCTGGGGTGCCGGGTTCTGGCGCGCGTGTGCGGGTGTGGGCACGGGGGCGGGGCCCGGCTGTGGCGGGCCGGCCGGCGGCGGGGTGGGGGTCGTGGTGGTGGCGGAGTCGGCCATCGCGAGCCTCCAGCGGGGTCCCATTCCGGCGCGCGGCGGTCGCGCGTCGGCCTCTCCCCCTCTGTCATGGGACCTGAGAGCTTCGCCGGGCTGCCCGCCCCGCGTCGCGGGGTCGTTCGCCCGGCTTTCACCGTCGGTGGAGGAATCCGGCGGACCCGGTGGGTCACGCGGCGGCGTCCTCGCTTTCCAGAGTCGCCTGTCCCATACGGTCCGTGTGCCTGAGAGATTCCGGGGAGGGGTTGCTCCTTCGGCGCCCGCGGCGTTGCGGGACTCTTCCGTGCGGGATGAACGGCTACCTCCACGGTAGCAGCGGCGGGGGCGTATTCCGATCCGCGCGGCGCGCCGTAGCCGTGGTGCGCGCCCTAGGTCTCGTCGGGGGCGAGCCCGTCCTCCTCACGTAGGGCGTTGGCCAGGAAGTTGGCGAGCTGGGTGCCGATGCCCAGTTCGCGGCTGATGCGGGTGGCTGAGGGCTGGCCGCGCCAGCGTTCGACCTGCCGGGCGGCGGTGAGCAGCTCGCTCTCGCGCACGCTGCGGCGCGGCAGTTGCGGCATCGGGGGCGGGGCCTGGAATTCGACGTGCGGGGGTTCCTGGCGTGCGGCGCTCTCGCCGTCCGCCGCGTCCCGGGCCGGATTTTGCACGGGATTCTGCGCGGGGTTCTCGCGCCGGGCGTTCGGCGGGAAGGGCACGGCGGGCGCGGCGGCGTGGGCGCGCTGCGCGGGGACGGCGGTAGCGGGCGGCTGCGGGCTGCCGTTCGATGTCTGCTGCGCCGCCGTTTCACGGGCGACGGCGCCGGCGGCCGCTCCCGCGGCGGCGACGCCGGGCAGCGGGTCGGTCCCGTTCACCGGCGGCTGCGGGCGCTGCGCGGGAACGTTCGCGGCACCGTGGAGCGGCCCGGTCTGCGTTTCCGCAGGGTTCTGCATGTCCGGCACACCGGTGGCCGCGTGCGCGTGCTCTGCCTGCGCGTGCGGTTCAGACGCCGGGGCACCGTTCACCACCGCCACGCCCAGGTGCTCGACTCTCGGAGAGCCGTTCGTCGCAGGTAGCGCTGTCGCCGCTCCTGCCATCTGCGGCCGCAGGTCGTGCGCGCCGAGTTCGCCGAGGTTGATCTGCAGGCGGGTCAGCGGGCTGATGCGGTAGCGCCACAGCCGCCCGTGCGTTTCCCGCGCCGCCGCGACCGCGCCCAGCCGCATCTTCTCCTGATCGAGCGCGCGCGGGTAGGAGTGCACCCGCCACAGCACCATGCGCCGCCACAGCTTGAGTGTCGGCCAGGGCGAGAGCAGCCAGCGCGCGGTCGGGATCGGTTCGCGGTGCGATCCGGTGGCCAGGTTCGCCTGGCGGCGCACCACGTGCCGCATCAGCTCCACGAACACGACCCAGATCGCGGGCATCAGCACGTGCGCGACACGTCCGGCGACGCTGCCGCCGACCGAGTAGTTCAGCCACACGGTGCCGCCGGTCGCGCCGTAGACGGTCCAGCGGGCCAGCGGGTGGCTCATGTCGAGCCGGGCCAGGACCAGGTCGACGCCGGAGAACACGAACACGGTCATGTCCACCACGATCGGCACCAGCCAGGCCCAGCGCGCCCCGAACGCGGGGATCATCTCGGTGCTCACGGCGCGGAAGGAGAGCACCATGCCGCCCAGGGCGATCAGCGCGGCCATGACGCCGATGATCACGGTCACCGTCAGCCAGCCGGCGCCCAGCGGCTCGACCTGCCCGGCACGCTCGATGTCGGGGGCGAGGTCGCGGGCGGTCAGCGGCAGCACGACGCTCGCCCCGGCAGGTCGGTGACGGGGTATCAGGCGGTCGTCGGCTGCGGAGACTGGGGCGGCGGTCACGGCGGCTCCTGGCGGCGCGGTCAGTCGGCGGGTCCGAGCTTGCCAGACGAGGCCGACACCCGGCGACCCCCCAGTGCGGCGCCGTCTTTCGCGCGGGCTTGAGCACGCGCGCCCACGACCGCATTACGCTGCCGATCTTCGCAGGCCAGAGCTCTGCGGCGCGCTGGCGCCACGTCAGATCGGTTCACCGCGCGGCATGGCATGATCGGGAGGCGTGAAGACGAGCGAGGTGAACCCGGACGACGACGCCGCGATCGGCCCGTTTCGCGACCACGACCCCGCTCCCGGCTCCAGCCGACTACCGGCGCAGGCCCACTCCCCCGCAGCCGGCGGCGGCACGGCCGATCACGGCGAGGATCCGGGCGCCTCAGCGCGCGAGATCCTGCGCCTGGCCGTCCCCGCGCTCGGCGCGCTGATCGCCGAACCGCTGTTCCTGCTGGCGGACTCGGCGATCGTCGGGCACCTGGGCGCGGCGCAGCTGGCCGGGCTCGGCACCGCGGGCACCGCGCTGGCGACCTTGGTCAACGTGTGCGTCTTCCTCGCCTATGGCACCACCGCCCAGGTTGCGCGGCTGCTGGGGGCCGGGGACCGGCGCGGCGCTTTGTCCCGGGGCGTCGACGGCATCTACCTGGCCGCCGCGCTCGGCGTGCTGCTCGCGATCACCGGCGCGACGCTGGCGCCCCGGATCGTCGCGCTGCTGGGCGCCACCCCGGCGGCGGCGCCCTACGCGGTGACTTACCTGCGGCTGAGCTGCCTGGGGCTGCCCGCGATGCTCGCCGTGCTCGCGGCGACCGGGCTGCTGCGCGGCTTGCAGGACACCCGCACCCCGCTGCTGGTCGCGGCCGCCGCCGCCGTGGCGAACACGGCGCTGAACTGGGCGCTGGTGTACCCCGCCGGCCTGGGTATCGCGGGCTCCGCGCTCGGCACGGTGCTGGTGCAAGGCGCGATGGCCGCCGCGTACTGCGCCGCTGTGGCTCGCGCGGCCCGCGCCCACGACGTGCCGCTTCGTCCCGACCCGGGCGCGCTGCGCGCCTCGCTCGGCGCGAACGCGGCGCTGCTGGCGCGCACCGCCGCGCTGCGCATCTACCTGCTGGCCGCGGTGTGGACCGCGGGCGGCTACGGCACGGTCGCGCTGGCCGCGCACACGATCGCCACGAACCTGTGGCTGACCCTCGCCCTCGCCCTGGACGCGCTGGCGATCGCGGCGCAGGCACTGGTCGGCCGGGACCTGGGGGCGGGGCACCGCGCGCGGGTGCGCTCGACGGTGCGGCGGATGGTGCGCTGGGGCCTGGGGTTCGGCGTGTTGACCGGGCTCGCGCTGTGGGCCGCGCGGCCGCTGTACGTGCCCTTGTTCACGCCCGATCCGGCGGTGCGCGCGGCCCTGATGCCGGTGCTCGCGCTCGCCGCGGTGCTTCAGCTGCCGGCGGGGGTCGTGTTCGTGCTGGACGGGGTACTGATCGGCGCCGGTGACGCGGTGTATCTGGCCTGGGCGGCGCTCGGCTGCACAGGGGTGTTCCTGAGCGGGCTCGCGGTACTGCGCGCCATCGCCCCGCCGCACGCGACGGTGGGCACGAGTGGCAGCGGCTCCGGGGGTGCGCTGACCGGGCTGTGGTGCGTGATCGGGGTGTTCACGCTCGCGCGCTGGGTGGTGCTGGCGCTGCGGGAACGCAGCGACGGCTGGATGCGCACGGGAGCGGTGGGCTGACATGACCGGCACTGTCCTGTCCCCGCGTGAGGCGGGGCGAGCCACGCTCGCGCGCCAGCACCTGCTGGCGCGCGCCAGCGCCGACGCCCTGACGGAGATCGCGCACCTGGGCGGGATGCAGGCGCAGGCGCCGCTCGCCCCATACGTCGGGCTGTGGGCCCGCTTGCGCGATTTCGCCGCCGACGAGCTCTCCGAGCTCTACCGCCAGCGGCACGTCGTGCGCATCGCGTTGATGCGCGGCACGATCCACCTGGTCACCGCGCAGGACGCCCTGGCGTGGCGGCCCCTGGTGGACCCGGTGATCGAGCGCGGCACGCACGCCGCGTTCGGACGCCACTACCAAGGCCTCGACCGCGCGGCGCTGGCCGAGGCGGCGCGGGAGCTGACCGAGCAGCAGCCGCGCACGTTCGCCGAACTCGGCGCGCTGCTGGCCGAGCGGTTCCCGGACCGCGACACGGCGGCGCTCGCCCAGGCCGCGCGCTCGCAGCTGCCGCTGGTGCAGGTCCCGCCGCGCGGGATCTGGGGCGAGGGCGGGCGCATCGCGCACACCACGACCCGCGCGTGGCTCGGGCGCGACCCGGTGGACGAGCCCGACGTCGAGGCCATGGTGCGCCGTTACCTGGCGGCGTTCGGGCCGGCCAGCGTGATGGACGCGCAGGCGTGGAGCGGCCTGACCCGGCTGCGCGAGGTCTTCGACCGGCTGCGCCCCACCCTGCACGTCGTGGCGAGCGAGAACGGCGCGCCGCTATTCGACCTGCCGGACGCGCCGCGTCCCGATCCCGACATCCCCGCCCCGGCCCGCTTCCTGCCCGAGTACGACAACCTGCTCTTCGCGCACGCGGACCGCTCCCGCGTGAACCCGCACGGCTATCGCGTCCCGCTCTTCCCCGGCAACGGCGCCGCGCTCGGATACTTCCTGCTCGACGGGGTGTACAGCGGCCTGTGGCGCACAGCCCGCGACAGCTCGAAAGGAGCGCAAGCAAGCATCCAGCTCACGGTCCAGCACTTCACAGCGCTGTCCGCCGAGCACCGAGAGGAGCTGACCGAGGAGGCGCTGCGGCTGCTGGCGTTCCTCGCGCCGCAGTGCGCCCCGCAGATCCGCTTCGAGCCGGTGTCCTGACCGCGTCCTGAGTATCCTGGTGCACATGATCGACGGCGCGCACGTCATCGTGTACAGCCAGGACGCTGAGGCCGATCGGGCCTTCTTCCGCGACGTGCTGGAGTATCCGCACGTTGACGCCGGAGGCGGCTGGCTGGTGTTCAAGCTGCCGCCGGCCGAGCTCGCCGTCCACCCGGCGGATGCAGCAGACGCGGCGGACGCGGCGGGCCGGCACGAGCTGTACCTGATGTGCAGCGACCTGGACGCGGTCCTGCAAAAGCTGTCCGCGCGCGGCGTCGCGTTCAGCGCACCGGTCACCGAGGCGCGATGGGGGCGCTTGACCAGATTCCGGTTGCCCGGCGGCGGCGAGGTGGGTATCTACGAACCGCGCCACCCGCGGGCAACCGGCTTGTAGCCGGCCACAGGTCCGGCTCCACGCCGCGGCCTCACCGCTCCAGCCACGCGGCCGGCAGTCCCGCCTGATACGCGATGATCACCAGGTGGACGCGGTCACGCGCGTCGAGCTTCGCCAGTAGATGCCGGACATGGGTTTTGGCGGTACCGGGGCTGATGTAGAGGCGTCGGGCGATCTCGTCGTTGGTCAGTCCTTCGGCCACGAGCGCGAGGACTTCACGCTCGCGTGCGGTCAGCGACTCAAGGCCGGACACGCTCACGGGGGCTGCGGGCGGCCGCGCGGTGAACCGGGCGATCAGGCGCCTGGTGATCGCCGGGGAGAGCAGGGTCTCGCCTGTCGCGACAGCGTGCACGGCCTCGATGAGCTGCCGGGGCGGGGTGTCTTTGAGCAGGAAGCCGCTCGCGCCGCCGCGCAGCGCGCTGTAGACGTATTCGTCGTGGTCGAACGTCGTCAAGATCAGAACTTTGATGTCCTGGTCGGCGGTGATGCGCCGGGTGGCTTCGATGCCGTCGAGTTCAGGCATGCGGATGTCCATGAGCACGAGGTGGGGGCGCTCGGTGCGCGCGAGAGTGACCGCCTCCCGGCCGTTGGCCGCCTCGCCGACGACGCACAGGTCCGGCGCGGACCGAAGGATGCCGCTCAGCCCGGCGCGCACGAGTTCCTGGTCGTCGGCCACGACGATGCGCAGGCTCACCGCGCGGCCTCGGCGGGTGCGGCAGTCGCGTCGAAAGCCCCGGTCTGCTCGGCGGCGGGCAGCGGAAGGCGGGCGGTGACCCGGAAGCCGCCGTCGCCAGTGGGCCGGGCTTCCAGGTCACCGCCGTAGAGCAGCGCGCGCTCGCGCATCCCCGCCGTGCCGCGCCCAGCTTCTCCTTCTCCTGCTTGCGGGTTCTGCGCTGGGCGCGTCATCTCGCTGCGCGCGCTCGGTCCGTTGGTCACCTCGATGGTCAGGGTGCGCTCGCCGTATTCGAGCCGAAGCGTGGCAGCGCCGCCCGCATGCTTGATCACGTTCGTCAGCGCCTCCTGCACGATCCGGTACGCCGCCAGGTCCTCACCCGCCGGCAGCGGGCGCGGATTGCCGGCTGTAATGACCGTGACGTGCACCCCGGCGTGGGCGCCGTATTCGAGCAGGCGCGGCACATCGCCGAGCCCCGGCGCCGGAGCCAGAACGGACCCCGAACCCCAGCGGCCGGCCTCCGCGTCCTCTTGCGCGCGCAGCACCTCGACCAGGCGGCGCATCTCGTCGAGCGCCTGCCGGCCGGTAGTCTCGATCACGCCCAGTGCAGCGCGGGCGCTCGCGACGCTCGGCGCGCTGACAGCCTGCTCAAGCACCAGCCCGCCGTAGCCCGCCTGCACGGTGATCACGCTCATGTGGTGGGCCACGACGTCGTGCAGTTCCCGCGCGATGCGCATGCGCTGCTCGACCAGTTCACGGCGGGCCTGATCGAGTCGGCCGCGGGCGATCTGCGCCTGCCCGCGTAGTGCCAGCGCGGTGGAGCGCCGGTGCATGCCGACCGCGAATCCGATCGTCCACAGCGTGATGTACGAGGCGCCGAAGAATCCGGCCGCACCGCCGTGCTTGAAGTCCGGCAGCGCCGTGGCGCCGGCGGCGCCCAGTGCGGCCAGCAGTGCGCACACGGCGGTGCGCGGCCTGGCGCCCGAGCCCATCGTGTAGAGCACGCACCCGAGCGGGACCAGCGCAGCGGACGCACAACGCGGTTGCCACACCGCGATCACGCCGAACGCCGCCAAGGAGACGGCCAGCGCGGCTCGTGCCCGTCGAGCGCGCGCGGCGATCGGCCAGGCCACCGCTGCGGCGCACGCGATCGCACCCAGTACGGGCAGTACCCCGTCGGCGCGCTTGGCCAGCAGCAACACCGCCCCCGCGCCGTAGCCCGCCGCGGCGATCCGGTTCGCGAGCGACCACCACGCGGGGCGTATGCGCGTGAGCAGCGGAGGCGGCGCGGGAAGATCCACGCTCGCAGCGTAGGCGAGCCGGGTGCCTGCGGCATCGCCCCCGAGTCGTACGCCCACGGGTAGAGACCGGGCCAGGCCGCGGGCAGATGTGCCGGCCCAACACGAGGCGGCACCGTAGGGCGCATGAACGCTTCGACCAACCCTCCCCCCATCGAGGTCCACGCGCTGACCCGGCGCTTCGGCGCGACCACGGCGGTGGACGGGCTCAGCTTCCGTGTCGAGCCGGGCCGGATCACCGGCTTCCTCGGCCCGAACGGGGCGGGCAAGAGCACCACCCTGCGCATGATCCTCGGCCTGGACACACCGAACGCGGGCCACGCGCTGATCAACGGGCGCCCGTTCCGCTCGCTGCCGCGCCCGCTGCGCGAGGTCGGCGCACTGCTCGATGCCGCGGCGCTGCACCCGAGCCGACGCGCCCGCGATCACCTGGCCTGGCTCGCCGCGAGCAACCGCCTGCCCGCCGGCCGTGTCCGCCACGTGCTCGAACTGACCGGGCTCGCCGGCGTCGCCGGAAAACGAGCCGGTTCCTTCTCCCTCGGCATGCGTCAGCGCCTGGGCATCGCCGCCGCGCTGCTCGGCGACCCGGGCGTGCTGCTGCTGGACGAACCGGTCAACGGCTTGGATCCCGAAGGCGTGCTGTGGATGCGCACCCTGATGAAGTCGCTGGCCGCCGAAGGCCGCACCGTGCTCGTCTCCAGCCACCTGATCAGCGAGATGGCGCTGACCGCCGACCACCTGATCGTCATCGGCCGCGGACGCCTGCTCGCCGACACCGGTGTTCGAGAATTCATCCGCGCCGCCGGACCGGGCGCCAGCCTGGAGGACGCCTACATGCGCCTGACGGCCGCTTCCGTCGAATACCGCGCGAACCCCAACCCGGCTGCTGACCCGAACCCCGCCTCGACCTCCCGCTCCTGAAGGACGCCCGCGATGACCACCGCCTCCGCACCAATACCCACGACGCCCGCATCTCGGGGCGCCGCGCTGCCCGCACTGCTGCGCTCGGAATGGATCAAACTGCGCGCGCAGCGCTCCACCTTCATAGCTGCGGCCGCCGCGCTCATTCTCGGCCTCGGCGTCGGACTGCTCGACGTCCTGTCAGTCACCGGGCACTGGGCCACGATGAGCGCCGCCGACCGGGCCGGGTTCGACCCGGTCGGCGACCCGCTCAGCGGCTTCCAGTTCGGCGAGCTCGCCCTCGGCGCCCTGGGCGTTCTCGCGGTCAGCACCGAATACGCCACCGGCATGATCCGCACCACCCTGACCGCGGCGCCCCGCCGCACCGTGCTGTATACCGCGAAGGCCCTGGCGCTCGGCGTCTTCGCGCTGCTCGTCTCAGAGCTGTGCGCTTTCAGCGCGTTCCTGCTCGGCCAGCTCGTGCTGCGCCGCGAGCATCTCAACGTGCCCGTCACCGACGCGCACGTGCTGCGCGCGGTGACCTGCGCCGGGCTCTACGCGGCCGTGGTCGCGATGGTCGGATTCGGGCTCGGCGCGCTGCTGCGCCACACCGCCGCCGCCATCTGCGCCATGTTCGCCCTGGTCTTCCTCGCCTACCCGCTCGCGCGCACCTTCGAGGGCGCAAGCTACCTGCCCGACCACCTGCTGCTGATCAACGCCGCCAGCGCGCTGGCCACCGTGCACCCGCCAGCCGGGCCGCACGCCGCACGTGTCCCCTCGTTCGGCTTCGCCCTCTTCGACCTCGCGCTCTACCTCGCCGTCTTCCTCGGGTTCGGCGCCTGGCGAGCCACCCGCGACGCGTGAGGTCAGCATGGTCGGTGCGTGCTCTGCGAAGCGCCGCGAACGCCCTGGGATGATGACCGTCATGGCGGTCGACCCGAAGCAGCAGGCGGAAGAGATCCGGCAGGCGGCGGTGCAGGAGGCACGGCTGCAGACGGCGTGGATCGAGAAATCCGCGCAGGAGCCGGCGCAGCAGCAGGAGTGGATCAGGCAGAACAACGTGATCTACGGCGGGCTGATCGCGATCGGCCTGGTGCTGGTGCAGCCGTTCCTGACCGTGACGGGCCTGGACTGGTCGGCGAAGACCTGCGTGATCGCGTTCTCGGTGGCCATCCCGCTGCTGGCCGCGCTGCTGCTGATCAACTATCAGGAGACCTTCCGGCGCCGGATCACCGACTCGCTCGCGGTGCGGGTGACCCGTTCGCTCGCGCAGCTGCTCGCGTTCACCGGCGTGTTCGCCGGGTTCTGGCACATCATGTGGCCTGCCGGGATCGCGGTCCTGGCCAGCGGATTCGCGGCGATGATGGTCCACTCGGCGGGCTTCTTCCGCCTGGAGCAGGCCGCCAGAGCCGCCGCCAAGGGCGCGGCGGGAGCCGAACCCGAACCGCGTCCGGCTCCCGAACCCGCCGGATCGCAATCGCAGTCGCCGGACAGCGCCGCGCACCAGGTTCCGCCCGCCGCGCCCTAGCCTGCAAAGGCTACGAATCGTACACTTTGCAGCATGAGCACCTACACGCTGAGCGAGGCGCGCGCGCACCTGGGCAAGGTCGTCAACCGAGCCCGCTACGGCGGGGAGATCGTGGAGCTGACCGAGCACGGCGAACCGGCCGCCGTGCTGATCAGCCCCGAGCGGCTGGCCTACTACCGGCAGCTGGAGGACTCCCGCGACCTGGCCGAGGCCGAGCGGGTCACCGCCGAGCGCCGCACGGGCGTGCCACACGCCGAGGTCGCCGCGCTGTTCGGCATGGCGCCGGACGGCCGCGCCCTCTAAGAGCCGACCGACGTGAGAGACGACGCCGTCCTCTACGAGCTGATCTGGGAACCCGAGGCGATCGAGCAGCTGTCTACGCTCGCCAAGACCTACCCCGACGCGGCCGCGGGCGTAATCCCGGCCGTGCACCTGCTCGCCGGCGACCCGCGAGCGGCCGGCTCCACGCCGCTAGGCGGATCCGGCACCTACCGCCGCATGCAGGTCGGCCACCTGCGGATCATCTACGCGCTGAGCGAGGCCGCGCACGCGGTGCGGATCATCCTGGTCGGCCGAGCCGACCAGCCGCGCTAACCCCGCCGCGCATCCGCGCAGCAGCGGTCAGGCAGCGCCGCCGTGTACCTATCGGTATCGCGCGGGCCAATCGGGCGTCAGCTAGGCAGCGCTCGAACGCAGGAGGTACCACAGCCGCCACGGTGTGGTGTGTCGCTGCCAGACGGCGGGACCTGGACTGTACGCGGGTCCGGTGTGCCTGCGCACGGCCGCCGAGGCCTCGTCGAGTTCGTAGGCGGCAAGATAGGAGGGCGCCGACGGATACGGCGGCTTGATCTCCTCGGCCCGCTCGTATCGAACGGCGCGCAGCGCACGGCGCCGCTCGGCGACCTCGCGAAGGTGTACATCGGTGTAGAAGCCGTTGAACTCTGCGAGCTCTTCCGGCGAGAGCCCGTCAGGCGGGTTCACGCCCAGCAAGTAGATCGCATAGGGCGCGGACTGCCGCGCAGCGGTCTCGGCGATCTGACGGTAGGTCACCGCCCACGCCCGGCGCAGCTCGGCCGGCGTCTCCTGCTCCAGCGCGGTCTCATTCTCGACCGGTGTGATGGTCAGAAGTCGCGGCGGGCGGAATCCGCGCGCCGCAACACCATCGAGGACAAACACCTCGCCCCAGTGCCCCGGGGCTGTCAGCAGGGCGATGGCCTGCTCGAGGTCGACAGCGCGCCGCGGCTCCCATCCCTGCCACAGCACAAGATCGCCGGGGCTACTTGATACGTTCGTCACAGCAGGATGCTAGAGGCATTGGTGCCGAGGGTGCGGTTCAAATCCTGACAGTTCGACTCGGTGGACGCAGGCCACGGCCGGTAGCCGCAACACCGGTTAGTGGTAGACGAAGTTGACCGCGACGTAGTCGTCGGTGGCCAGCGTCTGGTGCTGCTGGTAGTCGTCGACGAAGAGGGCTTCGAAGGCGTCGAAATCGCGTTCGTTCAACGTGGTCACGAAACGGGTGACGATCTGCTCGCCGACGGCGGTCACGGCGTGCTCCGCGGGGTCGATGCGGGCGGTGCGGGACCGGTTGGCTCATGGGGGCGCGGCGGGAGCGATACGCTTCCCGCCGCGCCGCGGCTTTGTCGCAGGCCTAGAACATCGTGTTGCTGTTGGCGCTTTCCTCGGGCACTTCCTGGACGACGTCCCAGTGCTCGACGATCCTGCCGTCGGCGATGCGCCAGATGTCGGCCACGGCCA
>NZ_DATNGK010000110.1:0-3401 GCF_035605935.1 Actinocrinis sp. | reverse complement strand
CGGGCTCTTGCGCATGTCGGACGTCCGCGTCAGCGAGACGTTGACCATCCAGTAGACGGGGAAGAGCATGGCGGCGGTGAACAGGACGCCAAGCGCGGTGAGCCACCATGAGCGGCGTTTCACGTCGCCTCCAGGCGGTTCCGGGCCCGGACGTAGATCAGGGCGAAGATGACCGCGATGATGATCAGCACGTTCCCGACCGCGGACGCCGAGCTGAAGTCCGGCAGCAGCGACCCGAAGCCGAGCTGGTAGGACCAGATCGCCAGCGTGGTCGACGAGGTCGCCGGCCCGCCCCTCGTCATGATCCAGATGATGTCGAACACCTTCAGGGTGTAGATGAAGCCGAGCAGCAGGGTGATCGCGGACACCGGGCGCAGCAGCGGGAACGTGATCCGCCAGAACCGCTGCCACCCGTTGGCGCCGTCGATCGCGGCGGCCTCGAAGACGTCCGTCGAGATGCTCTGCAGGCCGCTGTACATGATGACGAGGTTGAACGGTATGCCGATCCAGATGTTCGCGATCAGCACGGCGACCAGGGACCAGTGCGGCGAGGTCAGCCAGTTGACTGGCGCGACGCCGATGGCCTGCAGGAAGGAGTTCACGATGCCCGAGTCGCTGTTGAGCATCCACGACCAGGTGGACGCGGACACCAGCAGCGGCAGCAGCCAGGGGATCAGGAAGAGCGCGCGGAGTAGGCCGGACAGGCGGAACCTCCGGTAGAAGAACACCGCCAGGGCCAGGCCGATGGCGAACTGGAAGGCGATCGACACGAAGGTGAAAACCGCGGTGTTGACGAGCGCCGGCGAGAACGTCGGACTACGGAAGATACGGCTGTAGTTGGCGAAGCCCGAGTACGGAGCGTTGCCGGTGATGAAGGACGCGACCGTGTAGGTCTTGATGCTCAGGTCGATGTTGCGGTACAGCGGGTACGCGTAGAAAGCGATCAGGTACGCGACGACCGGAGCGATGAATCCCCAGGCCGCCGCCTGCGCTCGCCACCGCGTCGGGCGGCGCGGGCGGCCCGACCGCGCCCGTGACGGGGCGGGTACCGCCGCCCCGTCACGCTGCCGCTCGGCCGACCGCGCCCTTGACCTGTCTTTTGTCATGGTTCTCACGTCGGTCTGCCGGCTGTCCTACTGGCTGAGCTTCGCCGTGGCCGCGGACTGCGCGACCTGCAGCGCGTTCGCGGGCGTCGCCGCGCCGCTCTCCGCCTTCTGCACCGCGGTCCACATCTGCTGGGAGATGACCGGGTACTTGGTGCCCAGGTTGTCGCCGGTACGGGCCTTGGCCACCCCCACCGCGCTGACCCACGAGCTCAGCGAGGGGTCCGCGGACAGCTGAGCCTGCTGCCCGGCCTTGGTGGGCGCGATGTAGTTGAGCGTGCCGTCGGTCGTGACGATGTTGCTGGTCGACGACAGGCACTGGATGATCTTCGCCGAGGTGGCGTAGGACCCCGTGTCCTTCTGCACCGGGATGGTGAAGAACTCGCCGCCCGTCGGCACCGGCGCCGCGCCGCCATTCTCGGCCGGGATCTGGATGACCTTGGCGCCCATCGCGGCGGCGCCCGCCTTCTGCCAGGTGCCGTTCTCCCCGAACGCGAAGTCGCCGGTCTGGAACTCCTGCCACGACGTGGTCTGCGTGTTCTGGATCACCGAGTTGGGCGCGTAGCCGTCCTTGATCCAGGTGGTCCACAGGGTGAGCGCGGCGGTCGCCTGGGGCGAGCCGAGGTTGGTCAGGTTAGCGCCCGCGCCCCAGAACCACGGCAGGAACTGGAAGCTGCCCTCCTCGGTGTTGATACCCGAGAACGTGATGCCCTTCTTGCCGATCGCCTTGACCTTGGCCAGCGCCGAAGTCAGGGAGGCCCAGCTGGTGATGGAACCCGGGTTGACCCCCGCGGCCTTCAAGACCTTCGGGTTGTAGTAAAGCGCCAGCGTGTTCGCGCCGATCGGGACTCCGTAGGTGCTGCCGTTGAGCACCCCGGCGCCGAGGATGTTCGGGGCGATCGCGCCCGTGGAAAGCCCGTTCTGCGCGGTGGTGGTGAGGATGCCGGCGGTCGCGAGCGTGGAGACGACCGGATTGTCCACGAGCAGGATGTTCGGCGAGGTCCCCTGCTGGCCGGCCAGCAGGGCCTGCGTCGTCAGCGCGGTCGTGTCGTAGGCGGTGTGCTTGATCGTCACCCCGGCCTGCGTGCCGCACGACGCGACCAGCTTCCACCATGCGGAAGAGGCGTTGTACTGCGGATAGGGATCCCAGAAGGTGTAAGTGCCGCCACTCGCCGCCGACGCGCTCGTGCCGCCGGCGGCGGATCCGGTCGCGCCCGCGCCGGTGCTTGAACTGCTTGAGCAGGCCGCTAGCGCGGCTACGGCGGTAACAGCGGTGGCGGCGAGCAGCGCGGCGCGCGCTCTACGGGGTATCTGCACGGTCATTCCTCTCTGAATGGCCGGGTTCCGCGAAGCCTCGGAATCCGGAAACGGTGCCTTCTTTTCGGTTGTCCTTACCTATTGCGTTCAGCTGCCTGGGCTTAGTTTGTCGAACCGATTCGACAGTGCGGCATGCCAGGGGAAGCAGCCGCTTCGCTTGGTTAGCGGGTGCTTCCCCGGTCCGTGATGTGCGGCGCGACCAGCTCGACCCGCCAGGGGGTAGCGTCCGCCGGAGTGGTCATGCGCTGCACGAGAGCCTGGACCGCCATCCGGCCCAGCTTGTTCGGTGACGTCTCGACCGCCGTGTACGGCAGTGAGAACAGCCGCCCGAAGTCCTCGGAGAACATGCCGACGACCGACAGGTCGTCGGGCACACGGACTCCGCGCGAGTAAAGCACTGAAGGAAGCGCGGCGATCACCGCGTCGTTGTGCACGACCATCGCCGACTCGTCGCGCGCGTCGAGGATCTGGTTGAGCTGCTGGTTAACGGCGGGCTGCTGCGTCTCGCCGTAGTAGGAACGGACGCGGATGCCGTAGCTCGCGGCGCGCTGCAGTGCCGCATCCCGGAACCTCCAGGAGTACGCGCCGCCGCGCTCGAAGACGTGCTCGCGCGGGGTGATCAGGATAATCTCGCGGTGCCCGCGCTCGGCGAGGTGGTCAACCAGGATGCGGCCGGACTCCGCGAAGTCCAGGTCGAAGACGTCGAACCCCTCCGGAGTCCGCGGCAGGCCGACCATCGATCCTGGCTGGCGCATCTTCCTCAGCACCGGCAGCCTCGGGTCTTCGTGCGCCACATTCAGCAGGACGACGCCGTCCACCATCCCGGAGCTCAAGATGCGCTGCACCGCGTGCGGGCCATCGGCTTCCGTCACCATCAGGATGTCGTAGCCCGCCTCGCGGGCGGCGTCGGAGATCGGCAGGACGTACTGCAGCATGGCGGGCGAGAACTCGTCCTCGAAGAACTGGACGAACAAGCCGATG
>NZ_DATNGK010000109.1:0-4661 GCF_035605935.1 Actinocrinis sp. | reverse complement strand
TGATATGTCACGTAATTCTCGAGCGGGAAGGCCGCCGACGTGCCGGGTCGTTTGAGCCTGCTTCCCAGGACCGGGATGTGCGGAGACCAGGTCCGCCTGGGCCGCCAGGCTCGCCTGCCCGCTGCCGCGGGCCTAGTGGCTGGCGCGGCGCGCGCGCCGGTTCCAGGCGTTGCCTGCTGGCGTGGGATGGAGGGGCCGGGCGGGGCTGGTCAGTCCTTCGCCGGGTGGCAGTCGACGGGCGGCGGGAGCGAGCCCTGCTCGATGATGTTGGCGTACACGCTTTCCAGCGCTTCGCTGAGCGGCCCCACCAGGCCGGCCGGCAGGCCACCGAAGAACAGGCGCCGGACAAGATCCACGTGCCCGGGCGCCCCCTCGTCCAGCGCCTGCCGCCCGCGGGCGGTCAGGGTCACCTCGGTGACCCGCCGGTCGGCAGCGGACAGGCCGTACGTCACGAGCCCTCGACCGCTCATTCGCCGCACGTGGTGCGACACCCGGCTGCGCTCCCACCCGATCTGGGCGGCTAGCACCGTGATCTGCATCCGCCCCCCGTCGGCGACGCTCAGTGCCGTCAGCACGTCGTAATCGGGCAGCGACATGCCACTGTCGGCGAGGAGCTGGCGATTCATCTCATACGCCAGGCGCAGCTGAACCCGGATATAGGCCAACCACGCCCGCCGCTGGTCCACGTCAAGCCATCCACCGGCGGGCTCCAGGCCGGCCTTGCCCTTACGTGACATATCACCAACTTTATCGCCACACCCGCCGCGCGTCCCAGCATCATTTCGTCGAAGCACCGTCACCAGGAACGCAACACGCCATACACAGACCGCTCTCCGGCTCTTCTGGCATGCATGCGGGCCGCCCCAGGGGTGAACGGCTCGGGCAGGAGGCTGGCGCAAATCCGGCGCCGTGCAGCCGCGCCACAACTTGTGCGACAGGCTCCTATACGGCCTTGCAGCCACAAAGCAGCACTCACTCAAGTCGCCCGATAGCCGTCGATATCGCGTAGCGCCTTCGGCGCCGGCCGGCGCGCATATCGGTGCGTCAGGAACGCGGTCGTGCCGACGACCATCCTTAAGATGCAAGCCGCTAGGTTGCCGATCGTGGGTTTGATCGACCGGATCGCAAACAGCTCGGGTGAGTTTCTCCTGTTCGCGCTGACACCGCCACGATCGACCAGCGCTGGCGACCGGGCGCAAGAGATCGCCGACGCCACCCTCGCTCGTCTGCGGCCCGTGGACGTCGATGGGTTGGTCCTCTATGACATCGCCGACGAGACAGCGCGCACCCCGACAGAGCGTCCCTTCCCGTTCATTCCGACCGTCGACCCGGCGGCCTTCCTCGCCGACAACCTCACGACCTGGGCAGCGCCCGTCCTCGTCTACCGCGCGGTGGGCAAGTACTCACCTGCCGAGCTTCGGACGTGGTTCACGGAGCAAGATCCTGCTCGCGTGATGACGGTTCTCGTCGGAGCCGCCGGCGACGACAGCCGGCCAAAGACGTCCTTGACGGACGCCCAAGCGCTCAGCCGCGAGGCGAACCCGGCCTTGATGGTGGGCGGTGTCGCCATCCCTGAACGGCACAAGCGACGAGACGACGAACACCTTCGGCTCCTGGCTAAGCAGGATGCTGGCAACCGATTCTTCGTCACCCAGGTCGTCTACGACGTCAACGCGGCCAAGAACCTCGTCTCCGACTACTATTACGCCTGCGCCCAGCGCGGAACCTCCGTCGCGCCCATCGTCTTCACGTTCTCAGTCTGCGGCTCGATGCGAACGTTCGAGTTCCTGCGCTGGCTGGGCGTTGACGTTCCCCGTTGGATCGAGAACGACCTCAAGCACGCAGCGGACACGCTGGAGGCGTCCTACCGGTTGGCGCTCACGACGGCGATCGACCTCATCGCCTACTGCCGCCATCTCGGCGTTCCATTCGGGATCAACGTCGAGAGCGTGTCCATCCGGCGAGTCGAAATCGAGATGGCAGTACGTCTGGCGGAGCAGCTCAGCGTCGAGCTTCGCAGGTAATCCGAGCGACTCCGCCAGCGGCCGGTCGCGCCGCGATCCGCTCCCTCCATTTTGATCACAGAAACTCCAGCGCGAGCAAAACGCGCGGTTACGCCGCCGATCGGCACTGCGGCATACCGTTTTCAGGTCATGCCGCCGACCGCGCACGGAGCCGTCGATAGCGAGCGCTTTTGCGGTGTGTCGTGCGCGACCGCCGCGCCGATCGATGGTTCGGCGTGATCAGGCTAGGTTAGTCTGCGCGCGCAGATAGGACGATATTGAGCATGATCAATTGCTAACAAAACGACGGTGTGCAGCGGAGATCGCCTAGCCCTGCACGCACTTTCTAACCGTATATGCGCAGGCCACGCCAGCGCGTAATCGCGTCACGTGCGGAGCTCGCGATGAGCGAACGAGCCCGAGCCCGAGCGCGCATCGCGACACGACCGGACGCCCATCAACTCATCGCATTCCGTAGGCAAGAGGCGCGTCCCTTCACGAGGGAGGGACGCGCCTCTTGTTCGGGTCGGTCGGGGTATCAGTTGCCGTAGGTGAATCGGTTGACCGGAGCGGCGGGGCTCTGCAGACCGGCGACGGTCACCTCGACGTTCACCGTGCCGGACCCGGGCGGGCTCACGGCGGTGCACATGGTGGTGCTGGCGCAGCCGACCGCGGTGGCACTGTGCCCGCCGAAGGTCACGGTCGTGGCGCCGGGTGTCGTGCTGAATCCGGTGCCGGTCACGTAGACGACGGTGCCGCCAGCGGCGGGACCGGCCGCGGGACCGAGTTGCGTAACCGACGGCAACACGGTGAAGGGCAGCGTGTTCGTCGATCCGGCCATTGTTGTCACCTTGACGGTCCCAGGTCCGATCGGCAGTCCGTCAGGGACGTCCGCGTAGCAGGTGGTCGCCGACATGCACGCCGTGTTGACCTTCGTCTGCCCGTTGAAATACACCACCGTCCAGTCCGAGTCAGGCACGAAGGCGTTGCCGGTGAGCGTCACGGCCGCTCCGGGCGGTGCTGCCTGGGGGCTGATTGACGACAGCGTGAGTGGACCGTCCAGATAGGTGAACTGACTGGCGGCCGAGGCCTCCGTCTGCTGCCCGTTCACGAGCACGCGGACCGAGACGGTGCCCGATCCTGGCGGTACCTGCACCCAGCAGTTCGTGGACGAGTCGCAGATCGCTCCGTAGACCGCGGTCGACCCGAAGGTGGTCACCATGGAGTTGTCCAGGTTGGTGCCCTGGACGTATATGCCGGAACCCGCTTGTCCGAAGCGTGGCGCCAAGTCGTTGATGGTCGGTGGCGTGCCGCCGAACGTCACGGTGATCTTTCCGTTGCCGGTCCAGGCCTCGTTGGTGAAGACGGTTCCGGTCGGGCCGTAGCTGCTCCCGCCGCCACCGGCGAGGCCGGGCTGCCCACCGCCGCCGCCGTAGTAGCCGCCGCCACCGCCGCCGCCGGGACCGGAGATGACATTCGGATCGGCTCCGACCGAGCCTTGGCCGAGCTGGCCGCTGCCCGAGTGACCGGCCTGGTCGCCACCGGAGCCGCCGCCGTCGCCGTTCGCCGAGCCACCGTTGGGGAATCCGCCGCCGCCGGCCTGCTCGAAGATCAGGTTGCCCGAACCGCCACCACCGCCGCCGGCTACCAGCTTGCGGTCGCCCAGGTCGTCGCCGCCGATCCGTACGTCCGAAGCGCCGCCACCGCCGGCTGAGCCGCAGTTCCCGTTATGTCCGCCGCTACCACCGCCGTTCCAGCCTCCGGTCTGGTCGGAGGCAGTGGCCTGGGGCCCATCGGCATGCACCAACGGCTTCGCGGGGGCGGTCAGGATGCATTGGGCCGGGTCGCTCGGCGGCCTCTGCAGGCCCATGCCGCCGACCTCCAGGTGGATCACGTCACCCGGGTTGACCCAGATCGAACTCGTCGCGATGCCGCCGTATCCGCCATTGAACGCCATCTGCGCGCCCTGCGCGCCGTAGGCCGTGAACGTCGCACTGTTCACTCCGGACGGCACCGTCCACGTCTGATCCGACCCGGTGTAGCTGAAGGTCTCGGTTTGCTGGTCCTGAGCCGCGGCCGACGGTGCTGGCGCCCCCCACGCCGGAGCGGCGTTCGCGATCACGAAACATCCGGCGATCGCCGCCGCCACGGCGACAGCCGGGCGCCTCCACTTGGTCGACCAGGTGCGAAACCCGGCAGTCATGACGGTCTCCTCTCCGCGCGCCGCGGGTCGGCGAGCACCCTTGACGATGCCGAGGCCGCCGAGTTCAGTCTGTCCACTGACGGTGGGATCCGGGGGTTACCTGTTGTCCCCCGTTCGGAGGACGCTCGGCGACGGATCGGCACGGTCCGACCCAGCTCAGATCGATGAATAGCTACCAGCCGCGCTCCCGGGGGCGAGCGACGGACCCCAGAATGTAGCAACCTCAGCACGTATACCGCGAACGTCTCGTCGACCACGGCCTCGACCCTCCCGGCGAACCGGCCCAGCCGTTGCCGAGCCTCGCCGGCAAGCGTGCAACCGCTACCATCCCGTAGCGGCCGACTCCGACGCGCGCGATAGCCGTCTGATATACCGACGCGAGATCAATACGAACACAGATGGATCTGATTGAGACTTGAGCCAGGCGCTGCGTTTCGCGCGTAGCGTTTAGGGGT
>NZ_DATNGK010000108.1:0-2638 GCF_035605935.1 Actinocrinis sp. | reverse complement strand
CTGATGAGTCGCGCCGGCTGCCGAGACGCTCGAAGAAGCACAGCGAACGCGGGCAAGCATGAGGAGGGCCGAACGATGATGAACGGCTGGTCCGGATCGCCATCCGCTTGGGAGTGGGTCTGGATGTTCGTCGGGCTGTTTGCACTGTGGGCACTCGCGGGCGCCGGGGTCGTGGCCGCCACGCGCTTCCTGAGGCAGGGCGGCGGCGCCAGCCGGCGTGAACTCGAACCCGCGCCCCGGCTGAGCGCGGAAGAACTCCTGGCCGACCGCTTCGCCCGCGGAGAGATCGGCGAGGACGAGTACTGGCAGCGGCTGCACGCCCTGCGCGCGGCAAAGGAGTGAGCCCAGGCCGTTCGACCCGCCGGTCACGGGTCTCAGGACCCTGGGAGCCGCGGGCCCGCGAGACGACGATGCCCATGAGGAGGCGGGGCGTGATGTACCAGATCAGACTGCATGGACGCGGCGGTCAGGGAGTCGTCACCGCCGCCGAGCTGGTCGCCTGGGCGGCGATCGCCGACGGGCGTTACGCCCTGGCGTTCCCGAGCTTCGGTTCGGAGCGCACCGGCGCCCCGGTCGAGGCCTATTGCCGGATCGACGACAAGCCGATCCGCTCGCGTGAGCCGGTGACCGAGCCCGATCTGGTGGTCGTGCTCGATCCGACGCTGCTGGGCCAGCGCTTCGTCTTCAACGGCATCAAATCCGACGGCACCGCACTGATCAACCTACCCGTGGCCGCTTCGTCGGCGACCGGCACCGGCACTGGCTTGGCGCCGCGGGCCGCGCACGTCCGCACGGTGCCCGCGACCGAATTCGCCCGCCAGCGCACCGGTCGCCCGCTGCCGAACGCCGCGATGCTCGGCGCTGTCGCGGCGGCCACCGGGATCGTCCCGCTCGCCGCGGTACGCGACGCGATCGCCGCGCGGTTCCCCAGGACGATAGCCGAGGCCAACGCAGCAGCCGCGACCGACGCGTTCGAATACCTGCGGTTCGCCGCGCACGCAGCCTCGGAGGTCCATCGTGTCCACACCTGAAACGACGACGCGGCAGACCGGCTCGTCCGGCCGCGCGGTCGAAGGTTCCCGCGCGGTGGCCGAGACGGTCGCCCGCTGCAGGCCACAGGTGGTGCCTGCCTATCCGATCTCGCCGCAGACGCACATCGTCGAGGCACTCAGTGCTCTGGTTCGCCGAGGCGAACTCGCGCCCTGCGAGTACATCAACGCCGAGTCGGAATTCGGCGCGATGTCGCTGTGCATTGGCGCCTCGGCGGCCGGATCACGCACGTACACCGCGACTTCCAGCCAAGGGCTGCTGTTCATGGCCGAGGCGCTGTACAACGCGGCCGGGCTCGGCCTGCCGGTCGCAATGACCGTGGCGAACCGGGCGCTCGGAGCTCCGATCAACATCTGGAACGACCAGAGCGACTCGCTCTCCCAGCGCGACAGCGGCTGGATCCAGCTCTACGCCCGGGACAACCAGGCCGCCTGCGATTTGCACCCGATCGCGTTCCGACTGGCCGAGGAGCTTTCGGTGCCGGTGATGGTGTGCATGGACGGGTTCGTACTCACGCACGCCGTCGAGCGCATCGCGGTGCCGGATCAGGAAGTCGTGGATGCCTTCCTGCCCGCGTATCGGCCGCAGCAGATCCTCGATCCCGACGTGCCCATGTCGATCGGCGCGATGGTCGGTCCTGAGGCCTTCACCGAGGTGCGTTTCCTCGCCGACGGCCGGATGCGGCGGGCGCTGTTGCGGATGCCGGAACTGGCCGAGCGGTACGCGAAACTGGTCGGCCGCCCGGCCGAGCACTTGGCTCGCGGCTACCGCCTGGACGGCGCACGCACGGTGTTCCTCGCTATGGGCTCGGTGCTCGGCACTCTTGAGGACGTGATCGACGAGGCACGCACGGACGGACTGGCCGTCGGCGCCGTGGAGTTGACCTGCTTCCGGCCCTTCCCCGTGCAGCGCCTGCGCACCCTGCTGGCCGGAGCCGAGCAGGTCATCGTGCTCGAACGCGCCTTCTCCGCCGGCGCCGCCGGCATCATCACTCCGGAACTGGTCGCCGCGCTGGTCGATCCGCCCGCCGTACCGGTCCGCTGCAGCACCGTGGTCGCCGGGCTCGGCGGCCGCCCGATCACGAAGAAGGCGCTGCGCATGCTGGTGCGCGACGCGGCGGCGTCTCGCGCGGCCCGCTTCTCCTTCCTCGGTCTGGATCGCGATCTGCTGTCGCGGGCCGGGTATGGCCGCGCCTCGGACGACGCCCCGGGATCGACCGCCGAGCGACTGCTCGCCCGGCTGCACACGCGGGAGGAATCGCGATGAGCGTGAAGTTCTACCAAGTCGGCTCGCTCGCGGTCGGCAACCGGCTGCTGCCGCAGGAGGAGCGTGCCGGGCAGGCCGATCCGGAGCGAGCTAATAGCCTGATATCGGGACACCGGGCCTGCCAAGGCTGCGGTGAAGTACTCGGCGCACGCTACGTTCTGGACACCGCGATGCGCGCCACCGGCGGCAAACTGGTGGCGGTCAACGCCACCGGCTGCCTTGAGGTCGTCTCGACTCCCTTCCCGGAGAGCGCCTGGCGGGTGCCCTGGCTGCATTCGCTGTTCGGCAACGCCCCGGCGGTCGCGTCCGGCGTCGCGGCGGC
>NZ_DATNGK010000107.1:0-2019 GCF_035605935.1 Actinocrinis sp. | reverse complement strand
GCCAACGCGCGCGCCGGCCGACTGGACGACGGCGCGAAGGATCGGCCGGCCTTCATAGGCGAGCACGAGGGAATCGGCACGCAGGCTGGCGGTGGCGGGCATGTCGGGCGGAGCAGCGGCCTGTGCGCGCACGACTCTCGCGGCCAACAAGATGAGCGCGGCGAGCACGATCCGTTGAAACAGTGACGGCAAATTCATGGCAACAAGCTACCGATACCGCTCCGGCACGGCGATTCCAGGCCTGGAGCGGAGGATGGCCGGCGCGCTCTCACTTGACCGCAGGTGGCCCGGGAGCCTATCGTGATATGCATCAGTATGATCGGATCATACCATGAGACTCGCGCGAATCGCCATCACCATTCCCCCCTCACTCGTCAAGCTCGCAGACCGGCGCGCCAGAGCGCTCGGTCGCTCGCGGAGTTGGGTACTCGTGCAGGCGCTGCAGCGGTACCTGAGCGATGCCGAACTCGCGTCTCCCGGTCCTGCACGGCAGCCGGCTTCGTCCGGATCCGCATCGTCCGCCGAATCCGCTCTGGGTGAGTACCGGCGTTCGCAGCTCGAGGCAGATCTTGGGCTCACGGCTGAGGAACGCGTCAAGGAGGCGGAGCGGACCGGCCGCGTGGCTGAGATCGTCCGGCCGCGATGGCGCAGTGACCGGGTGATCACGTTCGACCGCTATGAGGACTACCTCGCCTGGCTGCACTGGGAGGAACGAGCCCGGTGAGCAGGCGCTACGAAACGCGGCTCGCCGAAGTCTGTGCCGCGCTGCACCGGCATCGTGCTCGGTACGTGCTCGTCGGAGGGATGGCGATGCAGCTCTGGGGATCGAGTCGCGCGACGCGGGACATCGACATCCTGATCGAGCCGACGCTTGTGAACGGCAAACGTGTGCTCGCGGGACTCGGGGCCGTCGGATTCGGTTTCGCCCGGGAATGGCTCGCCGAAGAGATCATTACGAAACCGGTCACGGTCATTGGCGACATGCCCCGGGTGGATATTCTGACGGTGGCCTGGAGCGTACATTTTGCGGAGGCCTACCCTGCTGCGCGGACATTCGAGTTGGAGGGTGTCCGCATCCCCACCGCGTCGCTGGAGCACCTTATTGCCTCGAAGCGCACCGGCCGTCTCCAGGATGCCGCGGACATCGCGGTCCTCGAGGAGATCCGCCGGCTTGGCGAGCAGAGTCGCTGAGGGGCGCCGGTTCAGGCCACCGTCCCCGCGGCTCCGGCACCGCGGTAACGCTCAGGTAGCGCCCCCGTAACGCCAGCACGGTATCAAGTGCGCCCCGTCACCCACCCCGAGGCGCGATAATGCCGGCTTCCCCCCGCCATCGTTCGGCGGCGTTCCTGCTGTATCTCCTTCTCGACTCGCTCGGCGCCGGCGCACAGGGCCAGTCGCCGGTGCCGCGCACCCGCACGTATTACATAGCCGCCGACCCGGTCACCTGGGATTACGCGCCCGGCGGCCGCGACGAGATCGCCGGCCGGCCATACACCGACTCGGCGTTCTTCGCCAAGGCGCCGACGCGCGCGGTTGGTACCGCGTACAGGAAGGTGCTCTATCGCGAATACACCGACAGTACGTTCCGCACGCTCAAGCCGCGGCCTGAGGAATGGCAGCATCTCGGGTTTCTTGGACCGCTGATCCGGGCCGTGGTCGGCGACACGATCCGGGTGGTGTTCCGGAACAATGGGCACCGGCCATACAGCGTGCATCCGCAAGGTGTGGCGTACGACAAGAACGCCGAGGGCGCGACGTACAACGATGGCACGAGCGGCGGCGATGCGGCGAACAGCGGCGTGCCGCCCGGTGGTACGCACGTGTACCTATGGCCTGTGCCCGAGCGCGCCGGACCCGGGCCCGCTGACGGGAGTTCACTGCTCTGGGTCTACCGCTCGGACGTCGAGGAACTTCGCGACCTCAACACCGGGCTGTTCGGCGTGATGATCATTACCGCACGCGGCATGGCGCGGCCCGACGGCTCGCCCAGGGATGTCGATCGTGAGATCGTGACCGCTT
>NZ_DATNGK010000106.1:0-23940 GCF_035605935.1 Actinocrinis sp. | reverse complement strand
CGCCCATTCGCGCGGCATCAGCTGACTGGTCGTCCGGTTGGCGCTGGGATTCGCGCTCCGCGGCGATCTGCGCGGTGTAGTGCGCGATCTCGCGCTCCAGGCGTTCGTCGTCCCAGCCCAGGGTCGCGGCCATGAGTTCCGCCGCCGGCCCGGCCGAGCCGACGCCGCGGTCGAAGGTCTCGAAGCTGATTCGGGTCCGCCGCGCGAGCACGTCCTCAAGGTGGTTGGCGCCCTCATGCGACGCCGCGTAGACGATCTCGGCACGTAGATAGTCGTCGGCGCCCTCCAGCGGCTGGCCGAGCGCTCGGTCCTTTTCGACCAGCGCGATGACCTCTTCGGCCAGCGAACCGTAGCGATGCAACAGGTGCTCGATCCGCGCGACATGCAGGCCGCTGGCGGCGGCAATGCGGGTACGGGCGTTCCACAGCGCGGGATAGCCGTCCGCGCCGAGCAGCGGCACGGTATCGGTGCACGAGGCCGGGCCGCGCCGATCGAGTCCGTGCAGTGCGGCGTCCACGGCATCGGCGGCCATGACGCGGTAGGTCGTGTACTTGCCTCCCGCCACGACGACCAGGCCGGGCGCCGCGTGCGCGACGATGTGTTCGCGAGACAGCTTCGAAGTCTCATCCGATTCCCCGGACAGCAGCGGCCGCAGACCGGCGTATACGCCCTCGACGTCTTCTCGCGTCAGCTCGGTCCGCAGAACCTTGTTGACGTGACTCAGCACGTAGTCGATGTCTGTCGCGCTCGCCGCGGGGTGCGCCTTGTCCAGGTTCCAGGAGGTGTCGGTGGTGCCGATGATCCAGTGCCGCCCCCACGGAATGACGAACAGGACCGACTTCTCTGTCCGCAGGATGATGCCTGATGAGGACTGGATGCGGTCCTTGGGCACGACGAGATGCACGCCCTTTGACGCGGTGACGTGGAATTTGCCGCGCTCACCGACCATCGCTTGTGTCTCGTCGGTCCATACGCCGGTGGCGTTGACCACCTGGGCGGCCTTGATCTCGATCTGGTCGCCGCTCTCCTCGTCTCGCACCACGGCTCCGGTAACGCGCTCCCCCTCGCGCAGGAAGCCGACGACACGGGCGCGGTTCGCGACATGCGCCCCGAACGAGGCCGCCGAGCGCACGAGAGTGGTGACGAAGCGGGCGTCGTCCACCTGCGCGTCGTAGTACTGGATCGCACCCACGAGCGCGTCCTTCTTCAGCGAGGGCGCGATGCGTAGCGCGTGACGGCGCGTCAGGTGACGATGCGGGGGCAGGCCGCGGCCGTGGCCGGAGGAGTAGCTCATCGCGTCGTAGAGCGCGACCCCGGACCCCGCGTATACGCGCTCCCAGGCTCGTCCGGTGAGCGGATAGAGGAACGGCACCGGACGCACGAGGTGCGGCGCGAGGCGTTCGATGAGCAGGCCCCGCTCCTTGAGCGCTTCGCGAACGAGCGCGAAGTCCAGCATCTCCAGGTACCGCAAGCCGCCGTGGATGAGTTTGGAGGACCGGCTTGAGGTCCCCGAAGCCCAGTCCCGTGCCTCCACCATGCCGACCGAAAGGCCGCGCGTTACCGCGTCCAAGGCGGTGCCGGCGCCGACCACGCCGCCGCCGACCACCAACACGTCCAATTCGGTGGCGGCGAGCGCGGCCAATGCGGCCCGCCGCTCCTCGGGTCCGAGCTTCACACTGCGCATGCCTCTACGATGCCGGTCGGCACCGACTTGGCGCTATGCGAGTTACGCCACGGGAAGGGTGAACTCTAGGAGATCACTAGGTTGCGGCCAAGATCACCGCTTCTCGTGCTCGGTGAAGACCTGCGCCTAAGACACCGTCAGCTCGACCCGCTGGAACTCCTTGAGGTCGGAGTACCCGGTCGTGGCCATCGCCCGCCGCAGCGCACCGAAGAGGTTCATGGTGCCGTCCGCGGTGTTCGAGGGACCGACCAGGATTTCCTCGAGGGTGCCGACGGTGCCGAGGTGAGTGCGCATGCCGCGCGGCACCGAGGCGTGCCAGGCCTCCGCGCCCCAGTGGAACCCGTGCCCGGGAGCCTCGACCGCGCGGGCCAGCGGTGAACCGATCATCACACCGTCCGCGCCGCAGGCAATCGCCTTCGCGATCTCGCCGCTGCCGCCCATCGCGCCGTCCGCGATCACGTGCACGTACCGGCCGCCGGACTCGTCCATGTAGTCCCGCCGGGCCGCCGCCACATCGCTGATCGCGGTCGCCATCGGGACCGCGATGCCGAACACGTTCTTGGTGGTGTGCGAGGAACCGCCGCCGAAACCGACCAGCACGCCTGCCGCGCCCGAGCGCATCAGGTGCAGCGCCGCCTTGTACGTCGCGACGCCGCCCGCGACGACCGGCACGTCAAGGTCGTAGACGAACTGCTTGAGGTTGAGCGGCTCGCTGTCGTGCGACACGTGCTCGGCGGACACCGTCGTGCCGCGGATGACGAAGAGATCCACGCCGGCGTTGACCACGGTCTTGTAGAGCTGCGCTGTGCGTTGCGGCGACAACGCTCCCGCGGCGACCACGCCTGCGTCCCGGATCTGCTTAATCCGCGCGACGATCAGCTCTTCCTTGACCGGCGCCGTGTAGATCTCGCGCAGCCGCTTCACGACGCGCTCGGCGGGCAGTTCGGCGATCTCGGCGAGCAACGGCTCCGGGTCGGCGTAGCGGGTCCACAGCCCTTCGAGGTCGAGCACGCCCACGCCGCCGAGCCGGCCGATCGCTATGGCCGAATCCGGGGAGACCACCGAGTCCATCGGCGCGGCCAGGAATGGCAGCCGCAGCTGGTAGGCGTCGATCTGCCAGTCGATCGAGACGTCCTCGGGGTCGCGGGTACGCCGCGAGGGAACCAGGGCGATGTCGTCGAAACCGTACGCCTGCCGGGCGCGCTTCGAGCGGCCGATCTCGACCTCGGACACGATGGGGCTCCCTCTCCGGGCGCTGGAGTGCTTTTAAGCGCCGCAGACGTTCGCGGCGCTACCGACTCTAGCGCGAGTGGTAGTTCGGGGCCTCGACGGTCATCTGGATGTCGTGCGGGTGGCTCTCCTTGAGGCCGGCCGAGGTGATCCGCACCAGCTGCGCCTCTTGCAGGTCGGCGATGGCGCGCGCGCCGGTGTAGAACATGGCCTGCTTGACGCCGCCGACGAGCTGGTGCGCCACGGCGGAGAGCGGACCGCGATACGGTACCTGGCCTTCGATGCCCTCTGGGATGAGCTTGTCGTCGGACGAAACGTCCTGCTGTGCGTAACGGTCGCGGGAGTACGCCCTGCCCTCCGCCTTTCCGCGCGAGGACATGGCGCCGAGCGAACCCATGCCGCGATACGACTTGTACTGCTTGCCGTTGATGAAGATCAGGTCGCCCGGGGACTCCTCGCAGCCGGCCAGCAGCGAGCCGAGCATCACCGTGTCCGCTCCGGCCGCGATGGCCTTCGCGATGTCGCCGGAGTACTGAAGGCCGCCGTCGCCGACCACCGGGACGCCGGCCGGCTTGGCCGCCCGCGCCACCTCGTAGATCGCCGTGACCTGCGGCATGCCGACACCCGCGACCACGCGCGTGGTGCAGATCGAACCCGGTCCGACGCCGACCTTCACCGCGTCGACCCCGGCGTCGATGAGCGCCTGCGCGCCGGCGGCGGTCACCACGTTGCCGCCGATCACGTCGATGTGGCTGTTCGCCTTGATCTTGGAGACCGTGTCGCACAGTGCCTTGGAATGCCCGTGCGCGACGTCCACGACCACGAAGTCCACGCCGGCCTCGGCCAGCAGCATCGCGCGCCGGTACGCGTCATCGCCGACGCCGACCGCCGCGCCGACGACCAGGCGGCCTTCCGTGTCCTTGGTGGCGTGCGGGTACTGCTCGGTCTTCGTGAAGTCCTTGACCGTGATCAGGCCGTGCAGCTTGCCGGTGGCGTCGACGAGTGGCAGCTTCTCGATCTTGTGCGCGCCCATCAGCTTCATCGCCTCGGCGCCCGTGATGCCGACATGGCCGGTCACCAGCGGAGCCTTCGTCATCACATCGTGCACGAGCCGGGAGTGGTCGGTCTCGAAACGCAGGTCCCGGTTGGTCACTATGCCGATGAGCAACCCGGCGCCGTCTACTACGGGCAGTCCGCTGATGCGGTACTTCGCACAGAGCGAGTCAACCTCGGCGAGCGTGGCGTCCGGGCCGACCGTCACCGGCTGGGTGATCATGCCGGACTCGGAGCGCTTGACCAGGTCGACCTGCGCCGCTTGATCCTCGGCCGGAAGGTTGCGGTGCAGCACCCCGGCGCCACCCTGGCGCGCCATCGCGATCGCCATCCGTGCCTCGGTCACCGTGTCCATCGCGGCGGAGACCAGCGGGATGCGCACGGACAGGTTGCGGGTCAGCCGCGCGGTGGTGTCCGACTCGCCGGGCATCAGATCTGATACGGCCGGGACCAGCAACACGTCGTCAAAGGTCAGCCCCAGCAGGCCGAACTTCTCGGGGATGTCGAAGACGGACACGAATACCCTCCGGGGCTCGGGTCGGGGAGACGTCAAGTCTAACGGCCCGCGAGGGCGCCCTAATCCCGCTCGCCGTGCCGCTCCGGGCCAGGGCCTTGATCGGGATCTTGATTCCGACTCTGATCCTGATCCGGAGCGGGCTGCGCGCCGTGCGGCGGCTGAGGATATCGGCCGCGGTCAGCGAACCAACCCCCAGCGGAATCCGAGGGCGACCGCGTGCGCGCGGTCCGAGGCGCCGAGCTTCTTGAACAGGCGCCGCGCGTGTGTCTTGACCGTGTCCTCGGACAGGAACAGGTCGCGGCCGATCTCCGCGTTAGAGCGGCCGTGGCTCATGCCCTCGAGCACTTGGATCTCGCGGGCGGTCAGCGTCGGGGCGGAGCCCACCTCGGCCGGGCGCAGCCGGCGGGGGGCCAGCCGCCAGGTCGGGTCGGCCAGGGCCTGCGAGACGGTGGCGCGCAGTTCGGCGCGCGAGGCGTCCTTGTGCAGGTAGCCGCGGGCGCCAGAGGCCACGGCGAGGGCCACGCCGTCCAGGTCCTCGGCCATGGTGAGCATGATGACCCGGGCGGTCGGGTCGGTGGAGACCAGCCGGCGGACGGTCTCGACGCCGCCGAGGCCGGGCATCCGCACGTCCATCAGAACCAGGTCGACCCGGTCGGCGGTCCAGCGCCGCAGCACCTCCTCGCCGCTGCTCGCCGTGGTCACGCGGTCCACGCCGGGGACCGTGGCCACCGCACGGCGCAGGGTCTCGCGGGCGAGCGGTGAGTCGTCACAGACCAGGATGGACGTCATATGTGCCTCCACGCACAGTGGATACCTGCTGCTGTCAGGCAATGCCGGGGAATATTGCGCGAGCGGGGCCGGAAACCGGCGGGACGGCCCGCCGGGTGGGGGTTCCGACCCCCTCCGCCCTGACTCAACGACCGTCACCCGAAAGCGTTACGCACAATCGGGTGGCGAATTCGGGTCCGTCGCAGCTCAAGATCGAGTTTTCGGCGAATGTCCGTTCACCCGCTCGGCGCAGACCACGCCGGACGACGGGCGGCCGGCGGGCTGAAACCGGCCGCTCGCGGCGGCGCACGGACGTTTTGTGACGATATCGTGACCGGCTGTCATTGCAGACCCAGTTTGGACCTCGGCGCCGGAATTTGGGAAGCCCTGACCGGCTCAAATCCCGGCGGCCACCCGGCTCTGCGCCGCTCGCACCAGCGCGGCGGCGCGCGCCACCGGCACGCCAGAGCGCACGAGGCGGTCGACCACGGCGAGTCGCACTACATCGATGGCGGCGTAGGGCGGGTGCTGCTGGGTGTTGTCCGAGCCGCCGTCGTCTGGATCACGCAGCGCGCGGAGCGGGATGCCGGTGCGCAGTTCGAGTTCCTCGTGCGTGTAATGGCTGGTGGGCTGTGGCAGGGCGGCGGTCTGCCGGGCCTCCGCATTGGCATGCTGTGGCCATGTGTTAAGGCCTTTGGCACCTTCTCGCCACGAGCGGGTGATTGGGTCGATTTCGCAGGTAGGAGCGTCGGGGCATCGGCCGTTCAGGGGTTCTGCACTGGGCCGTTCGTAGGTCGAGAACACACCGCTCCCTTACCTAACAAATAGGTGGGTATAGGCGTCAGTACCGGCAACTCCACTCTTACCGGGGAATGCCTTCTCATGACACGTCCAATCACTGGATGACCTGCGGTTTACAACGGACACGCTGAGCGAGTGCGCGGTCACCGGCCGCGTCGCCGGCGACAAGGAGGGACAGCGGCGATGGCCGATTTCTCACGGCTCCCCGGCCCGAACGCCGATCTGTGGGACTGGCAGCTGCGCGGTCTGTGCCGCGGCAAGGACAGCTCGCTCTTCTTCCACCCCGAGGGGGAGCGCGGTGCGGCGCGATCGAGCCGGGAAATGGCGGCGAAGGAGATCTGCATGAACTGTCCCGTGCAGATAGCGTGCGCGGATCACGCGCTAAGAGTGCGCGAGCCGTACGGCGTCTGGGGCGGCATGACGGAGGAGGAACGCGAGGAGCACCACGCGCGGCAGAAGGCGCTAGCCCGGGCTCAGGCGGCCAGGGAGAAGGAGGCGCGGGCGCGGCAGGCGAAGCTCAAGGAGAAGCTGCTACGCGAGAAGGCGCTGCAGGACCAGAACCAGATCGAGCTGAAGGAGCCCACGAGCGCGAACGATGCCGCGACTCGGGAGTCGGTACCACGGCGCAAGCGTCCCGCCGGCGGGACGGTGGCGGTCGCGGCGCCCAAGACGAAGGCCGCGGACACGAACGCGCCGAAGAAATCGCCGAGCAAGCCAGCCGCGCGCAAGAAGCCGAAGACGCTGGTCAAGGCGTAGGCGGACACTCGGAACGGGAGAGCACCGCGGCGCGCGCGGGAGCTAGAAAGAGGGACTCCCGCAGTCACCAGGCTTGGTGGCTGCGGGAGTCCCGTTGTGCTCAGCTGTCGCCGCCGCGGGAAGCGCGACTACTAGCCACTGCTAGTGGCTGTGCCCGTGGCCGTGCGAGTGACCCTCGTCTTCCTTCGGCGCCGGCTTTTCCACCACGAGCGTCTCGGTGGTCAGCAGCATCGAGGCGATCGAGGCGGCGTTGGCCAGTGCGGAGCGGGTGACCTTGACCGGGTCGATGACACCGGCCTCGATCAGGTCCACGTACTCGCCGGTGGCCGCGTTGAGGCCCTCCGTGTCCTCGAGGCCGGAGACCTTGTCGGTGACGACGTAGCCCTCGTGCCCGGCGTTCTCGGCGATCCAGCGCAGCGGCTCGACCAGCGCCTTGCGGACGACTGCCACACCGGTCGCCTCGTCGCCGCTCAGGCCGAGCCGGTCGTTCAGCACGGTGGCGGCGTGCACGAGCGCGGCGCCGCCGCCTGCGACGATGCCCTCCTCGACCGCGGCGCGGGTGGCCGAGATCGCGTCCTCGAGACGGTGCTTCTTCTCCTTGAGCTCGACCTCGGTGGCCGCGCCGACCCGGATCACGCACACGCCGCCGGCCAGCTTGGCCAGCCGCTCCTGCAGCTTCTCCCGGTCCCAGTCGGAGTCCGAGGCCTCGATCTCCGCCTTGAGCTGACGCACCCGGTCCTGCACCGCGCCGGAGTCGCCGGCGCCGTCCACGATCGTGGTGTTGTCCTTGTCGACGGTGATCCGGCGCGCGGTGCCGAGCACCTCGACGCCGACCTGGTCCAGCTTGAGGCCGACCTCGGGGCTTACCACCTGGGCACCGGTCAGGGTCGCGATGTCCTGCAGGATCGCCTTGCGGCGGTCGCCGAAGCCGGGGGCCTTGACCGCGACGGAGTTGAAGGTGCCGCGGATCTTGTTGACCACCAGGGTGGAGAGCGCCTCGCCGTCCACGTCCTCGGCGATGATCAGCAGCGGCTTGCGCGCCTGGGCGACCTTCTCGAGCACCGGCAGCAGCTCGGAGATCGAGGAGATCTTGCCCTGGTTGATCAGGATGTACGGGTCCTCCAGGACGGCCTCCTGGCGCTCCTGGTCGGTGACCATGTACGGCGAGAGGTAGCCCTTGTCGAACTGCATGCCCTCGGTGAACTCGAGGGCGAGGCCGAAGGTGTTGTTCTCCTCGACCGTGATGACGCCGTCCTTGCCGACCTTGTCCATGGCCTCGGCGATCAGGTCGCCGATCGCCTGGTCCTGCGCGGAGATCGCGCCGACCTGGGCGATGGACTCCTTGGTCTCGACCGGCTTGGCGGTGGAGAGCAGGTGGTCGGACACCGCCTTGACCGCCGCGTCGATGCCGCGCTTGAGCGCGATCGGCTGCGCGCCGGCCGCGACGTTGCGCAGGCCCTCGCGCACCAGCGCCTGGGCCAGCACGGTCGCGGTGGTGGTGCCGTCGCCCGCGATGTCGTTGGTCTTGGTCGCGACCTCCTTGGCGAGTTGGGCGCCGAGGTTCTCGTACGGGTCCTCGAGCTCGACCTCGCGGGCGATGGTCACGCCGTCGTTGGTGATCGTGGGCGCGCCGAACTTCTTGTCGATCACGACGTTGCGGCCCTTGGGGCCGATCGTCACCTTGACCGCGTCGGCGAGCGCGTTGACGCCGCGCTCCAGCTTGCGGCGGGCGTCCTCGTCGAATTGCAGCATCTTGGCCATAGGTGCCAAGCGTCCCTTCTTAAGCCTGGATGGGTGGAACAGTGGACCTGGCCGCGCAGCCGGACCGGGTCGGTCAGACACGGCGCCTGATCGGACACCGTGTCTCGATCAGACACCGAAGGCCGCGCCCCGCCGCCCGTCCAGCGGGGTTTGCGGAACGCGGCCTTCACGGCTGGCTGCGCGAGCGGCTGCTACTTGTTGACGACGGCGAGCAGGTCGCGCGCCGACAGGACGAGGTACTCCTCGCCGTTGTACTTGACCTCGGTGCCGCCGTACTTGGAGTACAGGACGACGTCGCCTTCCTTGACGTCGAGCGGGAGGCGCTGGCCGTCCTCGAAGCGGCCCGGGCCCACGGCCAGGACGACGCCCTCCTGCGGCTTCTCCTTGGCGGTGTCCGGGATGACCAGGCCGGAGGCGGTGGTCTGCTCGGCGTCCAGCGGCTTGACGACGACACGGTCCTCAAGCGGCTTGATGGCAACGGTAGCCACGGTCGTGACCTCTCCTTCGGAGACACTCACTGACGGCGGGAACACGGCCCCCGCCGGTTGACTTGGGGCCACCGTCCACGCCTGTCGTCGCGGGTGCCAGGGGGACGGGGTGGCATTGGCACACTCACGTTGAGAGTGCCAATCGGCAGGTTATGACTCCCGCTGGCACTCGGTCAACCCGAGTGCCAAAACCGGGGGCACGCTGAGCGCGAACCGGCCGCGCACCCGGGGCTGATCTTGGTGAACATGAGCCCGTGTCATAGAACAGCTTCGGCGGCGGATAATCATGGACGCACAAAGACACGCGAGGTAGACGCATCCGCGTCCCGATATTGGGCACGGATCATGCGAACCTGCTGACGAGGGGATAGACGGTGTTCGGCATTCTCGGCCTCGATCCGGCGGCGGAGCGTGTCTACCAGGAGCTGGTCACCGCGGGGTCCGGCAGCACGGCCGGACTGGTCGAGCGGATCGGGCTGCCGCGGGTCGAGGTGCGTAATGCGCTCTCGGCGCTGGCCGAGCTGGGGCTGGTGACGAAGCAGAACGGGACGCGGGAGCGTTACGTGGCCGCGCCGCCTGCGGTGGCGCTGGGGGCGCTCCTGGCCGAGCAACGGCACGCGTTGTACCGCGCCGAACTCGGCCTGGCGTCGTTGGCTGAGGCGTACCGCAGCGCGAGCGCGGACAGCTCGGCGCGTGATCTGATCGAAGTGGTGATCGGAGCGCACGCGGTAAGGCATCGCTTCGAGCAGGTCCAGATGGCCGCGACCGCCGAACTGCACGTCATGTCGGAAGCCAGCCACGAGGTGGTCGGGCCCGGCGAGAGCGCGGCTGAAGAGCAGGCCATCAACCGGGGCGTGCGATACCACGTCATCGTCGAGCACGCGATGCTGGATCGCCCGGGCGCGTTCGAGGGCCTGATGGCGCATATGAAGCACCAGCAGCTGTGCCGGGTGGTGGAGCAGGTGCCGACGAAGCTGGTGATCGCGGACCGTTCGGTCGCGCTGGTACCGCTGAGCGACGGCACGAATCCGGATGGCGGCGAGCCCTCGGCGATGTTCGTGCGCGCTCCGGGCTTGATCAGGCTGCTGATGGGACTGTACGAGTCGGTGTGGGACAGCGCCGTGCCGGTGCGCCTTGTCGAGCCGAACGGGATCGAGCTGGATATCCCGGAGACCGAGCCGACCGGCCTCGACCTGCGCATACTCTCGCTGCTCATGGTGGGGGCCACGGACGCGGCGATCGCCAAGCAGCTCGGCCTCGGGTTGCGCACGGTGCAGCGCCGGGTGGCGCACATGATGGATCTGGCCCGGGTCAGCACCCGATTGCAGCTCGGCTGGCAGGCCTGCCATCGCGGCTGGTTGAGTTAGCAGAGCACTGGGTTAGCGGGCTGAGGCGGTCCGGGAGCGGCAGCGGCTGGGAGGGCCGAAGATCGAAATCGGGCACGCCGTAGGATTGCCGGGTGACGCAAGCGAGCATTCCGCGCGGGGAACCGGAGACGTTCTACTCCAGGGTTGGTGGGGAGCCGACGTTCCGGGCGCTGGTGCACCGCTTTTACGAGGGCGTCGCCGAGGATCAGGAGCTTCGGGCGCTCTACCCGGAGGAGGATCTAGGCCCGGCCGAGGACCGGCTGACGCTCTTTCTGATCCAGTACTGGGGCGGCCCGTCGACGTACAGCGAGGCGCGCGGCCATCCACGGCTTCGGATGCGGCATGCGCCGTTCCGGGTCGACGCCCGCGCCCGGGATCTCTGGCTGCATCACATGGCCGAGGCGGTGCGCTCGCTGAAGCTGCCCGAAGCGGACGAAACCGAGCTCTGGCAATACCTGGAGCGGGCCGCGCACTTCATGGTGAACGCGGAGTAGCGCGCCAACGTGGCGCCTGGTGTCGCGGGCGTCACCGTCACGGATGTCACTGTCACAAACGTCACTGTCACGGGCGTCCGAGCGCGCGGTACTCCCAACCCGCGGCGCGGTACGCGGCCTGGTCGAGCGCGTGGCGCCCGTCCACCACCTTCCGCTGGGCGACCACCGCGCCGAGGGCGTCCGGGTCAATCTCGCGGAACTCGGTCCACTCCGTCAGCAGCACCACGACGTCGGCGTCACGGGCCGCCTCCAGGGTGCTCGGCGCGTACTCCAGGCTCGGGTAGGCCCGGCGGGCGTTGTGCATCGCCTCCGGGTCGTACACGCGCACGGCCGCGCCGGCTTCCTGGAGCATGCGGGCGACATCGAGCGCGGGTGCGTCCCGGATGTCGTCCGAGTTCGGCTTGAAGGCGGCGCCGAGCGCGGCGATCCTGACTCCTTGGAGCGAGCCTCCGGCCAGCTCGCGGACCAGATCGACGGTGCGCGACCGGCGGCGCCGGTTGATCGCGTCCACCTCGTGCAGGAATGCCACCGCCTGGCCGACGCCCAGTTCTTCGGCGCGGTGCGCGAAGGCGCGAATGTCCTTGGGCAGGCAGCCGCCGCCGAATCCGAGGCCGGGGCGTAGGAATCGGCCGCCGATCCGGGAGTCGAAGGACAGCGCCTCGGCCAGTTGGTGCACGTCCGCACCGGTGGCCTCGCAGACTTCTGCCATCGCGTTGATGTAGGAGATCTTGGTGGCCAGGAAGGAGTTCGCGGCCACCTTCACCAGCTCGGCGGTGCTCAGGTCGGTGACCACGACCGGGCTGCCCTGCTCGATGACCGGCGCGAATACGGTGCGCAGCTGCTCCTGCGCCCAGGCCGACTCGACGCCGAAGACCAGCCGATCCGGTCGCAGCGTGTCCTCGACGGCGAAGCCCTCACGCAGGAACTCCGGATTCCAGGCGAGCTCGACCTGCTCCCCCGCCGGCGCCAGCGCGCGCAGCAGGCCGGTCAGCCGGGCCGCGGTACCGACCGGGACGGTCGACTTGCCGACGACAAGCACGCGCCGGTTCAGGTAAGGCGCGAGTGCGGTAACCGCGCTCTCGACGTAACGCAGGTCTGCGGCGTTGGATCCGGTGACCTGTGGCGTGCCGACGCACACGAAGTGCACGTCGCCGAACGCGCCGGCCTCGGCGTAGTCGGTGGTGAAGCGAAGCTTGCCGGATTCGAGCGCCTTGACCAGCAGTTCGGGCAGACCCGGCTCGAAAAACGGGACCTGCCCGGCGTTGAGGCGATCCACTTTGTCCTGCGCCACATCGACGCCCAGCACGTCGAATCCGAGCACAGCCATGCAGATCGCGTGGGTAGCCCCCAGATATCCGGTGCCGATGACAGTGATCTTCGGTGCACTCATCGATTTCTCCCCTCAACCATGAGTGCGTGCATCGAAGCGCCACCCTAGCCTGTGCCGTCGGCAGATGCGGGCGGTACCCCGGAACCGGGCCTCACAGCTCGGCTGAAATGCGCTCCAGCACGGTGCCGTAGGGGGTGTCGAGACGGAGCCAGCGGCTGTGCGCGGCTACGCGTGCGCAGTCCGTTGCGCTCTCCGGCTGCGGGCCGAGGAAACCCATCGCCGAGGCGGCATGCGCGGCGCGCCAGCGCACGCCGTGCGGCAGTTCCCGAGTCCAGATCTCCTCGGCGAGATTGTCCAGCGCCACGCGGTCGCGGCCGAGTGCGCCGAACCTGAAGTCGGCGTTGCCCTGCGCGACTGCCTCGGCAAGCTGGCGCAGCGGTATTTCGCCGAGCGGTCGCCAGCCGGTGCGCGGGGGCAGCAGGCCGGCCCACGAAGGACCGCCGGTGAGCTGCGCGGGCAGGGTGAATCCCGCCGCTCTATTGCCGTTGACGTCGCCATCGCCGTCGCCATCGGTGATCGACTCGAGCAACTGGCCCGCCGACACGGTGCGATCGAAGGGCTGCGCGCCCTCGCCGAGGCCGGCCGTACGCACCGTCAGAACGGTCGCGCGAGCCGACGTACCGTGTAGCGGCGGTGCGGCGTACGCGGCGGCTACCGGCCCAATGCCGACGAAACGCACTGCGGCCGTCTTGTCCATGCCGAGGAGGCGTTGCAGGTAGACGCCTAGCGCGGCCGCGTCGTGGGGGCTTGCGAATACGTACACGTCAGATCAACGATGACGCGACTTGGGCAGCGCGGCCGCGAGATAGGGCTTGAGGTAATCGCGCTCCTCGATGGTCACCCGCCGCGGCCGCTCGGCGGCCAGGTCGTACGGCACCAGGACCGTCTCGGCTATGGCGTACACGAACTCATCGTCCTTGACCTCGTAGGCCACCGTGAAGGAGGCGTTCCCGATCCGGGTCACCCAGGTCTCGACGCGGACCGGGTCGGAGCGGTAGACCAGCGGCCGCTTGTACTCGATCTCGTGCCGGGCCACCACGGTGCCGAGTGAGAACTCCTTGATCCCGGCTTCCTTGGCGGTCATGAACATCCACTCCACCCGCGCCTGCTCCAGGTAGCGCAGATAGACCACGTTGTTCACGTGGCCGAAGGAGTCCATATCCGCCCACCGCAAGGGGCAGGGGTAGACGTACCTCAGACCCTTGTCGGTGATTTCCGCAGGCACCCGGCTAGCCCCGGGTCAGCTTGCGGTAAGTGACGCGGTGCGGTCTGGCCGCTTCCGGGCCGAGCCGCTCGACCTTGTTCTTCTCGTAGGACTCGAAGTTGCCCTCGAACCAGAACCACTTCGAGTCGCCCTCGTAGGCCAGGATGTGCGTGGCCACCCGGTCGAGGAACCAGCGGTCGTGCGAGACCACCACGGCGCAGCCGGGGAATTCCAGCAGCGCGTTCTCCAGCGAGGAGAGGGTCTCGACGTCCAGGTCGTTGGTCGGCTCGTCGAGCAGCAGCAGGTTGCCGCCCTGCTTGAGGGTGAGCGCGAGGTTGAGCCGGTTGCGCTCGCCGCCGGAGAGGATCCCGGCCGGCTTCTGCTGGTCCGGGCCCTTGAATCCGAACGCGGAGACGTATGCGCGCGAGGGCATCTCGACCTGGCCGACGTGAATGTAGTCGAGCCCGTCGGAGACGACCTCCCACAACGTCTTCTTCGGGTCGATGCCGGACCGGTTCTGGTCCACGTAGGAGATCTGCACCGTCTCGCCGACCTTGACGTCGCCGGAATCCGGCTGCTCGAAGCCGACGATGGTCTTGAACAGGGTGGTCTTGCCGGCGCCGTTCGGGCCGACCACGCCGACGATGCCGTTGCGCGGCAGGGTGAATGACAGGTCTTCGATCAGCAGCCGCTCGCCGAAGCCCTTGTTCAGCTTCGCGACGTCGACCACGACGCTGCCCAGGCGCGGACCCGGCGGGATCTGGATCTCCTCGAAATCGAGTTTGCGGGTCTTCTCCGCCTCGGCCGCCATCTCCTCGTAGCGGGCGAGCCGCGCCTTGGACTTGGTCTGCCGGGCCTTGGCATTGGAGCGCACCCACTCGAGTTCTTCCTTGAGGCGCTTCTGCCGCTTGGAGTCCTTCGCACCCTCGACCTTCATCCGGGTGGCCTTGGTCTCCAGGTAGGTGGAGTAGTTGCCCTCGTAGGGGTAGGCGCGGCCGCGGTCGAGCTCAAGGATCCACTGCGCGACGTTGTCCAGGAAGTACCGGTCGTGGGTGATCGCGACCACGGTGCCCGGGTACTTGGCCAGGTGCTGCTCGAGCCAGAGCACCGACTCGGCGTCGAGGTGGTTGGTGGGCTCGTCGAGCAGCAGCAGGTCGGGCTGCTCGAGCAGCAGCTTGCACAGCGCGACGCGGCGCTTCTCGCCACCGGAGAGCACCTTGACGTCGGCGTCGCCGGGCGGGCAGCGCAGCGCGTCCATGGCCTGCTCGAGCTGCGCGTCCAGATCCCAGGCGTTGCGGTGGTCCAGCTGCTCCTGCAGCGTGCCCATCTCGGCCAGCAGTTCGTCGGAGTAGTCGGTGGCCATCTGCTCGGCGATCTGGTTGAAGCGGTCCAGCATCGCCTTGGTGTCGGCCACTCCCTCCTGCACGTTCGCCAGCACGTCCTTGCTCTCGTCGAGCTCGGGCTCCTGCAGCAGGATGCCGACGGAGTAGCCGGGGGTCAGGGTGGCGTCGCCGTTGGACGGCTGCTCCAGACCCGCCATGATCTTCAGCACGGTCGATTTGCCCGCCCCGTTCGGGCCGACCACGCCGATCTTCGCGCCCGGCAGGAACGAGAGGGTCACGTCGTCGAGGATGACCTTGTCGCCGTGTGCCTTCCGGGCCTTGCGCAGGGTGTAGATGAACTCCGCCATGCCTACAAGCTTAGTGGGCCCATGGAGCCGGTCCGGACCGGCTTTCAGCGTCCTGTGGATAACTCGGGCTCGAAGGCGTCAGTGGATCAACCGGCCGCGCGAGCTATCAGCCGTCGCGGACCGTCTTGAAGTCGGCCAGGGCGCTGCGATAACGGGACAGCTCCTCGCCGATGGGGCCGAACAGCTCGTCCTGCGCTACGGCGGCCAGTTCCACGGAAAGTTGCCCGACAGCGACCTGCCCTGCGGCCAATGCGCTCTGCCGCGCTTTTCGGCGCGCGGTGATGTCCAAGGCGATCGAGCCGAGCAGGCTGAGCGCGGCCAGCGCGATGGCGAGCGCTTCCGGGAAACCGGGCACGAAGCAGAACACGACCCAGAGTGCGGTAAGCGTGAGCAGCGCGATATGGCCGGTTTGCACGAGCAGGCGCCGGGAGGGCGGCCGGGCGTCGATCTCGCTGGCGGCCAGCGCGGCATCGATCCGGTCGGCCACCTTGCGCCTGCTGCCGGTGATCTGATTACGCAGGGCGCGGGACCAGTCCGGTGGGAGCGGTGCGGTGGCCGCGTCCGACAGCCGGGAGAGCACGGTTTCGAGCGCTGCGCGGTCCACGGGCACGGGCGCGGGCGCGTCGGCTGAGTCGGTCGCCGCACGAACCAGGTCGCGCAGGCTGGCGCCTGACGCCCCGTCAGTGCCGCGTCGATCAGCGGTCGCACGACCGGAACCGCCCGCGCCGCCACTGCCTCCGGGTCCGGCGCTCGTGCCCGGGTCCACGAGTTCGCGCAGAAAGCGCAGCGGCGTGGAGACGGCCGCCTGGCCGCGGACCGCGATCCGCTCGCTGACCGCGTCGGCGAGGCTGGAAACGCCCGCAGCCGCGCGCAGTCCGTCCATCGCCTCGGCGCGCGCCTCGTCAGAGACCGCCGCTTCGCCGTCGTCCTGCTGCGCAGACGATTCCGTGGTGACCAGCATCGGCGCCAACCGTTCGGCTACCCGGTCCACGTCAGCGGCCAGCCGGTCGGCGGCGGCTCTGCGGCCGGAGACGCGTTCGGTCAGCCGGCGGCGCAGCTCGTCGAGGCCTTCGCGGGTGCGTGCGGAGACCGGGATCACCGGGATGCCGGTCAGGCCGTCATCCTCGACCAGCCGCACCAGGTCCGCGGTGCACTCGGCCACGGCCTCCGGCGGCAGCCGATCGGTCTGGTTGAGCACGATCAGCATGATGTCCGCGTGGTGCGCCAGGGCTTTGAGGTAGCGATCGTGCCAGGAGGCGTCGGCGTACTTCTGCGGGTCGGTGACCCAGACGACGACGTCGGCCAGGCTCACCGCCTGGTCCACCTCGATCTGGTGCTCGCGCACGGCCGAGTCGTGGTCGGGCAGATCGACCAGCACCAGCCCGGCGAGCGCGTCACGGACCGCGGTGCGGTCGAGCGCCGAGTCGCGGGTCAGCTGGCGGCGCGACTCGACGCCGAGCCGGTCGAGCAGCGGCCTGGCCTCGGCGAGCCGGTCCGCCTCCCAGACGCAGGCGATGGCCTGCGTGGTGGTCGGGCGGCGTACCGCGACCGGGGAAAGGCCGATCCCGACCAGGGCGTTGAAGAGGGAGGACTTCCCTACGCCGGTGGCGCCGCCGAGGATGACCACGGTGTGTTCCGCGGACATGCCGAAGCGGGCGGCGGCGCGGCGCAGCACCTCGCGCGCGGGGTCGAGCGCGGGCTGCGGCAGCCGGTCTTCGGCAGTGGCGACCAGTCTGGCCAGCGCGTCGAGCCGAGCGCCGACTCCGAGGGTGCGTTGGCTGCCGCGGATGACTCTCATCGGGCTCGCTGCACCGCCTGCCCGGCTTCCAGCAGCGCCTTGCCCGCGCCGGGTTCGACGCCGAGGTCGGACAGCGCGCGGTGGTGCCGGAAGGCGAGCCGGTCGAACAGCGCGCCGAGGGAGGTGTCGAGCGAGGTCGAGGCGAGTTCGGCGAGCCGGTCGGTCTCGTCCGCGCCGAAGACCGCGTCGGCCAGGCGGCGGGTGGCGGCGGCGACCGGGTGCACGACGCGTTCGCTGGAGGGGGACGAGGAGCGCAGCGCGCGGCGGCGCTTGGGTGGCGCGGCGCCGCGGCGGCCGGTGAAGACGACAGCGGCCAGCAGCGCGGCGGGTCCGTTGCGGCCGGCGGCGAAGAACTGGGCGTCGGAACGCTTGCGGTGCGGCTCCCTGGCGAGCAGGTCAACCAGCGCGTCCGCCCACTCGTCTAGTTCGGGAGGCACTGCGCCGGCGCGGGTACCGGCCGAGACCAGGGCTTCGGCGCTGTCCTGGTCGGCCAGCGCCTCCCGCCAGACCGCGGCGACCTGCTCCGCGGCCCGCGACGCGGCGGCGGCTACCTGGTCGGCGGCGGCGCCGAGCAGCAGGCGGCGGGCGGTTTCGGCAGCTGGATCGCCGGCCGAGAACAGGGCGGTGGCTCGGTCAGGTCCGATCATCGCCTGCCACTCCAGCAGGGGCGTACCGCGCAATAGTTCGCCTTGCGCGATGGCGTCGTGCAGTGAGATGCGCTCGGAGGCGTAGGCAAGGTCCGCCTGGTTACGCAGCTGGTCGGCGGTCTCTGCTTGAGCGGCCAGGCCGTCGGCTATCGCGCCGAGACGACGCGGTAAGTCATCAAACATGCCGTTGACGGTCGCGGCGATCGTCGCCTGACGCATCGTCGGATCATGCGCGGTAGAACGCAACCAGGTCATCAGCGGGTCGAGCAAGTACTCCGGGAGCAGGCCGCCGGTGAGTACCGACTCGGGCACGGTGAACAGCGGCAGGTCGCCGAGCCCGTTGACCGAGAGCAACGCCTGCCCGGCCTCGCGCACCTCGCGCAGGCTCTCCGGCGGGACCCGGTTCAGCACAATCGCAACGGTCACCCGGCGCTCGCGGGCCGCCTGGAGCAGGCGCCACGGCACCGCGTCTGCATAACGCTCCGCGGTGGTGACCAGAAGCCACGCGTCCGCCGCGCCGAGCAGCCGCTCCCCCGCGTCCCGGTTGTCGGCGACGATCGAGTTGACGTCGGGGGCGTCGATCAGCGCGATCCCGGCCGGAATCGCCGGATGCGGCGCGAGGGTGAGGGCGTCGGCTCGCTCGGTCGGTCCGGGCGCACGCAGAAAGGCCGGCAGCAGCCGCTCCGGGCCGGTGACCGCGGCGACCTCGGAAGGATTCACGCACAGCACCGCGGAGCGGGTGGTCGGCCGCAGCACCCCGGCCTTGCTGACCTCCTGCCGGACCAGCGAGTTGACCAGTGTGGACTTGCCGACGCCGGTCGAGCCGCCGACCACGATGTGCACCGGCCCCTCGGGCTGGCGCAGCCGGGGTATCAGATAGTCATCCAGGCGTCTGATCAGATCGGCCTGGATTCTGCGCGTGGCGACGACGCCGTCCGCGGCCAGCGGGAGCCGCGGCGCGGCCACGCTGTCGCGGAGCGCGCCCACGGCGCCCAGCAGGTCAGCGTCCGGGCCTGTGATCGTCACAGCCGTGAGCATGCCGCAGCCCCTGGGGACAAGGGAACACCGGGGTCAGGATTGTTTATAACTTCTCTGTTGCAGCTTCGCCCCGAGACTGGTCGGGGCGAACCTGCCCCCGACCGTACCAAGCGGACCCCGCCAATGGGACCTTTTGCGCCTGATTGCCATGACGATCGGCTTTATGCCGGGCGTTTAGGGCCAGCGGAGGGCTGGAATGGCGCCGCGCAGTGACGGCGGCTTCTACTACCCTGGATCCGCGCGCCGCCGCCCCCATAGCTCAGCGGATAGAGCAGGTGCCTTCTAAGCACTTGGTCGCAGGTTCGAGTCCTGCTGGGGGCACCGATTCAGCTGGTCCGATCGCCGCGCCGCGGCACTGGGGGAATCTTGACCGAGAACGGCGACGCCATGCCTGAACCCACTGATGCCGTTCCGGATGGCGCACAGTCAGGAAAAGCACCGCGCGGCTCTGCCCCTCGCCGCGCGCTGATAGCCGGAGGCGGCACCGCGGGTGTGGTGGGCGTGATCCTGCTCATTCTTTTCACCGGGCACCACGGGACCGACACGGGGCGGGGACAGGGGCAGACTCTGACCGTGCCACCGATGACATTCAGGTTGCAGGACGTCGCTACTGCCGCGCTGGACGGCAGCAACGTGGTCGGCTGCGCACTCGCCGACGACGCGTTCGCGAAGGTGACCGATGTCTTCGGAAAGGACACCGACCATCCCTCAGTCGCGGTTACCGACGCGAAGAAGGCGCTCGATGAGGCGGGTGCAGCTGCCTTGGCCGCTCGAACCCCGGAGCTGAGAAGTGCGGTCGCGGCGTTGCAGGTCCATCTGACCGCGCTGCATGACTCGGCCCAGGCGAACGACCTGGGCCAGGAGGTGTCCGTGCTGTTGTCCCTGCGGGACGACATCGCCGCCGTCGACGCGGCGTGTGCCTCCTAGAGATGGCGCAGACCCTCCGTCGCAAGGGTCCGCTACGCTGATGCAGCGCAGGTCGTGACGGTCGAGCCAAGCAACCGCGTGGTGTCTTCAAGTGCATGGCCACTGGTTGCGCCCTACCGGAACACGGGTTGGCCGGCGGGCGGGGCGAGTGCGGCGGAGACTACGGGGCCGCCGGTCCGCAGGGGGAAGAGACCGGGTGCCGCAAGAGGCGCTCGTTCTTGAGACGGCGAGAGGGACGACGATGGGCAAGCGGGCGGTCGCGTCGGCGGTCGCGGTGCTGCTGAGCTGCGCGCTTATGTCGTCCTGCCATTCCGGGCCGGCGGCGACGCACACCACCGAGCCAGCCGCGCAGATCTCTGAGACGGATACCGCCGGGGCGGCCGAGGCGAGGGCGGTCGAGGCGCTGCGCGCGTGGCTGGCCGCGCCGAAGCCCGGCACGCTCACGGTGAGCAGCGTCGAGACGGACAGCGCGAAGAAGATCGCCGCCAGCCGTCAGCTGACCGGCCGGCTCGATCCGACGTTGGGTGTCGGCTCGCTGACCGGGACGCTGAACGTGCTCGGCAGCAGCACCGCGGTTCAGGATCCGATGAACGTGATCATTCTGAACGGCAAGCTGTACTCCTCGATCCCGACCAAAGAGCAGCACCTCTACCCGGGGCGCACCTGGTTCGTGGACGACCTGTCCACGATGCGAGCCGCGGGCTCGACGCACTCGATCTGGTGGTTGGCGCTCGGGGCGCTGGATAGGTGCACGTCGATGGCGCCAGCGAGGTCGACACCAAGTCCGCGGTCGAATACACCGGCACCGTGGACCTGGCGAAGATCCCGGCGGTGGCGGATCAGCTGCCGAAGTCGGTGATCGTGCAGAAGGCCGGGACGACCAAGGTCTCCATCGACCTCTACACCGACCTCGGCACCGGCGCGCTGGTGCGGCTGACCTATCGGCTGGGGCTTCAGGTGTCCGTGGACGCGACGCCGACCGGGCGCAGCACGGCGGGATACGAGGTCGACTTCGGCGGGTTCAGCACTCCGGTCAAGCCCTCGCCCACTCCGGTCGTCGCTCCCGAAGCGCATCTGGTGACGACGCGCTCCGGGAGCAGCGACCTGTGCCAGTTGGTGATTTTCTGACAGTCGGTGCGCACTTGCTCACTTCATGACGAGCACTGACTTAGCTTGCTGATTTAGCTTGCCGCCCAACCGAGACCGGCGGTCCTACGCGACCGAGAAGTCGTCCGCGTAGTACGAGCCCTGTCCGTACCAGCCGTGCACCCAGATCGTGACGCTGGTCGTCGAGGCACCGGTCGTGAAGCTGACGGACAGTTGCTGGTAAGCACCTGCGGTGCCGGCCGTCCAGGTACTCGTATCGCCCCCACCGGTGCCGGTGTCACCAATGAATACGTAAGAGCCCTGCACCCACGCACTGAGCGTGTACTTGGTGTTCGGGCTCACGCTGATCGTCTGCGAGCACTGCGCGTCATCCGAGCTGGACGCCGCGCCGAGCAGCGCGTGGCTTCCGCCGTGCACCGGGCTGGCGACCACGGAGCCGAGGTTGCCAGTGCAGCTCCACGGGGAGAGCGAACCGGACTCGAAGCCGGGGTTGCTCACCTTGTTGCCGCCGGTTCCGCCCGTCGGTGAGGAACTCGGCGAGGAGGACGGCGACTGCGAGGGTGAGTTGCTCGGGGAGGAGGAGGGTGTCGGCGACGGCGAGCCGCTGCGCGACGTGGTCGGGGTCGGACTTGGCGAGCCGCTCGGCGTGGTGCAGCTTGAGGCGGAGCCGTTGATGTCGTTGACCGCGTCGTTGAACAGCGTGGCGGCCGGGTCCAGGTCGTAGAGCGAGAACATCATGAACCCGCCGTAACCGTTGCAGTGCACGTAGTCCGCTCGGGCCTGGATCGACTGGGCCGATTCGCCGCCGTAGAAGTTCGTGCCGTCATAGAAGTAGGCGGAGCGGGTTACCGGATCCCAGTAGGTGTCGGCGGAGTTCGCGACGATGTTGGTGATCTCCTTGTACATCGCGACGCCGGGCACGCTGCCGGATAGTGTCATGCCCGCCGAAGGGCCGCTCGCACTCTGATAGAGGCCGTGGTTCGATCCGGCCGACACGCCGGTCCAGCCCCGGTAGTAGAAGGGGATGCCGACGGTCAGCTTGCTGGCCGGGAAGCCGCCCGGGATGCCGTATTGGGAGTCACCGGACGTCCAGGCGCGCATCGCGTTGTCCACGCTGTATGTCTCGTTTCCCGGCGCGATCTTGCCCTCCGGCGAGTTCGGGTTCGCATACAGCGGGTCCTGCTCGTCGGCCGGTCCGGTCGCGTTCCAGGCGCCGTACATGTCGTAGGTCATGACGTCGGCGAAGGTGAGGTACTGGCCGATCTGGTTGGTCTGGATCTTGGAGACCTTGTCCTGGCCGGACGGCACCGCGGCGGACAGGGCGTAGGTCTTGCCGTTCGCGCTGCCCGCGCTGTTCAGCTCGTTGCGGAACTCCTGCAGCAGCAGGGTGTAGTTGGCGGTGTCCGCGGCCGAGGTGTGGTTGCCCAGGTGGCCGCCGGTCGAGGCCGGGTACTCCCAGTCGATGTCGAAGCCGTCGAAGATGTTCGCCGCGGTGCCGGGGCCGCCGAATCCGCCCGAAGCCGGGATGTTGCCGTTGATGAACATGTTGATGCAGGAGGAGACGAACTTCTGCCGGGAGGCCGAACTGGCGGCCACGTCGGAGAAGTACTTCGAGTAGGTCCAGCCGCCGAGGGAGAGCAGGATCTTCAGGTTCGGGTACTTCTTCTTCAGCTCCTGCAGCTGGTGGAAGTTGCCGGCGATCGGCTGGTTGAACACGTCAGAGGTGCCGTCCACCGAGATCGAGGAGTCGAAGGACTTCTGGTAGTCGGCGAACTGGTCCTCGGCCCCGTCGCCCGCGTTCGGGTCGTTCTCGCCGCCGGGATCGGGGTCGGTGGCCTTGGTCGCCTCGAAGCAGGTCAGGTTCGTCGGGTCGATGTTCTCGAAGTCGTAGATGAGGTAGTTGAGTTTGCCGGCCAGGCCCTCGGTGTCCAGGGCCTTGAGGTAGAAGGCGTTCTGGTAGATCGACCACTGGTCGTAGTAGGCGATCTTGATGCCGCCGCTGGTGGCCGCGGCGGCGGTGGGCGCGGCGGCGGCCGTGCCGACGACGAGGGCGGTCGCGCCGATCAGCGCTGCGGAGACGCCGACCGCGATGGCGCTGCGGCGGCCGCGTCCCGGGGCGCGCGGTTCGGGCCCTCTCGGTGGGTTGAAGAGACGCACTGCGTGGGCTCCTTGAGTCGGTACACCCGACCGTCCGGCCACGCGTGCTGATAGCTCCGGGGAGTGCTAGCTGTGCTCCGGGGCTCGTGCGGCGGCGGACGGCGGCGTGGAGGACAACCTTGCTGGTTGACCGCCGGATGCGCCGTCCCGCGGCTCACTGTGTGTGTAGCGCCGCCGCGCCGGGCCCGTCAAGGGATTGGACTAGACCAATCTGCGACAACCCGGCGGCTTCAGCCGGATTCCAGGCGCGTAAGCTGGCGGACGGACGAACTCGGACGAGTCGGTCTCGAGCGCGGCACGAGGAGGTGGCGACGGTGACCCACCCAGCGGCGTCAGTCGATTCTTGGGCGCAGTTGGCGTTGCCCGGGCAGTCCGGGATGCCGGGCATGCCGGGGATGGGCGGCACGCTGCCGGCGCCGAGCTTCGCGCGGATGTGGACGCTGGCGCCGAGCCCGTTCTTCATCACGCTGATCGCGGTGCTGCTCGCGCTGTACGCGGCCGGGGTCATCCGGCTGGTGCGGCGCGGAGACCGCTGGCCGGTGCTGCGCGGATTCAGCTTCCTGATCGGCCTCGCCCTGCTGTTCGCGACGACCTGCACCGGGCTGGCCCAGTACGGCATGTACCTGTTCAGCGCGCACATGTTGCAGCACATGGTGCTGTCCATGGCGGCGCCGCTGTTCCTGCTGCTCGCCGCGCCGCTCACGCTGGCGCTGCGCGCGCTGCACCCGGCCGCGGCCGGCCGCACCGGCCCGCGCGAGCTGCTGCTGAGCCTGCTGCACAGCCGGTTCGCCCGGGTCGTCGCCTCGCCGCTGTTCACCCTGCCGCTGTTCATCGCCAGCCTGTACGGGCTCTACTTCACGCCGCTGTTCGACGCGCTGATGCGCAGCGCGGCCGGGCATGACTTGATGCTGGTGCACTTCCTGGGCGTCGGGCTGCTGTTCTTCTGGCCGATCATCGGCGTGGACCCGGCGCCGCACCGCAGCCCGTACGTGATCCGGATCCTTGAGCTGTTCGCGGCGATGCCGTTCCATGCCTTCTTCGGCGTCGCGGTGATGATGTCCTC
>NZ_DATNGK010000105.1:0-4399 GCF_035605935.1 Actinocrinis sp. | reverse complement strand
GAAGCAGCTCGGTGGCTCGCTCACCCGCATCGCCGTCGAGCGGGCGGACGCGCTCGGTAGCTTCACCACCTGGCGACCGGCTCTGCCGGTCGTGCAGTGGTCCCTTCGCAAGTCAGGACACGAGCAAGAGTGACCGTCCACTTCGTAGGCGCCGGACCAGGTGCCCCCGATCTCATCACCGTCCGCGGGCAGCGGCTGCTGTCGGAGTGCTCGGTCTGCCTCTACGCCGGCAGCCTCGTTCCCGCCGAGCTGCTCGCGCAGTGCCGGCCCACGGCGATGTTGATCGACACCGCGGACTTGGACCTGAACCAGATCACCGAGGCGATCGCTGCCGCGGATGCCGACGGCAAGGACGTCGTGCGCCTGTGCTCTGGCGATCCAGCCGTATTCAGCGCCGTCGCGGAGCAGGCCCGGCGGTTGGATCGGCTCGGCATCGACTACGACATCACGCCCGGGGTCCCGGCTTTCGCTGCGGCCGCGGCCGCCCTGCGCCGTGAGCTCACGGTTCCGGGGGTCGGGCAGACGGTGCTCCTCACTCGGATCGCGCAACGGGCCAGCGCGATGCCTCCCGGGGAGGAACTCGCCGCACTCGGCGCGACCAAGACGACACTCGTCCTGCACCTGGCTGTTCAGCGCATCGACCAGGTCGTCGCCGATCTCGAACCGCACTACGGACTCGACTGCCCCGTCGCCGTGGTGGCATATGCGAGCCAGCCCGCTGAGACGATCCTTCGCGGCACGCTCGGCGACATCGCGGCGCAGGTGCACGCTGCGGGTATCAGGCGCACGGCCGTCATCATCGTCGGCAATGTGCTGGCCGCGGAGGGCTTCCGGGACAGTCATCTCTACTCGACGACCCGCGAGCGGAGCAGCAGCTCAGGCGTCTGAGGGGTCGCTCGCGCGTCGGCGGCGCAGCAGGTAGGTGTCCATGATCCAGCCATGCTCGGCGCGCAGTCGCGTTCGTACCTCCGCGATCTGGTCGGCGACTTCGTCGAGCCGTCCGGCGATGAGTGCTTGGTCGTCTGTGCCGAGGTAAGCGCCCCAGAAGACGTCCAGGCCTGGCTCGTCCAACACGGCGGCGGTGAAGCCGGAATCGAGCATGACAACGGCGCTGTCCAGGCCCTCCGGGAGGCCGTCGGCAATGCGCCGGGCGGGAGTGATGTAAATCGGTTCCCCGATGCGGTTCAGCGGGATGCGGTGCGCGGCGGCCAGCGCCTGCACGCTCGTCACGCCAGGAATCACCGCATACTCGAACTCGACCACGCCGCACGCGAGGATGCGGTCGATGACACGCAGCGTGGAGTCGTAGACGGACGGGTCGCCCCACACCAGGAACGCGCCCACACCGTCGTCGGCGAGTTCGCTCGCCAATGCCCGGCCGATGCGCCGGGCGCGGGCCTCGTGCCAGTCCTGCACGGCTGCTTCGTAGGCTCCGCTGCTCAGTGAGGGCGAGCGGTCACGCGGCGGCTCAGGGATCTCCACGACGCGAAAGTTCAGGTCGGCGACATGGCGCTCGAGGATCTCGTCTCGCACCGCGTTCAGGCCGGACTTCGCATCGCCCTTGTCGATCAAGAAGAAGACGTCCACCCGGTTGAGGGCCTGCACCGCCTGGACGGTGATCTGATCAGGGTGGCCGGGCCCGATGCCGACGACAAGCAGTTCACGCATTCGATCAGTCTCGCGTAACGCTCGTTAGTCTCGGCCGGTGCGCATCCTCGTCCTCGGCGGAACCGGCGAGGCGCGCGCTCTCGCCGCGGCGCTCGTGGCCGACGGCATGGACGTGATCTCTTCGCTGGCCGGACGCGTGCAGCAACCGCGCCGGCCGGAAGGGTCGGTTCGCATCGGCGGCTTCGGCGGCGTCGACGGCCTGGCCGCGTTCCTGCGCGACGACGACATCACAGCGGTGGTCGACGCCACTCACCCCTTTGCGGCGACGATCACCAGGAACGCCGCCATCGGTGCCGAGCAGGTCGGCGTGCCGCGATTAGTCCTCCGCCGTCCGGGCTGGGACATCCAGTCGTCGTGGCAGGTGGTCGCCGACATGCCGGCAGCCGCGCGCGCGGTGCGCACCTGGAGCGGCGAGTCGGTCTTCCTTACCACGGGACGCCGCGACCTCGCTGTGTTCGCCGACGACGACCGGCATCGATTCCTCGTGCGGACAGTCGACCCACCGGAGGGACCGGTACCCCCTCAGACCACGCTGCTTCTCGACCGCGGTCCCTACACCCTCGACGGCGAGCGGGCGTTGCTACGCGAGTACGGCGTCGGTCTACTCGTCACCAAGAACAGCGGCGGGTCGATGACGGCCGCCAAGCTGCAAGCGGCCCGCGAGCTGAGTGTCCTCGTCGTCATGGTGCAGCGACCGCCGCTCCCGGAAGGCAGCGAAGTCGTCGCGACGGTAGCTGACGCGCTGGCCTGGATCATTCGGTCGGGTAGCGGCGCGGGGTGATGACGCGCGCTTGATCCGAACCTGCGTTGACAATGCGGGACTGGCTCGATCCGACGATAAGCAGGCAACGCATGTCCACCTGGTTGGTGTCGAGTTCGCCCAGCGTCGTGACGGTGACCCGCTGATCGTCGGTGCCCACCGCGCGTCCGATCACCACCGGCGTCGCGGCGTCGTGGTATTTCAGCAACAGTTCGCGGGCGTCGACCAACTGCTGCCGCCGGGTGTTCGAGGCAGGGTTGTAGATCGCGATCGCGAAGTCGCCGGAAGCAGCGGCCTCCAGACGCCGCGCGATGACGTCCCAAGGTTTGAGGCGATCCGACAGCGAGAGGACGACGTAGTCGTGGCCGAGGGGGGCGCCGGACTGGCTCGCGACCGCCTGGGCCGCGGTGAGGCCGGGGACGACCGCTACCGGCACGTGGGCGAAGCGCTCGTTGTCGGCAGCAGCTTCGAGCACGGCCGTGGCCATCGCGAAGACGCCCGGGTCGCCGGACGAGACGACCGCGACTCGCCGACCGCGCCGCGCCAGGTCGAGGGCGAACTCGGCGCGTTCGGCCTCGACTCGGTTGTCGCTGGCGTGCCGTTGCTGGCGGGGGTTCACCGGCACCCGCTCCACGTATGGCGCGTAGCCGACGATGTCGTCTGCCGCGGAAAGAACCGCCATCGCCTGCGGGGTCAGCCAGTCCCGGCCCGCCGGCCCGAGGCCGACCACATCGACGCGGCCGACTCCGATAACGCCATCAGTGGTGGCGCCCGGTGCCGTTGGACGTCCCTGCGCCGCCGCCCTGCCAGGGACGATCACGATCGACATGTACGGCACGCCCGACGGGTCGACGGCACCCGCGGGCCGGGTGACCTGCTTGTCACCGGACGCACGCTCGACGTAATACGCCTGCTCCAGCCGCCCGGCTTCCTTCAGCGCCTGTTGCACGCCCGCGTAGCTGCGGCTGATCTTCATGATTGCCGCGGCATCGGTCGTCATGAGCCGCTCGGTCAGCTGCGCCTGAGCCATCGTGCCGGGAAGCACCGTCAGAACATCGTTGCCCTCGGTGAGCGGCATCCCTAGGGCGGCGCATGCGGCGCTCACCGACGTCACGCCGGGGACGATCTGAGTCGCGTACCGCCCGTCGATGCGCTTGTGCATGTGCATGTAGCTGCTGTAGAAGAGCGGGTCCCCTTCGGCGAGCAGTACGACATCGCGTCCAGCTTCCAGGTGCGCCATGAGCCGGGCGGCAGCCTGTTCATAGAACTCTTCTATAGCACCTTCGTAGCCGCCGGGGTGATCGATGGACTCGGTGGTCACCGGGTAGACAAGCTGTTCTTCGATCTGGTCGCCGCGCAGGTACGGCTCGGCGATCAACCGTGCGACCGAGCGGCCGTGCCGGGCGGAGTGGTAGGCGACGACGTCGGCCGCGGCGATGAGCCGCACTGCCTTGACGGTGACGAGTTCGGGGTCACCCGGTCCGAGGCCGACGCCGTAGAGAGTCCCCGCCATGCTCAGCCCCGTCCCTTCGCTCCGCGCGCCTCGCTCACTCGGCCTCACTCGCGATCGCGTTGACGGCCGACACGGCCAGCGCACTGCCGCCGCGACGTCCGTGCACGACCAGGTACGGATGGCCGGACTGGGCCAGTGCCACCTTCGACTCGGCCGCGCCGATGAAGCCCACCGGCAGACCGAGAATCGCTGCAGGTTTGGGTGCGCCTTCGTCGAGCAGGTCGAGCAGGTGGAAGAGCGCGGTCGGCGCATTGCCGATCGCCACCACCGCACCGCCGAGACGGTCACCCCAGAGGTCAAGCGCCGCGGCCGAGCGGGTGTCACCGATGCCGCGCGCCCGTTCTGGCACTCGGGGATCGCCGAGGGTGCAGATGATCTCGTTTGCCGCCGGCAGCCGCTTGCGGATGATTCCAGCAGCAACCATCTGCGCATCGCACAGAATCGGCGCACCGGTCCGG
>NZ_DATNGK010000104.1:0-66213 GCF_035605935.1 Actinocrinis sp. | reverse complement strand
GGCTACGTGCAGCGGGCCCGTACGGTGCTCGGCGGGAAGATCTCGTACGCTGCGGCGTCCACGGCAGAGCCCTCCACCGGACCCGCACTGACAGCCGCGCAGCAGGCGTTCGCGGGCGAGGTGACTGCGGCTGGCTTCGAGTCGGGCACCCCTGCGTGGATTCTCGACGCGGACGGTGCGCCCATGTGCGGCGCACTTCAGACGCAGTCGATGGCGCAGGAGGTCGTGTACGAGGAGTCCGCGGACCGGGATGACGACGAACGCGGACATCCTGAAGTTCATCCGATGGTCAGTGCAGGCGTGGTGCCCGCAGAACACGCCCGAGCTGCCGAACTAGCGGGACGCGATCATCCGCGTACGCCACGCCGCTTTGAGATCAGCTGACGCGACTCGCGAGGCCGGACCTACAAACGCACACGTGATGGACAAGCTTTTCCCCGAGTCACCCTCGGCGGCTTAGTCACTCAACAAATTCAGGGCCTGGCTCCGATAGTTCGGAGTCAGGCCCTGACCAGGCTTTACAGCGTCGGGCTGACAGGATTTGAACCTGCGACCCCTTGACCCCCAGTCAAGTGCGCTACCAAGCTGCGCTACAGCCCGCTGACGTGGTGGCTCTGTGGCGAGCCAGGAAGAACCTTACCGTATCGGGGGCGGCGGTTTCACCTGCGTTGCGAGTGTCGTGTCGAGGGCAGCAGGGGACAGGCGAAGGGGCGAGCGGGGAGGGCAAGGTGGTGAGCGCTGGCGGAGGGGAAGCGGGCGGAGGGGCCGGGCAGATGGCGGTGTGTACGGGAACGGCGCGGGGTGCTGGCAACTCGCAGCCTCTCGCGGCGGGCCGGGAGGACCTATCGTGAGCAGCGTGACTATGTCCATGCCTTCCCGGCTCGCACCCGCGGATCTGCCCAGCTCGCCCCTGCTGGAGCGGGTACGGCGCGGGTTGATCGGCGACGATGAAGTGCTCGACGGGCCGTACGGGGCGTGCCGCGTGGTGTATGCCGATTACACCGCATCGGGGCGCGCGCTCGACTTCATTGAGGACTTCATCCGCGGTCAGGTGCTCCCCCGGTACGCAAATACGCACACCGAGAGCTCCAGCACCGGGCGGGCCACGACGCGGCTGCGGGAGGATGCCCGGCGGATCATCCGCGAGGCGGTGGGCGGCACCGAGGACGATCTGGTGATCTTCACGGGATCCGGGGCGACCGCGGCGATCAACAAGCTGGTGGGGATTCTTGAGCTGCGTGGGGGCGGGTCAGGCAGGAGTAGTGGTTGGGGCGAGGGCGGGAGCAGTCGCGAGGGCGGGAACAGTCGCGAAGGCGAAGGCGAGAGCAGGGACAGTAGCGGGGACGAAAGCGCGCGGCCGGTGGTGTTTGTCGGGCCGTTCGAGCACCACTCCAACGAGCTGCCTTGGCGCGAGTCGATCGCCGATGTGGTGGTCGTGCCGGAGGACCGTGACGGGCACATCGACCAGCAGTACCTTGCCTCGCAGCTGCGCAAGTACGCGGATCGGCCTTTGCTGATCGGCAGCTTCTCCGCCGCGTCGAACGTGACCGGCCTGCTGTCCGACACCGACGCGATCGCCTCGCTGCTGCATTCGCACGGCGCGCTGTCGTTCTGGGATTACGCCGCAGCCGGGCCCTATGTGCCGATCCGGATGCGGGAGAGCGCGGACGGGCGAGGGGATCACAAGGACGCCATCTTCCTTTCGCCGCACAAGTTCCCTGGTGGTCCGCAGACGCCAGGCGTGCTCGTGGTGCGCCGTGAGCTGGTGCGTAACCAGGTGCCGACGAGTCCGGGCGGCGGGACGGTTCTGTTCGTCGATCCGCTCGGGCACCGCTACCTCGACGACCCGATCGCGCGGGAGGAGGGCGGTACTCCGGCGATCGTCGAGTCGATCCGCGCCGGGCTGGTCTTCGCCCTGAAGCAGGCGGTGGGCACCGACCTGATCCAGGCGCGCGAGGAGCGGCTATGGCGTCATGCGCTGGAACGCTGGTCGGCGAATCCCGCCATCGACATCCTCGGCAACCGGGACGCGCGGCGCCTGTCGATCGTCTCCTTCCGGGTCAGTGCGCCGCAGCCAGGGCTTTTCCTGCACCACAACTTCGTGGTCGCGGTGCTCAGCGACCTGTTCGGCATCCAGGCCCGCGGCGGTTGCTCCTGCGCGGGCCCGTACGGGCATCGGCTGTTGGCCATCGACGACGAGCGTTCGCGGGCGTTCGAGCACGAGATCGGCCTGGGCTGCGAGGGGATTAAGCCGGGTTGGGTGAGAGTCAATTTCAATTACTTCATCAGCGACACGGTGCGTGACTACATGATCGAGGCGGTGGATTTGGTGGCGCGACACGGGCACCGGTTGCTGCCTCATTACAGCTTCGACGTGGCTACGGGGTTGTGGCGGCATCGAGGAGAGCTCGGCGGGGCGCCGCTGCGGCTGACGGATATCCGATTCGGGGACGGCGCGGGAGGCATCGAGTATCCCCGCAGTCGGATGACCGCGGGGGAGGAAGTGCTTGCCCAGCAGCTGGAGCGGGCACGGCGAATCCTCGACGAGCTTCCGGACACTGTGGACCAGGGGCCCACGGGCCTGCCAGCGCAAATTGAAGCGCTGCGCTGGTTCCCACTGCCGAATGAGTGTGTAAGAGGGAGCGGGGATGCGGCGTAAGAGCAGAGCGGGCCTAGAGAGGGCGTGAGGAGGAGGCGAGTGCGCTGTTGTAGAGGTCGTAGCTGCGCTCGCCGGTAAAGCGCGCGTAGACCTCTTCGAGCAGCCGCTGGGAGCTGGCGGCGGGCAGCTTGGCCGCAGGCAGACCCAGGCGACCGCCAATCCGCGCGAGGGCGCACAGCAACCACGCCGGGTCGGCCAGGAACGGGTCATCGGCACCGGCACCCGACTGGGCACGCCAAACGCCAAGACAAGCGGCCGCAGCGCACAGCAGGGCGTACCGATCGGCCAGCGCGTAACTGAATGGAGTGGACAGCGTGTCGTGGCCCCGGCCCGCGAGCGCCGCGCAGGCCTTGCGCAGGTCGGCCAGCTCCTTGGCGAAGTGCCCCGCGACCTCACGCAGCGCCGCGCGCTCCGTCTCGTCCGCGCCGGCCGCGTCGTCCTCCAGCAGATCCTGGATGCCACCTGGCAGCGACGCGGCGAGCGGGTCGGCCTCGCCGAGCACCTCCAGTTCGCCGAGTTCGAGCGGCGGGAGCGGGTCGCTCGCGCGGAACAGGGTCGCAGGGGGCTGTTTCGCGCCCGCCGGGTCGGCGCGGGCGAACAGCGGCAGCTGCGGGATGATCGTGGCCTGGCGGGCGGCGCTGCCCGCGTGGCCGAGCCCCATCACGGGGATGTCTCGCAGCTGCTTCTGGAACATGCCGTACGCGCCGTACCGGTGATATTGCGCGTCGCCCAGTATGACCGTCAGGTCGTCGCAGCTTTCCGTCAGCACCTTCGGGGCGAGGTAAGCCGCCGCGGCCGCGCTAGCGGACATGCGGTCGGGCAGCAGGTGCGCGGCTCGGGCGGCGACGAGGGTGACGCAGTCGCTGAGCAGCAGGTCGAGGAACGCGCCAACGACGACTGCGCGGGTGTAGGGCGTGCGCAGCGGTGTTCCACCGCGCTGGTTGTCGAAGGCGTAGCGCACGGCCGTGCGAAGGGCGGTGTCGCCGCAAGCGATGAGGGTGGCCGGGACGAGGCCACGGATGACGAGCGACGAGCGCAGGGAGAGCTCGAGGGCGCCGCAGTGCTCGCCGATGACGCGATCGGCCGGCACCGGGCAGTCGACCATCTCCAGGCCGCCGAAGTGGCAGCCGCGCATGCCGACGGTGGGGTACCGGGGCAGGTCCTCGACGCATTCGGCGGGAAGCTGTTCCCGGTCGAGCAGCAGCAGGCTGTGGCTGCGGGCGGTCGGGCGGTCGTCGACGCGCGCGAAGACGACCAGGCCCCGGGCCCTGTCGGCGTTGGCCACCACGGTCTTGGTTCCGTTCAGAAGGAACCCATCGGGCACCAGGTCCGCCGCGATCTCGTCGCGCACGAAGTCGTTGGCGTGCGGCTCACCGCGCCGCGCCACGGCGATCCGGCCACCGGACAACAGCAGATCCGCGGCCCAGCGCTGTTGCCGCTCGGTGCCGGCGAACCAGATTGGCGCGACCGCGATGAAACTGGCCAGTCCGTAGCCGAAGCCGAGCGAGGGATCGCGGCGGAACACCGGTCGCAGGGTCCTGCCGAGCGTGTCCAGCCGGTCGAGCCTGCCGCCGAGCCGGGTGGGCACGAACTCGGCGCCCAGGCCGAAGTCGTCCAGCAGCGCCTCGGCCTCCCCCAGCACCTCCCAGTGGTCGTCCGCGGCGAGCACCGCCTCCAGCCCCAGCGGATTGGCCGGGTCGGCCATCGGGCCGAAACGCCGCTCCAGATCGTCCGCGCGGGCGTGTGCCCCCGGCGGCGTCGCGGCCGGGGCAGTGGAGGCAGGACCCTGATTCACTTGTGGCTCCTCGTGTGTGCCGTGGTGCGGTGGGCGTACGCGGCGGGCGCGCGGCCGGCGAGCACATTCGCACGGACTGTCCCAATTCGGGCTGGAGGGCGGCTCGACGACGCGTACTGCCCCGACGGAGCCGGAACGCGTACCGCCGCGCGGGCGCCGGCGGCTCAAGGGATCCTCGGCCGCGCGGCGAGCCGGCCGCACGACCGTTAGGCGTATCCGAGGAAGGACGGTCCCGATGCCCGAAACCCTTGTCCGCGCCCCGCTGGCCCTCGACGACGCCGCCGCCGATCTGCTTTTCCGCGAGGCGCGCACGCCGAACACGTTCAGCTCGGAACCGGTGTCCGAGGAGCAGCTGCGGGCGATCTACGAATTGATCAAATGGGCGCCGACGGCGTTTAACGCTCAGCCGCTGCGCGTGGTCCTCGTGCGCTCGCCGGAGGCGAAGGGCCGGCTGCTGCCGCTGCTGTTCGGCAGCAACGCCGAGAAGGCCCGTTCCGCCCCCGTGGTCGCGATCCTGGCGGCCGACCTGCGCTTCGACCGGGATCTGCCGCGCGTCTTCCCGCATTTCCCACAGGCCAAAGACGTGCATTTCAGCGATCCCGCGAGCCGCGAGGAGGCCGCGCTGTCCTACGCGCAGCTCCAGGTCGGCTACTTCATCCTGGGCGTGCGCGCGGCCGGGCTCGCGGCCGGGCCGATGATCGGGTACAACCCGATCAGCGTCGACGCGGAGTTCTTTCCGGACGGGGAACACAGGGTGCTGACAGTGGTCAACATCGGCAAGCCCGGCGACGAACCGTGGTTCCAGCGGCTGCCCAGGCTGGAGTACGAAGAGGTTTTCACCGAGGCGTAAGTGAGGGCGTGGGCGCGCCGCGGCAGGCGAAGCGGCCGAAGCCCGGCGGTCTGTAGCGAGCTGGTCGGCTCGCTACAGACCGCCGGGCTTCGCTGGTGAGTCAGCGCCGCTCGGCGGGGTTGTTTGCGCTCACTCGAGCGGGGATTCGACGTGCTGCTTGGCGTGGCGCAGCGTCGTCAGGCTGTTCGTGCCCAGCGCATGCCGCACTTTCTGCCTGGCCTCCTCGATACTGGTCTGCGCGCCCAGGGCCTCGCGCACGCCCGCGGGATTGAGCACGACGGTGTGCCAGGACCTGGCCTCGACCAGGCCGTCGGGCGCCTCGCGCAGCTCCCAGCGACCGGTGTGAGCGCTCATCACCGGCGGAACCTGCAGCTGCTTGTAGACGATAACGCCGCGTTCGGGGAAGCAAAGCCGAACCGACTCGGTGGTGTGGATCGAACCGTCCGGGCTGCGGGTGTCCATGACCATCCGCTGCACCCCGGGCACCCGCTCGTCCAGATCGAGGCGACTGACATGTGGCAGCCGCTGCGGCCACAGGTCGGCGCGGTTGATGAACTCGAACACGTCGGACACCGTTCCCCGCACGGACAGGCCGTCGCTGAACGTGAAGCGCAGCTCGTCCGGACCGGCTTGCAGTTCGGCCGCGGATTTGAGCGCGGCGAGTTCGGCGTTGCTGTTGCGGTCGACCGCCTGCTGGATGAAGGCGACGGCGTCGGTGTCGTCCGCGATCGCCTCGAACTCGTGCGTGAGCGTCACCGACGAGCGGTGCTCCCGGCCGAGCGGCTCGACAGTCCACCGGCCGCCCATCGAGGCGACCGGCGGACTCGAGACCACCTGCTGGAAGGCCACGACGCCGGCGGCGCGGTCAAGGGTGCGGCGGGAGGTCCAGTCGCGCACCTCGCCGTTCGCCAGCGCCCAGATGCGCAACAGCTGCTCGGTGCCGTCGTCGGACAGCAACTCGACGTGCACGGTGGGGCCGAAGACCTGTGGCCAGCCGGCGACGTCCGCGACCAACTCGAAGACGGTGTCCGCTGCGGCCTCGACGGTGATGTCGTGCTTGGTGTAGTGGGTCGCCACTGTGGTTCTCTTTCCGTTCTCTCCGACCGCCGGCCTGGGCTGCGCGCCGGCGCAGGGATCGTCAGTAGTTGCCGAGGCCGCCGCACACGTTGAGTGCTTGGGCGGTGATCGAGGCGGCGGTGTCGGTCGTCAGGTAGCCCACGAGGCCGGCGACCTCCTGCGCGGTGGAGTAGCGGCCGAGCGGGATCTTGGCCTGGAACTTGGCCAGCACCTCGTCCTGCGTGGTGCCCCAGTGGTCCGCGTAGCCCTGGCGGACCCGCTCGGCGAGCGGGGTCTCGACATAGCCAGGGCACACCGCGTTGACGGTGATGCCGCTGGTGGCCAGCTCAAGACCGAGGGCCTTGGTGAAGCCGACCACTGCGTGTTTGGCCGCGGAATACGGCGCGCCGAACACCACGCCCTGCTTTCCTCCGGTGGAGGCGACGTTGATGATCCGGCCCCAGCCCCGCTCGCGCATGCCTCCGTGGGCGAGGACCTGCCGGGTGACCCGGAACACGCTGTTGAGGTTTGTTTCGATCACTGAGTACCACAGCTCGTCGGTGATCTCGGCGGTGACACCGCCGCCGTTGCGCCCGGCGTTGTTCACGAGGACGCCGAGTGGTCCGAACTGCTCGACCGCGGCGGCGACCAGGTTTTCCACGTCCGCCGCCACGGTGACGTCGGCGCGCACGCCCGCGGCGGTCAGACCGTCCGCGCGCAGCTTCTCCACCACCGCGTCCACGTCCTGCTGGGACCGGGCGCACAGGAAGACCGGGTGCCCGCGCCGGGCGAGCACCCCGGCGGTGGCCAGGCCGATACCGCTGGTACCCCCTGTGACCAGCGCCGCGGCGGGCGCCGGTGCGTCTTCTGACATGATTTCGTCCTTTCTCCTCGATCGGTCACTGACCGATCCCGGTCGGCACCAGCACCGCGGGCATGACCGCGGCCGGCTGATCGTCGAGCAGCGACTCGCGGGCCGCGGCCGGCACCCGGTAGCCCTCTGAGGCCAGCCGGTCCACGGCGCGCAGCACCGCCGCCCGGTCCGCCCCGGGCGGTCCGGGCCGGTGCCCGAGCATCGAGACCACCGCGCTGCGCCTGGCCAGCACCTGCGGATGGCGGCGGGCCAGCACGGACAGGCCCTGGCCGGGGCCGGTCTCCACCAGCAGATACGAGCCGCGCGAGAGCAGCAGGTCGAGCGCGGGGCCGAAGCACACCGGCACGCCGGGCACCATCGCCCAGAACCGCGGGTCGCGGGCGGTCGCGCGGTCCAGGAATCCGGGACGCGATGCCGACACGATCTCAAGGGCGGGAGCGTTCAGCCGGATCGCGGCGAAGTCGGGCACCGAGGCTTCGCAGGCCTCGAGGATGGAGGGGCTGTGGAAGCCGCGCAGCGCCTTCGCCGGCATGCAGGTGATCTCGGCCCGCTCCAGCGCCGCGCGCACCCGCGACAGGTGCGGTTCGGGTCCGGCGACCAGCAACTGCCCCGGCCCGTTGACGGCGCCGATCACCACCTCCTCGGTGAGGAAGGGGGCGACCTGATCCTCGGTGGCGACCACGGCGAGCATGCCGCCGACCGGGGCGCGCTGGAACAGCTCGACCCGGGAGAGCAGCAGCGCGGCGGCGTCCTCGAGGCTGACCACTCCGGCGAGGGCGGCCGCGACGTACTCCCCCGCGCTGTGCCCGAGCAGCACCGAGGGCTCCACGCCCCAGGACTGAAGCATCCGGCCGACCGCGTAGCCGATGCCGAACAGCAGCGGCTGGGCGCGGATCGCCTCGTCCACGGCGACACTCGGATGCTCGGAGAGCCAGTCGGCGCGGATCGCGGCGCCTTCGCGGCCGAGCAGCACGAAGAATTCGTCGATGGCGTCGGTGAAAGCGGGTTCCCGCTCGTAGAGTCCAACGCCCATGCCCTGGTACTGCGCGCCCTGGCCGGGCAGCAGCAGCGCGACCGGGCGCGGCGTGGAGGTGCCCGTCGGCACACCTCGGCCGATCACGACAGGTCCCCGATCATCGCGACGGCCCGGGTCCAGCCCGCGCCCGCTCCGGCCAGCTTGACCGGCAGGCAGCTGACCTGGAAGCCGTGCGCGACCGGCAGCGCCTCGAGGTTGGCCAGCCGCTCGATCTGGCAGAACTCACGGCGCCGGCCGGTGAAGTGAGCGGGCCACAGGACACTGCGATCCCCGGTGCGCTGGTACTCGCTGATGATGTGCGGGAACGGCGCGTCCAGGCTGAAGGCGTCGGTACCGATGACGCGCACGCCGAAGTCCAGCAGGTAATCGGTGGCCGGGCCGTCAAGCCCGACGAACTTGGTGAAGTACTCCTGGGTGCCCGCCCGCGCCGAGGCCCCGGTCCACAGCAGCGCGATGTCATAGGGCTGCGGCTCGTAGTCGATGCGGTCGAGGGCTGAGGCGAGGTCGCCAACGCTCGCCGCGCCCGAGCCGATGGCGGTCAGGTCGAGCACGAAGGCCGGGCGCAGGAACCAGTCCAGCGGCAACTCGTCGATGGTGCGCGGGACGCCCCCGCCGTACTCGGTCTTGGAGCCATAGTGCGCGGGGGCGTCCACGTGGGTCCCGGTATGCGCGGTGAGCGTGAAGGTGTCGTTGTTGAGGAACTCGCCGTCGGGCAGTTCGTCCACTGACAAATCCAGGCCGAAGTGCTCGCGCATCGCGCCGGTCATGTGCTCGGCTCCCTGCCGGGGAGTCATCGGTTCGTGCCGTACCGGCTCCGGTTCCCAGAAGCGGGCGTCGACCGGCGTGGAAAGATCGATCAGCTGCATCCGGTGCTCTCCTCACGGCCTGGTCAAGGCGATCTGCGGGCCGCCGTGCGGCCTCGGGCCGCGCGGCTGGGCCAAGCGTGGTCCGTCGCGCTCGAAAGCCGCTGGACGGCGGCTTCGCGCAGCGCGGCCGCGGCGGGCGGGTCCAGACGGCCTCGACACCGTGTCGAGCAGCGTTCCCGAAGCTCAAGGGCACGCAGACGGCCGCCGCGCGGGGCCGCCTGTCTCACAGAGCCCTGACAACGCAAGGAGTGCTCGCATGGATGCCCTGTTGGAGGCGGCCGGCAAGCCGGTCTCCGCTGACCTCTACCTGGAGGTCCAGCAGTTCTACGCGTGGCAGATGCGCCTGCTCGACGACGGTCTGACGGCGCAGTGGGCGCAGACCTTCACCGAGGACGGCGTCTTCGACGCGAACGGCCACCCGCACCCTGTGCAGGGCCGTGACAAGATCGCCGCGGGCGCGCTCGCCGCGCGCAAGGCGCTGGACGAGGCCGACATCCGCCACCGGCACTGGCTCGGCATGATCACCGTGACCGAGCAGAGCGACGGCGAGCTGTTGGTGCGCAGCTACGCCACGGTCATCGAGATCCCGCACGGCGGCAAGGCCTCGCTGAAGTTCAGCACGGTCTGCGAGGACCTGCTGGTGCGGGTCGGCGGTGAGCTGAAGATCCGGGACCGCCAGGTGGTCCGGGACGATCTGCGCTAGAGCGAGGTGGCACGCAATATAAAGCAGCCGCCGCTTCCCTTCGGGGAGGCGGCGGCTGCCGTGTGTCAGAGGGTTGCCCAGGTTCGTCAGGAGGCGACGATCGGGGCGGACTGGATCATGTCCAGGAGGCTGCGGAAGGTCTCCGCGTCTGAGACCGCGTCATCCGGCAGGTCGATGCCGTACTCGCGGCGGATGCGGCCGGTGACCTGAAGCAGCGCGAGCGAGTCGTAGCCGATCTCGACGAAGGGGGTGTCCAGGACCTCCTCGCCGTCCAGATCCACTCCCTCCTCTACCCCGGCGCTTTCGCGCAGCAATCTGGTCAGCACTTCGCGGTCGATCGTTTGGGACATGCTCGGCACTCCTTGCTCGGTTAGCGTTGTTCTCCGGTACGTGCGGTGCTAGGCGCCGACGACGAGGGCCGCGTTGAATCCGCTGTAACCCCTGGCCAGGACGAGGGCGGCGCTCGCGTCGGTCTCGCGGGCCTCGGTCACCAGATCGATCGGCAGGCCGGGCGCGGCCTGCGCGACGTTGATCGTCGGCGGGATCACGTGGTCGCGCAGGCTCAGCAGCGCGGTGGCCACGTCGAGCGACGCGCCGCCGCCGATCAGCCGGCCGGTCATCGTCTTCGGCGCGGTGACCGGCACCGCGTTCGGGCCGAACAGCGCGCTGATGGCCAGCGCCTCGGCCCGGTCGAGTCGCGCAGTTGCGGCGGCGTCGGCGAACACGACGCCGATGTCCGCCGGGGCCAGCCCCGCGTCGGCGACCGCCTGGCGGGCCGCGCGCAGCAGTCCCCCGCCGCCCGCCAGCGGATCGTTCTCAGCATCCTCAGAGGAGGGCCGCGGGTCGAAAGTCGCGGCGTAGCCGAGGATCCGGCCGTACACCCGCTCGACCCCGCGGGCGCGGGCCGCGTCGGCGTCTTCGACCACGATGATCGCCCCGCCCTCGCCGGGCACGTATCCGTTCGCGTCGGCGGAGAACGGCAGGAAGCCCTGCGCCGGATCCGTTGAGCGGCTCAGCAGTCCGGTCGCCAGCTGACCCATCCAGCCCCACGGGCACAGCGCTCCGTCCACGCCGCCCGAGACCACCAACTCAGTGCCCTTACGGATCTGCCTGCGGGCGTGGCCGAGGGCGTCGAGGCCGCCGGCCTGGTCGGTGACCACCACCCCGCTGGGGCCGCGCATGTGGTGCCGGATCGAGATCTGGCCGGTGTTGGCCGCGTAGAACCAGGCGAAGGACTGGTACGCGCTGACGTACTCCTTGCCCTTGCTCCACAACAGCCCGAGCTCGCGCTGGCCGAACTCGACGCCGCCGCCGGAGGCCGAGGTGATCACGCCCATGCCGTACTCGGGCAGTTCCTCCGGGTTCACCGCCGCGTCGCCCAACGCCTCCTCGGCGGCCACGAGCGCGAACTGCGTGCTGCGGTCGGTCTGCGGCAGCAGCCGGCTCGGGATGCGCGCCTCGGCGTCGAATCCGGTGACCTCGCCCGCCAGACGGGAGGGGTAGCGGCTGGCGTCGAAGCGGGTCAGTTCGCCGATCGCCGGACGTCCGGCGAGCGTAGCCTGCCAGTGCTGCTCGACGCCGAGTCCCGTCGGCGCGGCGATGCCGAGCCCGGTGACCACGGGTGCTGACACGCTCATGCTTGCCTCCTGCCGACGCGGTTGAGCACCAATGCGCTCTGGAAACCGCCGAATCCGCTGCCGACGCTGAGCACCGCGTCGGTGCGGTGCTCGCGGGCGGTGTTCGGGACGTAGTCGAGGTCGAGGTCCGGGTCCGGCTCGTGCAGGTTCGCCGTGGGCGGCACCACGTTCTCCTCGATGGCCAGCGCGCAGGCGGCGATCTCCAGCGCGCCGATCGCGCCGAGCGAGTGCCCGATCATGGACTTGATCGAGCTGACCGGGGCGCGGTACGCGTGGTCGCCGAGCGCCGCCTTGAACGCGCCGGTCTCGTGCCGGTCGTTCATCTTGGTGCCGGAGCCGTGCGCGTTGATGTAGTCGATCGCGTCCGGGTTCAGCCTGGCCTCGTCCAGCGCGACCCGGATCGCCTCGGCCATCTCGCGGCCGTCGGGCTTGAGCCCGGTCATGTGATAGGCGTTGCAGCGCGAGGCGAATCCGCTGATCTCGGCGTAGATGTGCGCGCCGCGGCGTTGGGCGCTCTCCAGCTCCTCCAGGATCAGCACCGCCGCGCCCTCGCCGAGTACCAGGCCGTTGCGGGTGCGGTCGAAGGGGCGGCAGGCGTGTTCGGGGTCGTCGTTGCGCGGGGTGGTGGCGTGGATCGCGTCGAAGCAGGCGGCGGTGATCGGCGCGATAGGCGCCTCGGTACCGCCGGCCACGACGACGTCGACGCTGCCTTCCCGGATCAGGTCGACCGCGTAGCCGAGCGCGTCGAGACCGGAGGTGCAGCCGGTCGAGACGATCGAGGCCGGTCCCTGCGCTCCGGCGGCCCAGGCCACCTCGGCGGCGACCGAGCTGGGCACGAAGTGCCGGTACAGCTCGGGCACCACGTATTCGTGGTCTACTTCCCACTTGGTGCCGGTGTCGCTGACCACGACGTACTCGCGCTCGAGGCTCGTGGTGCAGCCGACCGCGGTGGCGATCGTGGTGCCGACGCGGCCCGGGTCCAGCGACTCGATGTCCAGGCCGCTGTCGGCCAGCGCCTCGCGGGCGCAGACCACCGCGAACTGCGAGGCCCGGTCCATCCGGCGTGCGTCCTGGTGCGAGAGTCCGGCCTTGATCGGGTCGAAGTCGACCTCGGCGCCCACCCGGGAGCGGAACGGCGAGGGGTCGAAGTGGGTGATCGTGCGGGTGGCGGTGCGGCCGGAGGTCAGCAGCTCCCAGTAAGCCTTGGTGCCGACGCCGCCGGGGGCGACCACGCCGAGGCCGGTGATGGCGACCGCGCGGCTCATCGACCCGCTCCTTCATGGTGGTTCGAACGGTGACCCAGCCCGGACGGGCTGCTCGCGGGCGGGCGGCGCCGGCCGGGGTCGGGGGTGCGGATAGTCCTCACTGAGGTCGGTCCCTTCTCAATTCCGATTCCAGCCGGGTGCCGGGACGGGCGGAATCGTGTCCCGCCCGGTCCCGGCAGCTACCGGGCGCGCCCGCGGTGGCGGACGGCTGCCGGATCTCGGTCCGCCTCCCCGCGGATGAGCGGAGATCGGAACCGCGTAGGCGCATGGTTGGCGACCTGGCTCGACGCCTGCTTGAGCGGTCGCGGAAGGCTCGGTGGCTCAGGCCGCCGCGACGCAGATCGCGTCCGCGGGCGGTGCAGTGGCGTCCTGCGGCGCTTGCGCCGCCTGCGCGGCTGTGGGGGCGGGGGCGGGCGAGGACGCGGGACGCGGTTTGACCTTGCGGTTGCGCAGCATCTGCCGCCACTCCTCCGCGGAGAAGCCGGCCGCCTCGGTGGTCGCGATGAAATCGAGCAAGATGTCCAGGAACCGTTGCGGCTGCGTGTGGAACGGGAAGTGCCCCGTGTCGGTGAAAAGCTCCAGCCGGCTGCCCGGCATCGCCACGTGCGCCAGCCAGGCGTGCGACGCCGGGAGGATCGGGTCCTTGGCGCCCCACATGAGCATGGTGGGCATGCCCTCGGTGAGGTAGCAGCGGTCCAGCAGCGTGCCCAATTGCCCGCGCCAGTCCAGGACGGCACGCAGCGTTCTGCCGAACGCGAGGCGCGAGTCGGCGTTCGGCAGTGCGTCCAGTACGCGCAGCAACTCCGGCGCGTCGCGGCCCAGCGGCAGCCCGGAAAGCTGGAGCAGCTTGACCGCGGCGGTGATCTGCAAGCGCACCGTGGGCAGCTTCATCGCGGCCATCAGCAGTTCCGCGCCCGGCAGCGAGGCCGCGCGCAGCAGCGGGGTGACCTGGCGGCCGACTCCTCCGGTGGCCACCAGCACGATCCGCTCGGTACGCTCAGGGTACTGATAGGCGAACTGCATCGCCACGCCGCCGCCGAGCGAGTGGCCCACGAGGGTGACGCGATCGATCCCGAGCACCGAGAGCAGATCGCGCATGCCGTTGGCATAACCGCCGATGGAGTAGTCGCCGCGCGGCTTGTCCGACTCGCCGTGGCCGAGCAGGTCCGGCACGATCACCCGGTGGTTGCGGGCCAGTCCGGGCACGATCGGCGCCCATGTCTCGGAGGAGTCGCCGATTCCGTGGATCAGCAGCACGGCGGGACCGTTGCCCGCCATCCGGAAGGCATGCTTATGGCCGTGGATGGTCCGGTATCGCAGCCGAGCCATCGGGAGCGGCACCGACTCGGGCACCACCCGCAGGGCTCTGCGATCCCGGGCAGAGGTCGCGTAAGTCGCCGCGCCGCTCTTCGTGTTCACCGTGCTCTCCCTCACTGATGCCGTCGCCAGGACCCGGCCGAGCACTGCTGGTGCCGGAGGCGTCCGTGGCGCCGGCGCGGCCGCAGCTGAACCTGCCCAACCGCTTCGATCCGCGGGCGGGCGGCGCCGAGCACAGCCACGACCGCGACGAGCGCCGCGATCTGCGCTTCGGTCGGGTTCCCGCGCACGATCCGCAGGCCGAATTCGGGCGCGCCGTCAGGGCCCGCAGACGCAATCGCCTGGTTCCGCGTCATAGCCGCCGCCTAGACCGGTTGGTTGCCGTGTTTGCGCTCCGGCAGGTCCGCGTGCTTGTTGCGCAGCATCGCCAGCGAGCGGATCAGCACTCTGCGCGTATCCGCCGGGTCGATGACGTCGTCCACCAGGCCGCGCTCGGCCGCGTAGAACGGGTTCATCAACTCACTGCGATACTCTTCGATCCTGCGGGCGCGCACCGCCTGCGGATCCGGGGAGTTCGCGATCTCCTTGCGGAAGATGACGTTCGCCGCGCCTTCCGCGCCCATGACCGCGATCTCGTTGGTGGGCCAGGCGAACGAGAGGTCCGCGCCGATGGAGCGCGAGTCCATCACGATGTACGCCCCGCCATACGCCTTACGCAGGATGACCTGGACCCGCGGAACTGTGGCGTTGCAGTACGCGTACAGCAGCTTCGCGCCGTGCCGGATGATGCCGTCGCTCTCCTGTTGCGCGCCGGGCAGGAATCCGGGCACGTCCACCAGTGTCACCAGCGGGATGTTGAAGGCGTCGCACAGCTGCACGAACCTGGCGGACTTCTCACTCGCGTGGATGTCCAGCGCGCCGGCCAGCACCAGCGGCTGGTTCCCGACGATCCCGACGACCCGGCCGTCGAGCCGGGCCAGCGCGCACACGATATTCGGCGCCCAGTGCTCGTGGATCTCGAGGAACTGCTCGTGGTCCACCACCTCGCGGATCACCGCGCGCACGTCATAAGCCTGATTCGGCCCGGTGGGGACCAGATCCAGCAGCGCCTCGGCGCGGCGGTCCGCCGGATCGTCGCACTGCGCCTCCGGCGGCAACTCGGCGTTGTTGGACGGCAGCAGCGAGAGCAGATACCTGACATCCTCGAAGCAGGAGCCTTCGTCATCGTGGATGAACGCTGATACGCCAGAGGTGCGCGCGTGCACGTCCGCGCCGCCCAGGCTCTCGTGCGTCACCTGCTCGCCGGTCACCGCGCGCACCACGTCTGGGCCGGTGATGAACATCTGCGCGTTGCCGCGCACCATGAAGGTGAAGTCGGTCAACGCCGGCGAATACGCCGCGCCGCCCGCGCACGGCCCGAGGATCACGCTGATCTGGGGTACCACCCCGGACATGCGCACGTTGCGCTCGAAGATGCCGCCATAGCCGGCGAGCGCGGTCACGCCCTCCTGGATCCGGGCGCCCGCGCCGTCGCACAGGCCGATCAGCGGCGCACCGGCCGCCGCGGCCAGGTCCATCAGCTTGTGGATCTTCTGCGCGTGCGCCTCGCCCAACGCCCCGCCGAACACCCGGAAGTCGTGTCCGAACGCGAACACGGTCCGGCCGTGCACCAGGCCCCAGCCGGTGACCACGCCGTCGCCGTGCGGGCGGCGCCGTTCGAGACCGAAGGCGTTGGCCCGATGCCTGCGCAGCGTCTCCACCTCGGTGAAGGTGCCCTCGTCGAACAGCAGCTCCAGCCGCTCGCGCACGGTCAGCTTTCCGCGTTCGTGCTGCCGCACGGTGGCCTGCTCATCCGGTCCGGCGCACACCAGCTCGCGCAGTGCGTTCAAGTCCGCGGTGGCGGCACGCAGATCGGGTGTAGCGGCGGCGCCAGCAGCCTGCTCGGCCTCGGCTATCGTTTCGGCCAACAGTTCGGCGGCGAGTTCATCGAGGGCCGCGGTTTCCATACACACTCCCTGCCTGCGAGCGACGACGCGCCCCGCGCGGGGAATGGCGGCCGCGCGGGGCAGTCGGCGGACTGCCGAACTGGCGGGACCGTAGGCAGCGCGCCTCGCGGGGCGCTGGAGAACCGCAGGCGCGGGTACGACGGTGCGCGCGATCCGGCGGCCGGCGTCGTGTCAGGGCCCGAAGCGGCAAGGTCCGGTGCTTGCCGCTCTAGAGCGTCAGGCCACGAACCTGTCGAACGAGGCGTCGCGCGGAGATTCGAGATCCAGCGCCGGGTCGGAGCGCAGGATCGCCTGCTGCAACCGGTGCACCCGCCCGGACGGCTCAAGGCCCAGCTCGCGGTTGAGCGTGTTGCGCAGCTGATGGAAGGACTCCAGAGCCCGCCAGGCGCTGCCGCAGCGGTAGAACGCGAGCATCAGCTGCATACACAGGTTCTCGTGCATCGGATACCGCGCGACCAGCACCCGCAGCTCGCCGATCAGCGAGCCGTGCCGGCCGAGCCGCAGATCGGCCTCGATCCGGCGCTCGAGGGCGCCCATCCTGGTCTCTTCCAAGCCGAGCACATCGAGTTCGAGGACCCGCCCGGCCCGCACATCGAGGAGCGCGGGACCGCGCCAGAGCCGCAGCGCGCGGCTGAGCGTGTCCGAGGCCAGGTGGTCATCGCCGGCCTCATAGGCCCGGCGGCCGGCCGCGGCCAGCTGGTTGAATTCCTCCGCGTCGATGCGTCCCGGCTGCACCTCAAGCAGGTAGCCGCCGTGCCGGGTGACCAGCACGTCCTTGGCCTGCCTGCTCGGATCGTCGGCCAGCGCGGCGCCGATCAGCCGGCGCAGCTGGAGCACATACGTCTGCAGCGTGGTGGCGGCGCTTCGCGGGGCCTCCGCACCCCACAGCTCCTCCACCAGCGTCGGCACGGTGACCACCCGGTCAGCGCGCAGGGCGAGAAGGGCCAGGACCTGGCGCGGCTTGCTCGCGCTCGGGACGATCGAGGTGCCTTGTTGGTCGATGCACACCGGACCGAGAACTTTGACATCCATATCACGGTCTCCCTTCGAGGTGGCGTCCAACGGTCAAAGACCGCGATGACGACCGCCCGTCGAGAATCGCACCACGGCAGGTCCAGCAGCCAGTGACCGGCTCATGAGAGCGGACGTGAAGAAATCACACCCCGTGGGTGAGCCCGGCACTGTTCGATGCCGAACATCAGCGCGCACTATCGGTGATGTCAGCACGAACGGCTGACGAAGATCCGGGAGGGGAGATCCGTCATGTCGAACGTCAGCAACACGCCGGTCGAGCACGACTGGCGCTTCGCCGAACTCGTCGCCCGCAGCTGGATGGAGCCGGAACTGGTGGTGCGGTACGCCGCGGATCCCTGCGGTGTGCTGGCCGAGTTCGGGCTCGAAGTCGCCTGCCGCGAGGACGCGCCGGCCCTGGAGCCGTACTGCGGTCCGGACCTGATCATCGAGGACCTGGAGCACGCCCGCGGCCATCGGCTCACCGGGACCATCCTGTTCTGCGGCGGCGAGCCGCAGGACGACCAACCGGAGCCGCAGCGCGATCCGATTCCGGTGCGGGAGCCCTCGGCGTGATCACCGCAGGCGGTCCGGACACGGGCCGGCTGGTGGGTTTCAAGCGGCATCTGCGCAGCACCGTCATCCCGGGCGAAGCGGCATATCTGCTGTCTCCGCTCGGGGTGAAGGCGCTTCAGGGGGATTGCATCGAGGTACTCGCTCCGCTGCTCGACGGCAGCCGCACCCTGGCCGACGTCGTGCGCGACGCCACCCCCGAGATGACCGCCGCCCAAGTCGGCCGTCTGATCGGCCAGCTCTTCGAGGCCGATCTCCTGGCTTTCCGCGATAGCGCGCACCCGGGTCAGGGGCACGACATCGCGGCCGAGGCCTACTGGGACATGGCCGGGCTCGACGGCCCGCTGGCGGCGCAGGCGCTGGCCAGGACGCCGGTGCGGCTGGTGCCCATCGGCGAGGTTGATCTGGCCGCGGCGCGCGAGGCGTGCCGCGCTTCCGCGCTCAGCACCATCGAGGACCGGCCCTGCCAGGCCGGCGCGTTCACACTCGTGTTCTGCGACGACTACCTGGCGCCGGAATTGGCCGCGGTCGACGCCGCCCAGCGCGAGGCCGGCCAGCCCTGGCTGCTGGCCAAGCCGTGCGGTCCGCAGCCGTGGATCGGGCCGCTGTTCCAGCCGGGTTCGGGTCCGTGCTGGTACTGCCTCGCCAAGCGGCTTGGAGACCACCGCCGTTGCGAACTGTCGCTCAGCCGTGCGGAGGCGGCTGGAGCGCGGGTGCGGTACCCGGAGGCGTCGATCGCCGCCGCCAGGTCCGTAGCCATCCAGTTCGCGGTGCTGGAGAGCGCCAAGTGGCTGGCCGGAGTGCGCCAGGCAGAACAGAACACGATCTACACGCTCGACACGATGACGCTGCGCGGCACCCGGCACGCCGTCACGCGCCGGCCGCAGTGCCCGAACTGCGGCGATCCGGCCATGATGGCGGATCTCGCGCGCAGGCCGATCACCCCGCGCCCGCGACTGAAGGCCGCGGACACCGGCGGCGGTCATCGAACCCTGTCCGCGGAGGCGATGCTGGCTCGATACGGGCACCTGATCAGCCCGGTCACCGGGATCACCAAGGCGGTCGAGCCCGCCGAGGGGACGCCGGACTTCCTGCACTGCTACGTCTCAGGTCCGAACCTGGCCGTGCGCGCGCAAACGCTCACCGGGTTGCGAGCAGGCATTCGCGCCCAGAGCAGCGGCAAGGGACTCACTGCGCTGGAGGCGCAGATCGGTGCGCTCTGCGAGGCCGCGGAGCGTTACAGCGCCGTGCGCCAGGGCGACGAACTGACCGTCAAAGCCAGCTACCGTTCCTTGGGCGAGCAGGCGGTCCACCCGGATCGCTGCCAACTCTTCCACGAGCGCCAGGTGCGCGACCGGCGGCGCTGGAACGCCACGCACTCCGCCTTCCAGCAGGTGTGCGAGCCCTTCGACGAGAAGGCGGTGCGCGAGTGGACGCCGGTGTGGTCGCTGACCGAAGGCACCCAGCGGCTGCTGCCCTCCGAACTGCTGTACTTCGGACCAGCGCACGCCAGGTCGGGGCAAGTGGCCGCCGACTCCAACGGGAACGCGGCCGGCAGCTGCCTGGAGGACGCGCTCGTGCAGGGTTTCCTGGAACTGGTGGAGCGGGACGCGGTCGCGCTGTGGTGGTACAACCGCACCCGGCAGCGCGCGGTCGACCTCGGCTCCTTCGACGAGCCGTGGATCAGGACCCTGTGCTCGCATTACCAGCGGTTCGGCCGCGAGGTGTGGGCGCTGGACCTGACCTCGGATCTGGGTATCCCGGTCATCGCCGCGCTCTCCCGGCGGCGCGACCTGCCGGGCGGCCGGATCGTCTTCGGCTTCGGGGCGCACTTCGACCCGCGTATCGCGCTGCGCCGGGCGCTCACCGAGATGGGCCAGCTGTTCGGCTCGGTCCTGGGCCGCGAGACGCAGACGAGCGGTCACGGCGTCGATCCGGACCTGGACGCCTGGTGGAACCGGTGCGCGCAGCAGAACCCGGATTATCTGAATCCGGATCCGGGCGCCGCGGCGATCGCGGCCGGCGATTACGGCTACACGCCGACCGCGGACCTGCTCGACGACGTGGAGGCGATCATCGCCCTCACCCGCTCGCGCGGCCTCGATCTGCTCGTGCTCGACCAGACCCGCCCGGACCTCGGTGTCCCCGTGGTGAAGGTGATCGTGCCCGGACTGCGGCACTTCTGGGCGAGATTCGCGCCGGGGCGCCTCTACGACGTGCCGGTGGCGCTGCACCGTCTCGCTGAACCGACACCGTACGAACAGCTCAACCCGGTTCCGCTGTTCGTCTGAGCACCCTCAAGCAACTCCACCGAGCACCACCCGGCCCCGGGCGCAGGAGACCGATCGCCATGTACACGCTTCACCTGGGCGATCCCGGCGAGGGATCGAAGGAACTCTGGTCGCTGCGCGAAGACGTTTTCGTCGAGCCCACCGCGCCGGACGGATCCGTCACGCTGTACGGCCGCTGGGGGGACGTGGTTCTCTCGCACGTCCCCGACGCGGTCGGCAAGTTCCTGCACCGGATGCAACTCGGGCCGGTCTCGCTCAGCAACGTGCTCGGCGACTCGGCCGGCCCGGATCCCCTGAGCACCGCGGAGCGTGCGATGCTCTTCGTCACGCTCGACCGGCTGCGGCACCTGATCGTGCGCTCGCTCAGCGCCGGGCACGGAGAGCAGCCGCTGGTGTCGGTGATTCCCATGTCCCCGCGTGCCACCTTCCAGGTCAAACCGCTCGAACCCGACCTGCCCATGCGCCTGTCCGTCTTCGCGACCCTCGGCTCGGACGGCGCCGTGCTCAGCCTCGAATCCCCGCTCTCGCTGCACCACGTGGTGCTGCACAGTCCGCAGGCCGCATGGCTGGCGACGACGCTGTCGCGGCCGCGCACCCCGGACGAGGCCGCGTCGCTGCTGACACTGCCGCGCGAACTGGTCCTCAACACGCTGGCCTACCTGGTCGCCGCGGGCATGGTGGTGCAAAGCGAACCGGGCAGCCCGCCCGACGTCGCGCGGTTCGCCGAGGACAGCGATCCGTCGCTGCGCGGCTGGGCCAGGACCGACCTGGCCTTCCACGTCTCGAGCACGCTCGGCCGGCACGACCACGACTTCGGCGCGACCTACCCGCTCGGCGGGGAAGCACGCCTGACGCTGCTTCCCGAGCTCTCGCAGCACGGACCGAAGATCGCGCTGAGCCGGCCGCGGCTTTCCGAGCTGCTGGACGGCGATCCGCCATTCACCGCGGTGCTGGAGGGCCGCCGTTCGGTCCGCGAGTTCGACGACACGGCGCCGACCGCGCGGGAACTCGGCGACCTGCTCTACCGCAGCCTTCGTATCAGGTCCCTGATCGGGCCGCGCGATACCGGTCCCGATCAGGCGACGACGGTGGACCGGCCGTACCCGGCCGGCGGCGCGATCCACGAGCTCGGGTTCTTCATCGTCGTCGACCGCTGCGAAGACCTGGCCCGCGGTATCTACGCCTACGACGCCGTCGAGCACGCGCTGACGCCGGTCGGCGCCGGGGACGCGGACGCGGACCTGCTGCTGGCGCACGCGCGCACCGCCGCGAACATGGCCGGCCCGCCGCCAGTGCTGATCATGATCACCGCGCGGTTCGAGCGGCTGTTCTGGAAGTACGCGGGCCTGGGCTACGCCCTGGCGCTCAAACACGTCGGCGTCGTCCAGCAGACCCTTTACCTGGTGGCCACGGCCATGGGCCTGGCTGCCTGCGCGATCGGCACCTGGGAGATCGAGGAATCGGCACGGATCCTCGGGCTGGACTGGCTGGCCGAGTCCTGCGTGGGCGCCTTCACGGTCGGCCACGCCGCACCGCGCGCGGCGGCGGACTCACGGGCGCGGCACCCGGTCAACGACGCCGACTGGGCCGAACTATGCCGCGCCCGCCTGTCCTGCGGCCGGTGACTGGCCCGCCACGGCCCCGGGGGCAGGCGCGGAACCGAACGATCAGACTACTGATCATTTGGGCCCGCGGGCACACCTGTGCCGATATGCTCGCACAGCCTCCCTTAAGTACGGATCCCGCCATATATTCAAGGTCTACGTCGACACTCGCGAGGAGTGGCATGGCCACCGACCGCACAATGCCGCACAGACGCGTCACACCCAGGTCGTTCCGGCGGGCGGACACCGACCCGCTGGACGGGTTGGCGCGAGCGATCGATGCGGGTCAGGGCGCGCCCGCTCCACGGATCGCTCGCAATATCCTGTTATTCCTGCTGTGTACGTATGCATTCATCGGAGCCCTTACGGTTCCCCTTGACGATCCGGGCGACAACCCCGCGAACACCGGTTCGTATATATGCATGGGCATCGTGTTCGTCCTGCAGGTCGCGCATTCCTCGTCCTGGGCGCCCCGCTGGCCGCTGTGGGTGCGGGCCCTGAGCCTCAGCGCCCAGGCGGTGGCCACTTATCTTCCGTTCACCGTCTTCCACGAGCTGTGGGGCGGGATGACCGGGTTCCTCGCCGGGTCCATCATCATCCTGCTGCGCGGTCCGGTGGCTTGGACCCTGTTCACGCTGTGCCCGCTGAGCATGATGTGGGTCGCCGCCGCGACGCACGAGACCGGGCCGTGGATCGCCTACTTCGCGGTCGCCACCGCGAACACCGGCCTGGTGGTCTTCGGGCTGACCAAGCTGACCGATCTGGTGACCAAGCTGCACGCGGCCCGCGCCGAACTGGCCCGGATGGCGGTCGCCAGGGAACGGCAGCGCTTCTCGCGCGACCTGCACGACCTGCTCGGGTACAGCCTTTCCTCGATCACGCTCAAGAGCGAGCTGGCCTACCGGCTGGTGGAAGGCCAGACGGAGCGGGCGCGCCAGGAACTCGAGTCGATCCTGGAGATCTCCCGGCAAGCCCTCTGCGACCTGCGCACAGTGGCCAGCAGCTATCGCGACCTGTGCTTCACCGAGGAGGTCTCCAGCGTCGAGTCGATGCTGCTGGCCACCGGCGTGGACGTGTCGGTGGAGGTCGCCATGCCGGAACTGCCGCCGGCCGTGGACACCGTGTTCGCGACGGTGCTGCGCGAGGGCGTCACCAACATGCTGAGACACAGCAAGGTAGAGCACTGCTGCATCACCGGGCGCGCCGCCGACGGAGCGGTGCGCCTGGAACTGGTGAACGACGGCGTCGGCGCGCAGGACGAGGAGGCGCCGGACCCGGCGGGCAGCAGCGGGCTCGGCAGCCTCGCGCAACGGCTGGCCGCGATCGGCGGCGGGCTGACCGCTGGCCCCGGGGCGGACGGCACCTTCCGCGTGGTAGCCCAGGCGCCGCTGCGCCGGGGCCGAGTCAGATCGGAGCGCGTCGGATCAGAGCGCGTCGGATCAGCGCGCGTCGGATCAGCGCGCGTCGGATCAGAGCGCGCGGGATCACAGCGCGAAGGATCACAGCAGGCCGCGCCGGTCGGGATGTCGGCATCCCTGGCCGATCCCGGGCGCGGGTCTGCCGATGAGGCAGACGATGAGCAGTCTTGATGGGTAACCTGAGACGAACGGGAGCCATAAAGGAGCCACCCGCGACCGTCGGGCCGAGTCCGGAACGGGCACGCGCGCAGCCACAGGCGGAGCTGACCTCGGCGAGCATGGGGGAGCCGGATCATGCGATGAAGCAACTGACCATTTTGCTCGCGGAGGATGTCAACATGGTGCGCGGCGCCCTGGTGGCGCTGCTGAACCTGGAGCCGGACCTGACCGTGGTCGCCGACGTCGACAACGGCGACGACATACTGCCCAGGGCGCTTGAGCACCGGCCGGACGTGGCCGTCATCGACATCGACCTTCCGGGTATCGACGGGCTCACCGCCGCGGCCCAGCTGCATGAGCGGCTGCCCTCGTGCCGGACCTTGATTCTCACCAGCCTCGGCCGCCCGGGCACGCTACGCCGCGCGCTGACCGCGCACGTGTCCGGGTTCCTGCTCAAGGATGCTCCCCCGGCCAAGCTCGCGGACGCGGTGCGAAACGTGGCGGCCGGTTTGCGCGTGATCGATCCCCAGCTGGCGGTCGCCGCGTGGGACTGCCGGGACAACCCGCTCTCCCAGCGCGAGTTGGAGGTGCTTCGGCTGGCGGCGCGCGGCGCCGACGCCGTCGAGATCGCCGCGCGGCTCTACCTCTCCCCCGGCACGGTGCGCAATTACCTGACGACGATCGTCACGAAGCTGAGCGCCCGCAACCGGGTGGACGCGATCAGGATCGCCGAGAACGCCGGCTGGATCCCGTGACCGGCCGCCGTCGCGGGATCACGTGACGGCCGGATCGGGCGATAGCGCGATCACGCGGCGGCCGGGACCCGGCGGGCCCCGGTCAGCGCCTCGAACAGACCCGGGTCCAGCATCGTGCCGGCCGCGGTGTCCACGGTGTCGCCGAAGCCCGCGTCGAACAGCGCGACGCTGACCGTGTAGCGCCGATCGACCGCGCAGGTGCCGAAGGTCCACTCGTCGCCGGTCCCGGGCGAACCGTCCGGCCGCAGCACCCGGGCGCGCGGGTCGCCGAGCCGGAACCCGAACTCGGTGAACTGGAACCGCAGCCCCTGCCCGATCGCCTTGCTGTAGGCCTCTTTCAGCGTCCACAGCCGCACCAGCGCGCCATTGCGGCGGTTCGCCGCCATCGCGTTCAGCATCGTCAGCTCGTACGGAGTACAGGCCTGATCCTCGGTGCCGGTGCCCGACATCGGGCGGTCGGCCAGCTCGACGTCGACTCCGATACGGCCACGCCTGGTGATCCCGACGACCAGCAGCTCGTCGGTGTGGCTCAAACTGATGTCGATCTGGTCGCAGCCGCGCAGATACGGTCGCCCGCCCGGCTTGTAGGCCAGGTCGAGCAGCTCCGGCCGAGTCTCGATCACCGCGGCGGCCGCGTGCTTGAGCAGGAGCCGTGCCGCGACGAACCGGGAGCGGATGTGCCGGTGCGTCATACGTTGCGCGCGCGCCCAATCGCGGCCGAGCAGCAGCCGCAGCCGCGGGTCGTCCGGGTCGCCCGGCAGCCAGTCGTCCAGCCGGCCGTACACCATCACCCCGCCGGCCTCGGCCAGCCGCCGGCGCACCAGCTCCCACGGTCCATCAGGACCCTCGATCAGCAGCGGACGGCCGAGCGGCCCGCCGGCCGCGCCCCCGGGGCCCACCCCGGCCATCACGCGACCAGACCGGCGGACAGCTGGCCGCGTAGGTATTCCACCAGGGTCGCGGGCGTCACGATGCTGTCGAGCATGTCCGGCAGCGACAGCTTGCCAAGCGCGGGCAGCCGTTGCTCCAGCTGGTAAGTCAGCTGCATGACCATCACCGAGTCGAATCCGAGGTCGCCGCGCAGCGCTACGTCGGGTCCGATGCGCGCACACGGATCGTTGACCAGGCGGGAGACCGCGGAGTAGACCGCCTCGCGCACCGGGTCGTCATCCAAGGCCTCATGCGGCAGCAGTTCGGCGATCAGCGCCACCAGCGCGGCCGCGTCGGTGTCCTCGCTGCGGCACACCGGCACGCAGGCCGGGCCGTCGTCCCCGGCCAGCGCCTTGACCAGGTTCGTCAGCACCGGCTTCGGGCCGATCTCGAGCACCATGTCAAGGCTTTGCTCCGCGAGCAGCCGCTGCGCGGCCTGCGCGAACCGCACCGGGGCGCTGATGTGCTCGGTCCAGTAGAGCGCGCCCAGAGCCTCGTTCAGCAGCCTGCGGCCGCGCACGGTGGAGTAGAACGCCAGCTTCGGCGGGTTCGGCGGCACCCGCGAGGCGACCCGGGCGAAGCGCTGGAGCATCGGCTGCATCAGCGGCGAGTGGAAGCCGTGCGAGACCTGGAGCAGCCGGGCCGCCACCTTGCGCCGGGTCAGCTCGTCGTGGATGTGTTCGAGGGCGCCGAGGTCGCCGGAGAGCACCGTGGCGCGCGGTCCGTTGAAGGCGCCGAAGCCGACCTTCGCCGACCGCTGCACGAAGTGTTCGAGTTCCTCCGGCGCGGCGCGCACCGCCAGCATGCCGCCACCGCTCGGCAGGTATTGCATGTAGGCGCCGCGTACCGCGACCAGGAGCGCCGCGTCGTCAAGGCAGAGCCCTCCGGCGACGACGGAGGCGGCGAACTCGCCGATGCTGTGGCCGATGACCGCCACCGGCCTGATCCCCGCGTCCAGCAAGGTGGCGGCCAGGGCGTACTCGATGGCGAACATGGTCGGCTGGGTGAACCCGGTCTGATGGACTCTCAGGTCACCACGCACGATCAGATCGGTGACCGAGGTGCCGGTGTACGGGCGCAGCGCCTCGGCAGCTGCGTCCAGGTGGCGGCGGTAGCCGTCGTGCCCGAGGTAGAGCCGGGCGGTCATGCCCGGGTATTGCGCGCCCTGCCCGGTGAACGCGAAGGCGATCCGGGGCCCGGAGCGGTCGATGCTTGCGTTCACGGTCGGCTCCTTTCTGAGTTTCGCCCGTCGCGCGGCGGCGTGCCGCCGGGCGCGATCGTGCCCGATTGCGCGCGGCTGTCATCAGCCTGCTGCGACAGATGCTCCGCCAGCGCGGCCACGGTCGGGTAGTCGAGCACCACGGTCACGTCGACCGGCAGGCCGAGTTCCTCCTCCACATCGCCGTAGAGGTTCAGCGCGACCAGGGAGTCGATGCCGTACTCGGCGAGCGGGACCAGCGGATCGATGTCCAGCCGGCCCAGGTATCTGGCCAGCCGGTGCACCAGCCATTCGCGCAGCGCGGCCTCGCGCTGCTCTGGCGCGAGGGTGAGCATTCGCGCGTTCACGCCGCCTCCCTTCGGGCCGATCCGCCGGCCGTGCGTGCCCGGCCCTTGGTGCGCACCAACTGCCGGACCTTGGGATCGACCAGTTCGAGCAGCGGCTCGAGCCGGTCCTCGAGGAACAGCGAGCGAACCGCGCTGCGCGCGAGCTTGCCGCTGGTGGTGCGGCGAACCGTGCCCGGTCGCACCAGTACGACCCCGGCGGCCTGCACCGCGAATTCCGCGGACACCCGTTCGCGCACCGCGGTCGCCAGCTCGGCCAGGTCGGCCTCGCCGCCCACGGAGGCCGGGCGCACCTCCTGGACCAGCACCACGTGCTCGCGGTCCGATTCGACCGGGAAGGCGACTCCGGCGCCGAACAGGGCGCTGACCCGCTGGATCGACTGCTCGAGATCCTGAGGGTGCAGGTTGCGCCCCGCCACGATGATCAGATCACTGATACGGCCGGTGACGTACAGTTCGCGGTCCTTCAGGAAGCCGAGGTCGCCGGTGCGCAGGAAGCCGCTCTCGTCGTCCGCGGTGCATGCGTCGAAGCCCTCCGCGCTCTCCCTCGGGCGGCCCCAGTAGCCGGAGGCGATGCTCGGGCCGCGCAGCCAGACCTCGCCGACCGCGCCTTCGGCCAGTTCGGTGCCGCTCTCCGGATCCACGATCCGCACTTCGAGTCCGTGCACTCGGCCGCAGCTGCTGAGTGTCCGGCTCGGCCGGTTGGCCGCCGCCGGCCAGAGCCGTCGCTGTTCCAGCGCCGCACGGTCGGCTTCGACGGCGGGCGCGCCCTGGCCGCCCGCGCTGCACGAGACCATCAGCGTCGCCTCGGCCAGGCCGTAACCTGCCCGCAGCGCCGTGGACCGCAGCCCGAACGGGGCGAATCGCTCGGCGAACCGGCGCATGGTCTCCGGGCGCACCGGTTCGCCGCCGTTGACGGCGCAGCGCCACTCGCTGAGGTCCACCCCGGACAGCTGCTCGTCGGTGATCTTGCGCAGGCACAGGTCGTAGCCGAAGTTCGGGGCCGCGGACACGGCCAGGCGGTGCTCGGAGATCAGCCGCAGCCAGTCGGCCGGGCGCTTGGCGAAGGAGATCGGGGACATCAGGACGCTGGTGGCGCCGAGCCACAGCGGGTGCAGCAGCTGCCCGATCAGGCCCATGTCATGGTGCAGCGGCAGCCAGCCGCCGATCGCGGTGTCCGGGGTGGTGCGCAGCAGCTGCTGGATGGCGGCCTGGTTGGCCAGCAGGTTGGCGTGCCGCACCACTACACCGCGCGGGTCACCGGAGGAGCCGGAGGTGTATTGCAGCAGCGCGATGGCGTCCGGGCCGAACGCGGGCATGCGCCAGTCGGAGGGCTCCGGAGCGGACGGCAGACCCAGCAGCGTGTCCGTCGCCACGCAGGTGATCTCTCCGTAGCCGCCGAGCGCGAGCGCCTGACTGGCCGCGCCGGCGTTGCGCCCGTCGGTCAGCACGAAGCGCACCGCGGCGTCGCGCACGATCCCGAGTACTCTGCGCTCCGCGTGGCGCAGGCCGCCGGGGTTGGGGCCGGGCACGGCGATCGCCCCCGCGTAGAGGCAGCCGAGCAGCGACACGGCGAACTGATGAGCGTCAGGCTGCTGAATCAGTACGCGTTCGCCCGTCGCGCCGTGGATGTGCAGCCACGCGGCGAGGGTTCGCGACTCGCGGTCCAGCCGCGCGTAACCGATCCGCCGGATCCCGCCGGTCTCGTCCACCACGACGAGCGCGTCTCGGCTGGGCCGGTTCGCGGCGTGCCGCCGCACCAGCTCGGTGAAGCTTCGGTGTCCGGTCATCTCCGTCCCCCTGTCCCGTCGGTGGGCCCTGCTCCGGCGCCGGGCGGCGAATGTCCCGTGTGTGCGGCGCCGAGGCCGTCGGGCCTCATAGTTCGGAGTATGTGTCCGTATTCTCGAAGGCTCCTCGAACACCCGTTGCCGTCCGAGTGAGCACGCCGCGGCCGGTCGGGCGAACAATCGGGCATATCGTGACTCTTCCGCCCCGGGCGCCGCAGGCTGCGGCGCGCCGGGATCGGAATTCCGCCGCGGTTCAAGCGGATGCGGAGGGGTCGTCAGCCGCGCCGCTACGCGGATCGGTGGCCGCGCGATAGCGGGTGAGGTAGCGCTTGACCGCTTCGGCGTCCGGAGCCGCGGGGCGCTCGGCCCGGGCGCCGGCCGGAATGTCGGGCCGCGGCGTGCCGGGCACGACCACGTCGGCTTCCGGCAGTACCCCGTCGACGAGGTACGCGGCCACCAGCGACTCGACCTGCGCGTTGCCGCGCACGCCGAAAACCTCGTTGGAGCCGTCGTCGGCGATGGTGATCAGGCGGTCGCCGAGGTGCGCGGCCATGTCCCGGCCGCCGGGATAGTTCAGGTTGGTGTTGCCCTCGGCGTGCACGATCAGGCCCGGGGCGTAATGCGCGCGGCGCAGCTCGGTCAGCGGCTCACGCGGCTTGTCTGCGCGGAACGTCGCCACCCACGGTTGCACCCGCGAGACGCCGTAGCCGTAGGGGTAGCGATCGCGGTATTCGCGCATGTCCCGGAAGTACAACTCAAGGTCCTCAGACCAGTCGCCCTCGCAGGTGATGGCCTCGACGACGCCCGGCGCGTGCGTGTCACCCGGCTTCGGCTGGTCGCCGTCTGGCGCGGCGAACAGCCAGGCGGTCGCGGCGCCGGCGGGGTTCGCGTCTCGCAGCGCGGCGACGGTATACGCGAGCTGATCCCACAGCGGCCGGTGCGTCGCGCCGTTGCCGACCGCCCCGTCGAAGGCGGTGCGATCGACTCCGCCCACCGGCTTGACCGCCAGCGCCGCGGCGACCCGCTCGACGGTCGTGATGACCGCCGCGGCGTCCGAGCCGAGCGCGAACACGCCGTCGCGCTCGCCGGCCCAGGCGGCCCAGGCGTCGACGTTGCGCCGGATCGCGATCGCCTGCGTGGTGTACTGCGCCCGCCAGATGGCCGCCGGATCAACGCAGGAGTCGAAGACGTGCCGATCCAGCCGGGTGCCGAACATGCTGCCGTAGACCGAGCCGAGATAGCTGCCGAAGGCGTATCCCAGGTAGCTGATCTTCTCCTCGCCCAGCGCCTCGCGGATCAGATCGAGGTCGCGCGCGATGTTGCGGGTGGTGATATGGGCCCTGAGCTGCCCGCCGGCCCGCGCCGCGCCCTCCTCGGTCGCCTTCATGTCGAGCGCTATCTGTGCGAAGTCCTCGTCCGCCGGCCGGGAGGACCACGGCGCCTTGGCCGCGACCAGTTCCCGCAGCAGCGGCGCCGACAGGCCCCAGCCGCGCGGATCGAAGCCGACCAGGTCGTACACCTGGTGCACCGGGGTGCCCGCGTATCGCAGCGGGCTGAAACGGCCGAGCCCCTGGTTGCCGCCGGGACCGCCGTTGAGCGCGACGAGCGTGCCGCGCCGCCGCGCCGGATCGAGCGCCGGTATGCGCCCGACGACGATCCTGATGCTCTCGCCTTGCGGGTCTGTGTAGTCAAGCGGTACCTCGACCTCGGTCTGCTGCAGACCGCTGTCACCGCCGGCGCCGTCGGCCACCGACCACCGCAGGGCCTGTCGGCGGTAACGCGCCGGGACCTCGCCCACCAGCTGCGTCGTCGTCATGTTCAAGTCCTTCCTCACGAGCCGCGGTCCTGGTCGGGGCAGTGTCCTGAAGCGGCCTCTAGCACCGGTGGAGCGGGCCTTCCCGCGCGGGCGCGGCGCGGCGTCCTCCAGCGGGAGTCGAGCCGGGCATCCCACACTCCGGACATGAGCCCGCTGCACGGATTGCGCGTCCTGGAACTCGCCGCGATCGGTCCCGTTCCCTACGCGGCGATGCTGCTGGCGGACCTCGGCGCCGAAGTGGTGCGGATCGACCGGGCGGACGGCGAGCAGCCGTTCGCCGCTTGGCACCGCGGCATTGACCGGGGCCGGCGCCGGGTGGCTCTGGACCTGAAGCAGCCGGACGCACTGGCCCGGCTGCTGAGCCTCGTCGAGGACAGCGATGTGCTGCTCGAAGGCTTCCGGCCCGGGGTGGCCGAGCGGCTCGGCTTCGGCCCGCGCGCGTGTCATGAGCGCAATCCGGGGCTGGTCTACGGACGGATGACCGGCTGGGGGCAGGACGGCCCGCTGGCTCACGCCCCGGGCCACGACATCAACTTCCTGGCACTGTCCGGGGCGCTCGACGCGATCGGCCCTGAGGGCGGCGATCCGGTGGTGCCGCTGAACCTGGTCGGGGACTTCGCCGGCGGGGCGCTGCCGCTCGCGGTCGGCGTGCTGGCCGCGGTGCTCGAGCAGCGCACCACCGGGATCGGCCGGGTGATCGACGCCGCGATCGTGGACGGCACCGCCAGCCTGCTCACGATGCTCGCCGCGATGGAAGGCGCCGGGCTGTGGAGCCGCGGGCGCGGGCGCAATCTGCTCGACGGCGGCGCCCCTTTCTACACCGTGTACACCTGCGCGGACGGCCGCCACGTCGCGGTGGGCGCGCTGGAGGAACGGTTCTATCGGCAGTTCGTGCGCGGGCTCGGGCTCGATCCCGAGCAGCTGCCCGACCGCGACGACCCGGCCCAGTGGCCCGCGCTGCGCCGCCAGTTCGCACTGCGCTTCGCCACGGCGGACCGGGATTCATGGGCCGGCCGGTTCGACGGCACCGAAGCCTGCGTCACCCCGGTGCTCAGCCTCGCCGAGGCGGCCGAGCACCCGCACCATCGCGCCCGAGGCACCTACCGCGACGAGGCGGGTTTACGACTGCCGGCCGCGGCGCCGCGCTTCCTGGACGACCCGTCCCGCGCCGCGGCGGCCGCACAGCACGTGCCGTGACACGGAGGAGAGAGATGGCCGCGAACAACCGCCGAGCGGTGCAGATCTATGACACGACCCTGCGCGACGGGGTACAGCAGGAAGGCCTGGCGCTGACCGTCGCGGACAAGCTGGCCGTCGCCCGCCGGCTCGACGCGTTCGGGGTGGACTTCATCGAGGCCGGCTGGCCCGGCGCCGTTCCCCTGGACACGGATTTCTTCCAGCGCGCCGAACGGGAGCTGACGCTCGCGCACGCTCAGCTCGCCGCCTTCGGCGCGACCCGGCGACCAGAGGGCGACGCTGGTAACGATCCGCAGATCCGCGCGCTGCTCGACGCTCGGACACCCGTGGTGACCCTGGTGGCCAAGAGCCACGACCGGCATGTCGAGATCGCGCTGCGCACGACGCTGGCCGAGAACCTGCGGATGATCCGCGACTCGGTGCGTCAACTGATCGCGCAGGGCCGCAGGGTCTTCGTGGACGCCGAGCACTTCTTCGACGGGTACCGGGCCAATCGCGCTTATGCGCTCGCCGTCGCCGAGGCTGCGATCGATGCCGGAGCGGAGAAGGTAGTGCTCTGCGACACCAACGGCGGCACGCTGCCGACGCAGCTGGCCGAGATCGTCGCCGTCGCGACGGAACGCGGCCTTGCTGTCGGCATCCACTGCCATGACGACGCCGGTTGCGCGGTCGCCAATTCGCTGCTCGCGATCGGCGCGGGTGCCGGGCAGGTGCAGGGCACCGCAAACGGATACGGCGAGCGCTGCGGCAACGCGAACTTGTTCAGCGTCGTGGCGAACCTGGTGGTCAAGGAGGGGCACGAGCTGCTCTCCCCCGCGCAGCTGGCCGGTATGGCGCGCACCGCGCACGAAATCGGCGAACTGGCCGCGGCCCCGGTGCTCTCCTCGGCTCCGTATGTTGGCGCGTCGGCTTTCGCGCACAAGGGCGGGCTGCACGCCTCGGCGGTCCGGCTCGATCCAAGCCTTTATCAGCATATTGAACCGGAGCGGTTCGGCAACCGCAGCCGGGTGCTGGTCTCCGATCTCGGCGGCCGCTCCTCGATCGAGCTCAAGGCCCGCGAGCTCGGCTACACCGTGCGCGCGTCCGATGAGCGAGTCAACCGGGCGATGCTGCGGATCAAGGAGCTCGGCCGGCTCGGGTACGCCGTGGAGTCCGCGGACGCGTCCTTCGAATTGCTGCTGCGAGAGCACCTGGCCGATCAACCGATGCCCCGCGTGTTCGACATCAGCGCCTGGTGGCTGTCCACCTCCGGCTCCTGGGACCGGTCCGCGACCTCGACCCGCGCGGTGCTGCGGGTCGACCGGGATGGGCGCACGGTGACCACCAGCGGAGTCGCCGACGAGCCTGTCAGGGCCCTGTTCCAGGCGTTGTGCGCGGCGCTGACCCCGGTCGTGCCCGGTATAGAGGCGCTCGAACTCCTCGACCACGAGTCGCGGCCGATCACGACGGACGACGACGGACAGCCGGCGACCAGGGTGCTGATCCGGTTCGGGTTGGGCGCACGCGCCTGGCGCACCGTCGGCGTCGGACGCGACCTCGCGGCGGCGGCGCTGCTCGCGCTGAACGACGCCGCCGACTACGTGCTCGCCTGCGGTCCGGCCGGCGCGCCGCCCGCTCTCGACCGGCGGCGCGGTGAGCCACGGGCGCAGCGCACGGGCGCCAGTTCCGGGGCTGCGGGATGAGCGGCCGTCGCGCCACCCGCCCGGGCTCCGCACCGGGCGCCGGAGTTGGTGCCAGGACCGGGGACAGCACCGGCGCCGGTGTCGTAACTGGGACCGCTGCGACGGTTCTCGCGTTCCCCGGTCAGGGATCACAGTTCCCCGGCATGACGGCTCGGCTGTACCTCGGTCACGTCCGATACCGCGCGCATCTGGAGGCGGCGGCCGAGGCACTTGGCCCATATACGAGCTCGTCGATCATCGACCTGGTGGTGGGCGGGGACGCGCGCATCTGGCAGACCGGCTTCGCTCAGCCCGCACTGTTCGCGGTCGAATACGCCTTGGCCACCACCCTGATCGAGAGCGGCGTACGCCCGGCCGCCGTGCTGGGCCAGGGCGTCGGCGAGCTGGCCGCGGCGGTGATCGCCGGCGCGCTGAGCCTTGATGACGCCGCGCTGCTCGTCGCGACGCGCGGCGCGTTCATGCACTTCCTTCCGCCCGGCGGCATGCTCGCGGTGCGCGTGGGGGCGCGCGGACCCGGCGGGCTGCTGGACGGGCCGCTCAGCGACGCGCTGGCGCGGGAGCCGGCCGTGACCGTGAGCGCGTTCAACGGCCCGCGGGATCTCGTGCTGTCCGGCGAGCCCGCAGCGCTCGGGCGGGTCGGCGCGGCGTTGCGGCGCCAGCGTGTCGCGACCTTGCCGCTGGCCGTGCCGCACGCGTTCCACTGCGCGTTGATGCAGCCGGTGCTCGGGCGGTACCACAGGGTTCTGAGTCGGGTTTCCCTCGGCGCGCCGAGCCTGGCGTTCTACTCGACCGTGCGCGGCGGTGCCATGCGCGGCGAAGCGCTGGACGCTCAGTACTGGGCGGAGCACGTGACCGCGCCGATCCTGTTCGCCCGCGCGGCCGAGCGCCTAACGGCCGACCTGCGTTCAGCCGTGATCGTCGAGGTGGGGCCGAGGCCGTCGCTTGGCGGCCTGCTGCGGCGGCGCGGCGGCGGGGCCGACACCCTCGTCTGCGTATCCGCGTGCCCGAGCGTCGATACCGACGCCGCCGGACTGAACGCGCTCGCGGAGCGCCTCGTCGACGGCCGTATCGCGAACGAAAACACGCAGGAGCGCTGGACGGCCGCCTCAGCAGCCTGATCCAGCGCTCCCGATGCCGGGTGCTGCGCGTTGGCCGACGCGCAGCACCCGGCGTGTTCAGGCCGCCACGTCTGCGGCAGAGGCCTGATTCACGGGCCGTACGGATTCCGGGGCGGCGACCAGGATCGGGCGCGGCATCCTGATCGCCTTGGTGGCGCGGGTGCCGACCCGGCGGCGCAGCACCGGCAGTGCGCCCTGAAGACGTTCGACGCGGATGGGCCGCGGTCCGCCGCCTTTGGGCTGCTTACCCTTGGCTACCGCGGCCATCGCGGCCTTCATCCCCTTCGCCCGGGCGCGGGCGTTTCGGGCTTCGAGCCGTTCCTGGAAGCGCTGGCGGTCCTCGACCACCGGGCGGCGGCGGGCCTCGATGAGCGCGCACGCCTCGTCCAGCGCGCGTGCGCCATCAGCGTCCTGCGACGGATCGGCGTGCCGGCCGGCCAGGATCGGATGCAGCACGTTCGAAGCCTCGACCGCGTCGGCGACGGCCAGTCCGATCCCATATCCGCCGACCGGCGAGATGACGTGCGCCGCGTCACCGATCAGCAGCAGGCCGGGCAGCCACCACCGCTCCAGCATGGTGATCCGGATGCTCAGCAGCTTGAGCTGGTCGAAATCGGTCAGCTCGGCGGCGCGCTCGTCCAGCCACGGCAGCGTGTTGTGAATGAATGCCTTGATGGGTTCCACACCGCGGGCGCGCGCCTGCTCGACGCTGCCGACCGGGATGGCGTAGCCGATCTGCCAGTGGGTGTCGTGGTTGAGCGCGGAGCCCAGGCCGCGTTCGTCGGAGAACAGGTCGAAGCCGCACAGCCACGGATCGCTGTCCTTGTACCGCGGAACGCGCAACCAGAGCAGGTCGTTGCCGACGCCGCACTCGCGCGACGGGATCTCGGCCAGCCGGCGCAGCACCGAGAAGCGGCCGTCCGCGCCCACCACCAGCGGCGCGCGCACCTCGTGCTCGATGCCCCCGGCGCGATAGCCGACGCCGCAAACCCGGCCGTCGTCCGATCTGAGCAGACGGTTGACCCGGGCGCTGAAGCGTAGTTCGAAGCCGGCGAACCGCCCGGCCCGCGTCGCCAGGAACTCCAGGAACCGCGACTGGGAGAGTATCGCCATGAAGGGGTGATCGCGGCTCGCCGCACCGTAGTCGAGCAGCTTGTAGTCCCTGCCCCGGGCGTGCCAGGTCAGGCCGGTCGCCTTCGCGTGGGGCAGTTCGAGCACCGCGTCGGCCAAGCCCAGCGCGCCAAGCAGGTCGAGGACCGCCGGGCTGAGCGTGTCCCCGCGAAATTCGCGTTCGAAGTCGCCGGCTCCTTCCAGCAAGGTCACCCGGACGCCGTTCCTGGCCAGCAGATAGGCCAGCATCATGCCGCCCGGACCGCCGCCCACGACGACGCAGTCCGTCTCGGACGTCTCCACCGCGCCCATAACCGCCTCTTCCGTATCCGTCGGTCCGCCGTGATCCGTCTCACCATGGCGGCGGCCGCTGGACCCGCGATGCAGCCGGACTCGAACTCCGGAGCTCGAACCCCAGAGCTCGAACGCGAGAGCTCTAACACGGCGCGCGAAACGGCGACGCAGCGAAGTCGCGGGAGCAAGAGCAGGGCCGATCACGGCACGCCGCCGCGTCGAGCGCCGCTCGAGGACCCGCAGCTACCTTCGCGGCGGCCGGCGCGGTCGGCGCCGGCGCGGAGGAGGAGCCTATGAACACCGAAGCGCAGCCCCGGCCCTACCCTTTCAGTGATCCGGATCGGCTCACCCTCGATCCCGTCTATGAACAGCTGCGCGACTCGCCCGGTCTGATCCGGGTCCAGCCCCCGCACGGCGGGTGGGCCTGGCTCGCCACCCGGTACCAGGACGTCAAGACCGTGCTCGGCGACCCGAGGTTCAGCCGCGCCCGCGCGGTCGGCCCGGACGAGCCGCGGCACATGGCGATCGGCCAGCGGCCGGACACGATGGTCGCGATGGACCCGCCGGAGCACACCCGGTTGCGCAGGGTCGTGGCCAAAGCGTTCACGATGCGCGGGATCGAGCGGCTGCGTCCGTGGATCCAGCAGCTCGTCGACGGGCTGCTCGACGAGATCGAACGCGACGGCGCGCCGGCGGACCTGGTCGAGCAGTACGCCTGGCCGATCCCGGTGAACACCATCTGCGAACTGCTCGGCGTACCGCAGCACGAGCGCAAGCAATTCCAGATCTGGTCCGACGTCGCGCTCTCCACCCGCTCCTCGGGGCGCACCCCGGCCGAGGTCGGCCAGGCGGTGGCCGGGCTGCGCGGCTTCCTGGCCGAACTGGTGGACCGCCGCCGCAGGGAGCCGGGCGAGGACCTTATCAGCACCCTGGTCTCGGCGCGGGATGCCGAGGACCGGCTGACCGAGGACGAGATGGTCGGTCTCGGCGTCGGCGTCTTGGTGGCCGGGCACGAGACCACCGCGAACCAGATCGGCAACGTCATCTATCTGTTGCTGACCCATCCCGAGCACCTGGCCAGCCTGCGCGAGCGGCCCGAGCTGCTGCCGCAGGCGGTCGACGAGCTGATGCGGTTCATCCCGCTGTTCGCCGGTTCGTCCTACCCGCGCGTGGCCACGGAGGACATCGAACTCGGCGGCACCCTGGTACGTGCGGGCGAGGCCGTCCTGCCGTCGATGATGTCGGCCAACCGGGACGAGTCGGTGTTCCAGAACGCCGCACGGCTCGACTTCGAGCGCGCCGACAACCCGCATCTGGCCATGGGATACGGCGTGCACCGCTGCCTCGGCACGCAGCTGGCGAAAGCAGAGCTCGAAATCGCCACCTCCGCGCTGCTGCGCCGGTTCCCGCAGCTGCGTCTCGCGGTGCCGGCCGAGCAGGTGCCCTGGCGCGTGGGCGCGCTACAGCGCGGTCCGAGCAAGCTCCCGGTGCTGTGGTAGCGGCCGACCGCCGCCGGCACCGGGCCAACGACGAAAGCACTCGCAGAGAAAGGCCATCTGATGCCCAACACCCTCGCGCTCGACGCGCACGCCCAGGAGCTGCTGTTCCGCGGCGCGCACACCGCCTACTCGTTCAGTGACGAGCCGGTGTCCGATGCGACCGTGCAGGCGATCTACGACCTGGTCAAGTGGGGCCCGACCTCGATGAACCAGCAGCCGCTGCGCGTGGTGCTGATCCGTTCCGAGGAGGCGCGCGACCGGCTGGTGCAGCACATGATCGAGCCGAACCAGGCCAAGACCAAGGCGGCGCCGCTGGTCGCGATCCTGGCGGCCGACATGCGGTTCCACGAGAAGCTGCCGCGGGTCTTCCCGCAGTTCCCGATCGCCAAGGGCTTCTTCGACGGCGACGACAAGCTGCGCGAGGATTCGGCGATTCAGAACGCGCTGCTGCAGGCCGGCTACTTCCTGCTCGGCATCAGGGCCGCGGGCCTGGCGGCCGGGCCGCAGGGCGGGTTCGACGAGGACGCGGTGAACAAGGAGTTCTTCGGCGACGGCCGCCACCGGGCGCTGATCGTGGTCAACATCGGCAAGCCGGGCGAGGGCGCCTTCTGGGACCGCAACCCGCGCCTGGACTACGACGAGGTGGTCACCACCCTCTGAGAGGGCGTCCCCACCATCGCTCCACGGCAGCCTTCTGGTATCAGAAGGCTGCCGTAGTGTGTCCGCAGCCGCGGATGACGGACCGCGGCGTAGCCGGTCCACCCGGTGTCAAGTGCTCCTGAAGACCGGATTCGTACTCTGCGGCCATGAGGATACTTGTCAACACCGGCCCGGCATACGGGCTCTACAACCCGCTCGTTCCGCTCGCGTGGGCGCTGCGGTCGGCCGGCCACGAGGTCCTGGTCGCCGGCCCGGAGCCGATGGCGGGCATGGTCAACGGCTCCGGTCTGCCGTTCACCCCGATCTACGGCCCGATGCACATGCGCGAGTTCATGCTGCACGACCGGGAGGGCCGCCCGCTCGTGCAGGCGAGCGACGAGGACGCGCAGCTGGAGCAGATCGGGCGCGGGTTCGGCCGGCTCGCCGGCCGGGTGCTCGACGGTCTGCTGCGGGTAACCAGGCAGTGGCGCCCCGACGTGGTGATCGCCGAGCCGCACGCCTACGCCGCCGCGGTGGCCGCCGAGATCAACGGCATCCCGTGGATCGAGCACGGAATCGGCATGGGCTACCGGGCGGTGTGCGACGAGTGGGGTGTCGACGAGTTCGGACCCGAACTGAGCCGTTACGGCTTCTCCGGGTTGCCGGGCCCGGCGGCGGTGTTGGACAACTGCCCGCCGACGCTGCGCCGCGACGACGCGAAGCCAGGCATCGCGATGCGCTATGTCGCCTACGACAAGCCCGGCACCGTGCCCGACTGGGTGATGGAACCGAAGCGCCGGCCACGGTTGCTGCTGACACTGGGCACGGTGGAACCCGAGTTCGTCGGGGTGAACCGGAACATCGCCGGCGGCCTGCCGCTGTTCCAGGATCTGCTGCGCACGCTGCCGACGCTGGGTCTCGACATCGTGGTCGCGGCCGCGGACTCGGTAGTCGAGCAACTGCGGCCGCTGCCGGAGGCCGTCATCGCGGCGGGCTGGCTGCCGCTGACCGCGGTGCTGCCCGCGTGTGATCTGGCGGTGCATCACGTCGGTGCGGGAACGACGATGGCCTGCCTGCTCGCCGGACTGCCGGAGGTACTCATCTCCCGCAACGCGGAGCAGACCGATACCGCGCGCCGACTGCACACCGACGGCGCCGCCATCCAGCTGGTCTCCGAGCACCTGGAGACCGGTGCGGTGCTCGAAGCCTGCCGGGCGCTGCTGGAGAACCCGCGGCACCGCGAGCGCGCGCAGGCGCTACGCGACGAGGTGGCCACCCTGCCCTCGCCGGCGCAGCTCGTGCCGCGCATCGAGCAGATCGTCGCGGAGCACGCCGGCTCGTTGGCTCCGGCGCTCGCTTGAGCCGAGCGTCTTCGCCCATGAACGCGGGCCCCGGCCGTGGAAGCGGCCGGGGCCCGTCAGCGTTTGCGGTGCCTGTGTTTGTGCGGTGCCTGTGGTTGCGATGCAACGCCCTGCGAGTCGGGGCGGCTACACGCGCTCGGCGCTCAGGGTCACCTCGACCGGGTCCGCGACGCCGCCACCTGCCGTGTGCATGACGGCGGAGCCGGCGGATTCCAGCCGGTCGCCGCTGACGGAGCCTGACTGGATTGCGTAGACCGCGCCGATCTGGCCGCCATTCCCGTCCGGGACCGGGTGCGTGACATGGTGGACGAAGGTGCCGTCCGGGCGGGTGAACCAGTGTCCTGTGCCCATGAACGCCGGCTCGCCGTCGGGTCCGGGCGGACCGTAGGCGGTCAGCGTGTGGTCGGGGTTGAAGTCGAACCTGGTGCGATAGGGACTTGCCTCCCCGGCGATGGTGGAGCTCGCGGTCCAGGTGCCGACCGGGGTGGTCGTGTCGATCGTCTGGTTCGTCATCGGTGGCCCTCCTCGTTCCGGCGCGGCAATACGCGGCCTAACCGATGGTGATCCCCGCCGCTCGCGCCCGAGTCGAGCGGCGCTCGGATCGGGCCGATCCGTTTGGTCCGCTCAACTGGATAACCCGTCAGATGAACTCGACGCCGTGGCCCACGGCATCCCCCGCCGCGAAGGCGAGCAGCCGCTCCCCCTCCTGCGCCACCTCGGCCTGCTCGGCCTTCGACAGCGGCGAGAAGGGTTCGACGACCAGCGTCGCGTCCTTCTTGGCCCGCTCCACCTTCCACGTCGCCCTGACCACACCATCGACCAGCAGCGTCGCGGCCACGGCGCCGTGCTGGCCCGGCCGGGTACGGGTCTTGCCGCCGACGCCCGAACTGACCACCTTGCGCTGCTCCTCGGTGATCACCCGGCTTCGGTCCGCGTGCGCGACGATCAGGTTGTCGTAGTCGGGCAGGAATCGCGGCGGGGCCGGGGTCTGCGGGTCAGGGCGCGGCGCGTCCGGCAGGTCGAATAGCTCCTCGCCGCGCTCGTCCCGGAAGACCGCGAGTCGCGGCCGCAACTGCTCCACGGCGCCGGCAAGGCCGCGCAGCGCCGACCATGCTTGCACATCCTTGACCGACGCCGGCCCAAAAGCGGCCAGGTACCTGCGCACCATCTGCGCCTGGTCAGGCTCCCCCAGCGGCCGCCCGAGCCAATCCTCGGCCAGCGTCAGCGTCACCGCGCCGCCCTTGCCCCAGGTACCGCACGGCGGCACGTGCACCATCGGCACCATGTACTGCACCGAGTAGCCGAGAGCGGTCGGGTTGCGGTCCGGCCAGCGCTCAGCCAGCAGCTTGCGCAACTCGACCAACGTCAGTTGCCTGCCACGAATCAGATCCCTGCCATAGTTGGCGAGTTCGGCGATGTCCATGTCCTTGGTGTGCCGGCCGAAGAAGCTCTGCTGCGCACGGTCGAGCATCGGTTGGAGTGTCGGGCGCAGCCACAGGTAGTCCTGCGCGCCGATCAGATGCTGGGTGTAGCGCATCATGGTCGAACGCACGATGACGCGGTCGAACAGCAGCCGGGTCAGCTCGTCGAGCTTGAAATCCGTGGACCGGGTCCACACCCCGATATACGGCGGGCTCGGCAGCTGCGACTGAAGGCCGACGAGCCGGGCGACCATCCGCTCCGCGTCGTGCTCGGCGCGCTCCAGCAAGTGCTGCCGAGCGAGCGTGGCGCGGTTCAGCGCGCGGGTGCTCAGCGTCTCCCCCGAAATCGCCCCCGACGCCGTGACGCCGGCCGACTGCGACGCCTCGCGCGATGCCGAACTGCGTGCCATGGTCCTGAGTTCCTCTCTCCCGCCGTCCGCGCCGCGGCGCGTCGGCTGCCGGGCGTGCCGACCAGGTTACGCCGCGCGACCGGCCCTGCGCGGCCTGCTTCCACCGGGCGGCGAGTCCGGTTCGAGCCCGCGCCGGGATGCTGCGATCGGCCATCCGCAACCCGGACGCACGAGGAGACTCAGCCATGACAGCGGAATCGATACCCGCCACGACGCGGGAGGTGCAGCTGGCGTCCCGACCCGACGGGGACTTCCGGCCGGAGAACCTGGCAGTCGTGCAAGTCCCGCTGCGCGAGCCCGGCGAGGGCGAGGTGGTGGTCCGTAACGAGTGGATGCTCATGGCGACCGCGTACCGCGACCTGATGAACGAGGACTGCAAGATCCCGGTGCCGCGCTTCGAGATCGGCGCCCCGCTGACCGGCCGCACCGTCGGCACGGTACTGCGCTCGAACAGCCCGCAGTTCGCGCCGGGCGACTTCGTCGAGCACTTCCTCGGCTGGCGCGAGCACGTGGTGCTGCCCGCGCAGGCGCTGGCCAAGCGGGACCGCGCGCAACTGCCCGCGCCGCAGTACTTCCTGGCCAACGGCCCGACGGCCTGGCGCGGCATCGTGGACATGGCCGGCGCCGGCGAGGGCGATGTGGTCTTCGTGTCCGGCGCCACCAGCGGCGTCGGCTCGCTGGCCGGGCAGATCGCCAAGCACCGGGGCGCGGCGAAGGTCATCGGCAGCACCGGTTCCAAGGCTAAGATCGACTACCTGGTCGGCGAGCTGGGCTTCGACGCGGCCTTCGACTACCACGACGGACCAGTGCTCGACCGGCTGCGCGAGCTGGCACCGGACGGCCTCAACGTGGTCTTCGACAACGTCGGCGGCGAGCAGTTCGAGGCCGCGGTGCAGGCCGCCGCTGCGGGCGCCAGGTTCGCGCTGTGCGGGGCGATGACCGAGCAGCTGGGCCGGGACCGCGCGGACCTGCCGCGGCTGGACCTGATGGCGTCGATCGGCAAGCAGCTGACCTACCGTCCGTTCGCCTGCTTCCACCTGCCCGAACAGATCGCGATCTGGAACGAGCACTTCGCGAAGTGGCTGAACCAGGGCACGTTCAAGTACTCGCACACGGCGCTTGAGGGCGGCGTGGAGTTCGCGCCCAAGGCGCTCAAGGGCCTGCTGGACCGCGAGTACAGCGGCAACGTGGTGCTCAAGCTGACGGTCTGACAGCTGACGGCCCCGCAAGTCGATCGCTGCGAACTGCCGCCCCGAACGCAGGAAGGTCCGCCGGCTGGCTACCGGCGGACCTTCCTGCGTGACAGGCCACTTAGTTTCCGAGGCGGCCGCGTCCCGCCCCGCGTCAGTGACGCCCCTCGGCGAACTCACGGATGCTCAGCGCCACATAGTCGAGCTGCTCGGCGGTCAGCGCCGGGTACACGCCGATCCAGAAGGTGTGCTCGGTGATGATGTCGCTGTTGGTCAGCTCACCGACCACCCGGTAGTCCCGGTCGGTGTACGCGGGATGCCGGGTGAGGTTGCCGGCGAACAGCCTGCGCGTGCCGATCTTGCGGTCCTCCAGGAAGTTCACCAGCTCGGCGCGGCTGTAGCCGGCGTCGGGCCGCACGGTGATGGCGAAGCCGAACCAGCTCGGGTCGCTGTTCGCGGTCGCCTCAGGCAGCAACAGACCGGGTACACCGTCGAGCGCGCCGCGCAGCCGCCGCCAGTTGGCCCGCCGGGCCGCGCAGAACTCGTCCAGCCTGGCCAGCTGGCTCAGCCCCAGCGCTGCCTGCAGGTCGGTGGCCTTCAGGTTGTATCCGACGTGCGAGAAGATGTACTTGTGGTCGTACCCGTGCGGCAGGTCGCCCATCTGGTACTGAAACCGCTTGAGGCACTTGTTGTTCTCGCCGGGCTCGCACCAGCAGTCCCGGCCCCAGTCGCGCATCGACTCGACGATGCGGGCCAGGGCGAGGTTCGCGGTCAGCACGCAGCCGCCCTCCCCCATCGTCAAATGGTGGGCCGGGTAGAAGCTGACCGTCGTCAGGTCGCCGAAGGTGCCGGTGAGCCTGCCACCGTAGGTGGAGCCGACCGCGTCGCAGTTGTCCTCGATGAGGAACAGGTGGTGCCGCTCGGCCAGCTCGGCGATCTCGGCGACCTCGAACGGGTTGCCCAGCGCGTGCGCGATCATGATCGCCTTGGTCTTCGGGCCGATCGCGGCGGCCACCCGCTCGGCGGTGGCGTTGTAGGTGCCGAGTTCGACATCGACGAAGACCGGCACCAGGCCGTTCTGCAGGATCGGGTTGACCGTGGTGGGAAAGCCGGCCGCGGCGGTGATCACCTCGTCGCCCGGGCGCAGCCGCAGATCACCGAGCTGCGGCGAGGTCAGCGCGGAGAGCGCGAGCAGGTTCGCCGAGGAGCCCGAATTGGTCAGGTGCGCCTTGCGCAGGCCGAGCTTGCGCGCGAATGCGGACTCGAACTTGCGCGAGGAGTGCCCGGCGGCGATCCGCATGTCCAGCGCGGCCTCCACCAGCGCCACCCGGTCCTCCTCGAACAGCGTCGCCCCCGAAGGCCAGATCTCGGTCACCCCCGGCTCGAAGCCCCGGGGCGGATTCTTCGCCTGGTGGTACTTTCGCACCAGCTCCAGGACGGCTTCCTTCTCGTCGGTCAGCGTGGCGGTCAGGGTGTCGGTCAGAGTCATCGCGGTCCTCCAGGAACTCGGTTCTTCGGGCTTGACCGGGGCTGCGGCACCGGGCCGGGAGCAAGGGGGCTGCGGGCGTCGCCTGGCGGCACCCCGGCCCGGGCGAACACCTCGTCGACCAGGCGGGCCAGCTCGACGGCCTGCCGCAGCGACGCCATGCGTCCGGCGCTCGCGAATTCGCGGCGGCCGGCCGCGCGCACCGCGCGGGCAAAGTGCCGCAGCGTATTCGAGCTCTGATCCTGCGCCGGCGAGAGCACGTCGCGCGCGCCCTGCCCGCTCTCGACCCGCAGCGCCGCCGGCACGTCCGGTGGCGGGGTGAACGCCCGGTCCGCCGTGATCCGGCCGTCGGCGCCCCACAGCTCGTAGCGGGACTGATAGGCGTGCCGCATGCCGAACGTCAGCTGCGCGGTGATCCCCTGCGGCGAGCGCAGCAGCACCGCGCCGCCGAGATCGACCCCTGATTCGCCGGGGTCGAGGTGCGCGCCGACCACTTCGAGCCGCGGGCCGAGGAAGAACTGCGCGGCGCGCAGCGGATAGACCCCGATGTCGAAAAGCGACCCGCCGCCGAGGTCGGGCCGCAGCCGGATGTCGCCGTCCGGGCGCGGCGGCACCGCGAACGCCGCGCTGAAGGCGCGCAGCGGCCCGATGGCGCCGCGCCCGAGCAGCCGCCGGGCGGTGTGGTTGCGGCCGTGGTGCGCGAACATGAAGTTCTCCATCAGCACCAGGCCGCGCTCCTCGGCGTACCCGGCGACGCTCTCGGCCAGATCGGCGCGCGTGCTCAGCGGCTTCTCCACGAGCACGTGCTTGCCGTGGCGCAGCGCGGCCAGCGCCCACGGCGCGTGCAGCGCGACCGGCAGCGGGATGTAGACGGCCTCGATGTCGGTGCGCTCCAGCAGCCGCTGGTAATCGGGCTCCGCCGCGCAGCCGAAGGCGCCGGCTATCTGCGCCGCCCGGCGCGGATCGCGAGCCGACACCGCGACGAGGCGCAGCCCGGCCTGCTCCCGCGCGGCGGGCAGCACGCGCCGCACCGCGATGTCCGCGCACCCGATGACGCCGAGCCGGACCGGCCCGCGGTCCGGCGACACCGCGTCACCGGACCGCGTTCAGGCAGGCCACCAGGCTGCGTGCCTGAACGCTGACATAGTGGCCGTGCAGCAGCAGGTCGCCCAGCTGCCAGGCGGTGACCCAGGTGTACTCCTCGGGCAGGTGCGCCGGCAGCGAGTCGTCGGCCTCCACGATGAGGTACCGGAATTCGGCGTTGAGGAACCGCCCGCCCTCCTCGGAGTGAATCGTGTCGAACCGGATGCGCGAGGGGTCCGCGCCGAGGACGTAGTCGAGCAGGAACGGCTGTTCGCTCTCGTCGTAGTTGCCGGGCCGGCACTGCACGGTCGGGCCGAGTTCGACGGTGTCCAGGAAGCCGCTCTCGATCTTCGCGTGCGCCAGCACGTGCAGGACGCCCTCGATCCGCTTGACCACGAAGGCCGCGATGCCGAGGCCGTTCGGCTCGAACAGCGGCTGGCTCCATCCGGACACCTCGCGGCTGCTCGCCTTGACGTCGACCGCGACGACCTGGAAGTGCCTGCCGTCCTCGCGCACGATCGCCTCATCGGTGCGGCGCCAGCCCGGCAGGCCGGCCAGCGGGACCTGTTTGGCGGTGAACTCCAGCCGGGCGCGCTGCTCGGTGAACCAGCTCAGCAGCTCCACGGTGCCGACGGCTGCGCCGGCCTGAGGGTCGCGCGAGGCGGCCAGCGCGTCGTGGAACCCGCCCGGGCCCAGCGGCGCGCTGGCAGCCGGCGGCAGGCAGGAGAGCACCGTGCGCGCGTCCATGTTCACCGCGTTCTTCTGGTTCATCAGCTCGTTGATCTGGCCGAGCGTCATCCAGCAGAAGTCGTCGTGCAGCTCCACCTCGCCGTCCGCCTCGACGATCATGTTCCGGTTGCGCTTGCGGTAAAACCACCAGCCGTGTTCCGACTGGAGCACGTCGGTCACCACGCGGCCGCGGCGCGGCGCGGCGAAGTATTCGAGGTAGCGCACCGCGTTGCCCTGGTGTACGCGCATGTAGTTGCTGCGGGTGGCCTGGACCGTCGGGGCCAGCTGGAGCATGCGCGGGTTGCCCGGCTCCATCTTGGCCTGCATCAGGAAGTGCAGCACCCCGTCGAACTCCTTGACCAGGATGCCCAGGATGCCGATCTCCGGCTGGTTGATGATCGGCTGGTGCCATTGCGGAAGCGGACCGCCCGAGGAGGTGACCGCCAGGCCCTCGACGCTGAAGAAGCGGCCGGTGCGGTGCACCAGGTTTCCGGTGTCCGGCGCGAAGGACCAGCCCTCCAGCGCCTCGAACGGGATGCGTCGCACGTCGAAGGTGTGCACCCGGCCGCGCTCGGCGAGCCAGGCCTCGATCGCCGCGGCGTCGGAGAGGGCCGCTCCGGACGAGCAGGCCGCCGAGCGGTGCAGTCGGAAGGGCAGCTGCGCGTCGTGCGCAGTGCGCAAAATCCGTTCCGGGGCCGCAGTGATCCCCATGGTGAGCCTCCTGAAGTCTCGCCGGTTGCGGGTCCGCGCGCGATCAGATTCAGACAGGCCGCGCGGCGGACGCGGGGTCACGGTCGGCCACCGCGCTAGAGCCGCGCACGAGGGCGCCCGGACCCGGTCGCGCCGGACCGCCGGCGCCGCACCGCGAACGCGGAGGCGAATAGGGACTCTGTTCGGCCGCTGACACCCCGCGGGATCCCGGCCGCGGCGCAGCGCCGCTCCACCGTCGCTCCGCCGCGGTGCGAGCCCCGGTTGCGAACCTCGCCCGGCCGACCGTCGCACCCGCGACCGCACCGGCCGGATCCAGAAGGGTTTCCCGCCATGCCTACCGTCGCAACGAGAGGCCTCAAACCGAGGCTGGACTCACTGACCGGGCTGCGGTTCGTCGCGGCAGCGCTGGTCTTCTTCTTCCACGGGAGCATCGAGTTCGTCTTCGCGAACCCCTCGACGCAGAGCGGCTACCTCACCGCGGCGCGCACCGCGGGCTTCGTCGGCGTCTCGTTCTTCTTCATCCTCAGCGGCTTCGTGCTGACCTGGAGCAGCCGGCCGCAGGACCGGGCCCGTTCGTTCTGGCGCCGCCGCTTCTTCAAGATCGCGCCGAACTACCTGGTCACATATGTGGCGGCGCTGATTTTGCTGGCCTCGATCCACAAGCCGAGCGGGATCGGCCAGGCGGTGGCGAACCTGTTCTTCGTCCAGTCCTGGGTACCGCAGTTCTCGTACATGAGCGGCGTCAACGACGTGAGCTGGACGCTGTCGGCCGAGGCGTTCTTCTACCTCTCCTTCCCGCTGCTGCTCGTGCTGATCAAGCGGATCAAGGAAACGCAGCTGTGGTACTGGGCCGCGGGCGTGGTCGCGGCGGTGTTCGTCCTGCCGGCCGTCGCCCAGGCGGCGTTCGCCGACAAGCCGTACTTCATCTGGGGCCCGGCCTCGTGGCACCAGATCTGGTTCGTGTACACGTTCCCGGCCGCGCGGCTGCTGGAATTCACCCTCGGCATCCTGCTGGCCAGGATCGTGCTCGCGGGTAAGTGGATCCCACAGTTCGGCGTGTTGCCCGCGACCGTCATCGCGGTGGCGGGATACGTCCTCTCGCTGCACGCGCCCTTCCTGTACCGGTACGCCGCCGCGACCGTGATCCCGCTGGCGCTGCTCATCCCGGCCGCCGCCACCGCCGACGCCGCCGGGCGCCGCACCGTGTTCTCCAGCAGGGTGATGATCCGGCTCGGTGAGGTCTCCTTCGCCTTCTACCTGGTGCACCACCTGGTGATCGTCTATGGGCACCGCGCCTTCGGCCTGGGTGCGTACGGCTACCCCAAGGCCTGGTCGACGCTGCCTGCCATCGCATTCCTCATCGGGACATTCGTGGTCAGCCTGATCCTCGCCTGGGGCCTGTATGAGCTGGTGGAGCGGCCGGTTATGCGCCGTTGGTCCGCAGCGCGGCCGAAGGCCGGCTCGGTGGGGCCGATCCCGGCGCAGGCCCCCGTGCCGCAGACCGAGCAGGTGGCACCCGGCAGGCTCGCCCCGACCGCCAACGCCGAGTAGGAGGAAGCGTGTCCACCACTTCGCTCTCCGCAGCGCCCGGGGCGTCTGCGGACCCTGCGATCCGGCCGGTGACCCCGGAACTGTACGTGGAGATCCAGCAGTACTACGCGCGCCAGATGCCGCTGCTCGAAGAGCTCGACATCGAGCGGTTCGGGCTGACCTTCACCGAGGACGCCGTCTTCGAGCACGTTCCGGACGGCTGGAGCATGCGCGGCCGCGAGCAGCTGGTCGAGGCGACCCGCGCGAACACCGCCCGCTACGGCGAGACGATCTTCCGGCACTGGTTCGAGAACCGGATCATCGAGCTCTGCGACGACGGCACGGTGCGCGTCTCGTACACCGCGCTGGTCAGCCTGACCGCTCCGGACGGGACCGTCTCATTCGAGCCCAGCTGCACGGTGCGCGACGTGCTGGTGCGCGGCGCGGACGGCGTGCTGCGCACCCGGCACCGCAGGCTGCGGCACGACACCTCGAGCCGGGAGCGCTACTGGGCCGGCCAACTGACCGCTCGCAGCTAAGGCGCGTTCCGCCGCGCGACCTTGCGAAACCGAAAGGAAAGAACATGTCGACCAAGCCATTCGAGGGGCAGACCGTCGTGGTCACCGGCGGGGGCACCGGCATCGGCCGGGCCACCGCGCTGTCCTTCGCCGAGCAGGGCGCCGCGACCGTGGTGATCACCGGCCGGCGCGCGCACCGGCTCGACGAGGTCGCCGCCGAGCACCCGGCGATCGTGCCGGTCGTGGCCGACCTCGTCACCGAGGAGGGCGCCGACGCGATCGGCGCCGCCGTCCAGGCCCGCTCCGGGGTCCTGGACGTCCTAGTGCACAACGCCGGTATCTACCGGCAGACGCCGATCGACGCGATCGACGTGAAGCTGGCCCGCGAGCTGCTGGAGACCAACGTCTTGGGCACCGCGCTGCTGACGACGCGGCTGCTACCGCTGATCAAGGCCCCCGGCGGCAGCATCGTGCTGGTCTCCAGCGTCGCCGGGCACAAGCCGGAACCGTATGCGTCCGTATACGCGGCGAGCAAGGCCGGCGTGCACAGCCTCACCCTCACCTGGGCGAAGGAGCTGGCCGGCCGGGGCATCCGGGTCAACGCGGTGGCGCCGTCCGCAGTCCGCACCGAGGTGTACGCGGCGAACGGGCTGACCGACGAGCAGACCGACGCGATCTTCGCCCACTACGCCGCGTGCATGCCGCTGGGCCGCACCGGCACCGTCGAGGACGTCACCCCCTGGATCACCAAGCTCGCGGAGCCGGCGAGTTCCTGGGTCACCGGCCAGATCATCGTCCTGGACGGCGGCGCCGACCTGACCTCCGCCGCGGACACCCCGTACTCGCCGTACAAGTGGACCGACGAGTCCGAGTCCGCGCCGGCAGACGAACTCGAGCGGGCCACGGCCTAGGGCGTGTTTTGGAACTAGCGCCTGTGAAGGCCGCGGCGTCTGGCGCGTGCGATCGCAAGGCGGAGGGTCGTCCTCGTACCGGGCGTACGCGGACGATCCGACAACGCAGCGAGCGTGCGTGGCAGGCGCCGCGGCCCAGGCGAAAGTTCCAAAACATGCCCTAGGGCGTGTCCAGCCAGACGAGCACGAGAGGCGGCAAGCTATGTCTATTGCAATAGCACCACCCGCGACCGGGCTGCTCGACGCGGCCCGCGGCGTGGCCGAATCCGCGGCCCGGCACGCTGCGCAGGCCGACCGCACCGGCGCGCTGTCCCCAGAAGTGGCCGCGGCGGTACGCCAGGCCGGATTCGCCCGGCATCTGGTACCGGCCCGTTACGGCGGCACCGAAGGCACCTTCAGCGAACTGACCCGCGCGGTGGCCGCGGTAGGCGAGGCCTGCGCCGCGACCGCCTGGTTCGCCTCGCTCTCGGCGTACTCGGGCCGCTTCGCCTCATATCTGCCCGCTGCGGGCCAGGACGAGCTCTGGGCGGACGGCCCCGACGCGGTCATCGCGACCGGCCTGGTCCCGTCCGGCGCGGCCACGCAGACCGAGGGCGGCTGGCTGGTCAGCGGAACCTGGCGCTACGTCAGCGGCATCACCTGGAGTGACTGGGTGCTGCTGTGCGCGCCCGGACCGCAGGGCATCGCGGACGCGCGGTTCTTCGCGCTGCCGGCGTCCGCGTGCCGGGTCGAGGAGACCTGGGACAGCACCGGGATGCGGGCGACCGCGAGCCACAGCGTCATCGTGCCGGAGACCTTCGTGCCCGAACACCGCTCGGTTCCGCGCACGCAGGTGCTGGCCGGACCAAACCAGACCTCGGACGCGGTGTGCCACAACACCTCGTTCCGCGCGGTAGGCACGCTGACCTTCGTCGCGCCCGCGCTCGGCGGAGCGCTCGGCGCGCTCGGTTCGGCCGTGGCCCTGCTCAAGCACGGCCGCCGCACGGCGGCGGGCGACGAAGGGCTGGCGCGCGCGGCCGGCCGCATCGACGCCGCGCGCCTGCTCATCGAGCGCAACGCCGCGACCGCGGACGGCGCAGACTGCACTCCGGCGCTGCTGGCCCGCAACGAGCGCGACGCGGCCCTCGCGGCGGAACTGCTCGTCGACGCGGTCGGCGGCCTCGTGCGCGCAGCCGGAACCAACGGCCTGTCCCAAGCGCATCCGCTGGAGCGGCACTGGCGCGACGTGGTCGCCGCCGCGAGCCACGTGGCGCTGCGCTTCGAGACCGCGCCCGCGAAGAACTTCGCGGACACCCTCCTGGCCTGAAAAGCGCCCGGACTCGAGCCCCGCTGGAGCGCGGCTCGACGACGCCTCGGGGCGGCATCCCAACACCGGATGCCGCCCTGACGTGTTCCTTTACCCCGGGCACACTGGGCCAAGACCGCGTTCTCGGCGCGGTCGGGACGTCATCGTGGACTGAGAATGTCGGCGCGACGTCCTAGAGTATGAGCACCGACAGTACTGAATCGAACACGGAAAGGTAACGTTCCATGATCCTCGTCACCGCCGCCACCGCGCCCGTCGGCCGCGCGATCGTCGAACAGCTCGTCGCCGCCGGAACGCCGGTGCGCGCGCTCACCCGGGACGTAGAGAACGCCGATCTGCCGCCGGGCGCCGAGGCCGTGGCCGGCGACCTGGGCGACGCGGAGAGCATGCGCGCCGCGATGCAGGGCGTCGAGGCCGTGTTCCTGCTCGCCGTGGTGCCCGGGTTCGCGCCCGCGTTCCTCGGCGCCGCACGGGACGCCGGGGTGCGCCGCATCGTCTTCCAGTCCTCCGGCGCCATCGACGACGCCGCCGAACAGCAGTCGAACCAGGTCGCCTCGTTCCACGCGGACCTGGAGAAGGAGATCAAGGACTCCGGCCTGGGCTGGACCTTCCTGCGGCTGGAGCTGGCGTCCGCGAACTCGATCCAGTGGGCGCTGGACGTGCCCGAGCAGCTGAAGGCCGGGGATGTGGTGCGCGGCCCGTACGCCGAGGCGCAATGCTCGCCGATCCACGAGGCGGATATGGCCGCCGTCGCCGTGGCCGCGCTGACCTCGGACGCGCACGAGGGCAAGGTGTACAGCATGACCGGGCCGCAGTCGCTGACCCACCGCGAGCAGATCCGGCTGATCGGCGAGGCCACCGGCCGCGAGCTGAGCTACGAGGAGGTCTCCCCGGAGGAGTCCCGCAAGCTGATGGGCCCGTACACGCCCGCGGACGTGCTGCTGGCGGACTGGGCGGCGCACGTCGGCACGCCGGCCCCGGTCAGCGACACGGTGCAGAAGGTGGCCGGCCGGCCCGGCCTGGATTTCGCCCGCTGGGCCGCCGACCACGCCGCTGAGTTCAAGGCCTGACAACCCGCTCGCCGCCGCGGGCGCGGCCGGGCAGGACGCGGGCGACAGCGAAGGCCAGTGCCATCAGCAGCGCCCCGACCAGATAGCCCCGGTCGTAGCCCGCGGCGGCGGCGTGTCGCTGCGCGGACGCGCTCGCGGTGCCCTCCTGGCCGGAGAGCAGCGCCGCGCTGCGCGCCGTGGCGACCCCGGCCAGCACCGCGATGCCGATCGCACCGCCGAGCTGCCGGTTGGTGTTGATCAGGCCCGCCGCGAGCCCGGTCTGATCGCGCGGCACGCCGCTGACCGCGGCCACCGTCGAACCGGTCATGATCAGGCCCCAGCCACAGCCGAGCAGAACGCAGGGTCCGATCAGGCTGCCCAGATAGGTCGCGTGTTCGGTGGCGCGCGAAAGCCACAGCAGCCCGCAGCTCGCCGAGGCCAGACCGGCGCTCAGCACGGTCCTGGTGCCCAGCCTCGGCACGAAGCGGGCGACGCCGCGCGCGCTGATCAAGACGCACAGGGACTGCGGCGCGAGCAGCAGGCTCGCCCGCAGCGCGGAGGCGTGCAGCACCTGCTGCAGAAGCAGCGGCGTGAAGTAGACCGTCGTGTAGAACGCCGCGCAGGAGAAGGCACCGACCGCGTTGGTGACGGACAGCGCACGGTTGCGGAAGACGACCAGCGGCACCAGCGGATCGCGGGCCAGCTTCGCCTCGTTGAGCACGAAGAAGAGCAGCAACGCGGCCGCGAGCGCGAGCGCCGTGACCACGGGGGCCGAGCCCCAGCCGTACTTGCCGCTCTCGCCGATGCCGGCCACCAGCGCCATCAGGCCGAGCGTGACGGCCCCGGCCCCGAGCACGTCCGGACTGCCCACCCGGGCGGCCGGCCGCGACCTCTCCACGCTCAACGAGCCGATCACCAGCAGCAGCAACCCCAGCGGAACGTTGACCAGCAGCGTCCAGCGCCATGAGGCGAACGAGGTCAGCAGCCCCCCGGCGATCCCGCCGAAGGAGGCACCGCCGCCGGCCACCGCGCTCCACAGCCCCATCGCCTTGGCCCGCTCGCCCGGCTCGGTGAAGGTCGAGGTGAGCACCGCCAAGGTGGCCGGCACCATCACCGACGCCGCGACTCCCTGCAAGCAGCGAGCCAGTACCAGGACCGGCCCGGACACCGCTGTGCCGCCGATCAGGCTGGCCGCGGTGAAGGCGGCGATGCCGATCAGCATCATCCGGCGCTGCCCGAGCAGGTCGGCCAGCCGTCCGCCGAGCAGCAGGCAGCCGGAGAGCGCCAGCGAGTACGCCGTCACCACCCACATCAGGTTGGCGGTGGTGAACCCCAGGGCCTTCTGCACGCTGGGCAGCGCGATGTTCATCGCGGAGATGTCCAGCACTGACATGAACTGGGCGAGGCAACAGGCGAACAGCACGCCGCGCCGGCGTGCGGCAGACCGGGCGGCTCCGGCGGGGGCGGGGGCTGCGGCCGCGGTGCTCGCGGCGACCGTCGTCATCCGCGGTTCCCGGCCGGGGCGGGCGTCTTCCCGATCAGCCGCGACCACAGCAGTTCGGCCGCGGTCCCGCCGCCGTCCGCCGCGCCGATGAGCGCCGCGGCCTCCTGGGCGCCGCGGCGGTAGGCCGGGTCGCGCAGGACCGCGCGGACCGCGTCGGCGACGACCCCGGCGTGCCAGTGCTGCGCCGGGATGCGGATCCCCGCCCCGAACGCGGCCGCGCGGTCCAGATTGATCCGCTGCTCCGTCTGGAACGCCACCCCGACCAGCGGGACGCCACCAGCCAGCACCGACTGCACGGTGCCCTGGCCGCCATGGCTGACCACGACGTCGACCAGGCGGTAGAGCTCGCGCACAGGCAAGAAGCGGTCGGTGACGACAAGGCCGGGCCGGGGACCGGCGGCCGCGCGCACCAGGTCCACCGGGCAGATCGAGGGCGGCGCGAGAATCACCGCGTTCCAAGCGTGTCCGGACTCTTCGACAATGCCGCGCACCGCTTCCAGCAGCGCGTCCTTGGTGCCTGAGCTGCCCATGGTGCACAGGATCTTGGGCCGCGGATCGGCCGGGTCCAGCACCGCCGCGATCTCGGGAGCGATCGGCTCCGGCTGCGGGGCGGCGAACAGCGGTCCGGTGACGTGAACGTTCTGCGGCAGCTGTTCGTCGGCGTAGAAGGCGGGCAGGTCGTTGATCAGCACCAGGTCGGCGTCGAGCATCTCGAAGAGGGTCGAGGGCACCGCCCCGGTCCAGCCGCAGCGCGCGATCGCCTGCGCGAGCCGCTCCTGCCGGAACACCTGCCGCGGCGCCGCCGGCTTGTGCTCCTCCCGCGCGCGGAAGACGTGGGTGGCTTCGCCGTGCAGCGGAGTCTTCTCCCGCAGTTCCCGCGCGACCTCGGCGGCGAGCACGGTCGGCGCAACGGCGAGGAACGCGGCCGTCGCGACGCCCTCAAGGCGCGCCGCGATGTTGGCGAAGGGCCACAGGCCGTGCAGGACCAGGTCGGGGCGCAGCCGCGCGATGGCGGCCCGCTCGCCCTCGATGAAGGCGCGGGCCAGGCGCACCGAGCCGACGAACTCCGGGGGGTCGAACTGCAGGTCCTCGATCATGCTGCGGCCGCGCACGGCCGGTTCGGCCCGCTCCACGCGGAAGCCGGCGGCGGTGATGCGCGGCTCGAACCAGCCGCCGTGGGACAGAAACGTGATCTCGATCTCGCGGCCGTGCGGCCGGTGCGCGCGCAGCGCCTTGGCCAGTTCCAGCGCACGGGTCGCCTCTCCGGCGTTGGCGAGGCCCGCCGACACGACGACATGGGTTGGCGCAGCTCTCAGGTCACCGAGGCTCATGTCACTTCCTGGGGGTGATCGACCGGCCGCGCGCCGACCCGAAAGGCCGGTACCGTCTCCGGATCGGATGGGGGTGCGGGGAGCAGACAGCGCGCGCCATTGAGCGTCGCCGGTCTCGAACCGCGCTCGGCTGCGGCTGGACGGCGCCGGGTTCAAGCCCGGTTCGAGCGCCGGGGCCTACCGTCGAAGGCGGATCGGGGGATCCACGCGACCGGAAAGGGCCGATCGAGACCATGGCTTCCACCGAGGTGACGACCAACACGCAGACGCCGGCCCCGGCGCCCTATCGGTGGCGATGGCCCGCTCTCGCCGTGGTCTTGGCGGCCGGGATGATGGACCTGCTCGACTCGCTGATCACGATCGTCGCCGGACCGCAGATCCGCGCCCATCTGGGCGGCGGCGACACGCTGATCCAGTGGCTGGCCGCGGGATACACGCTGGCGATGGCGTCCGGGCTCATCGTCGGCGGGCGGCTCGGTGACATCCACGGCCGCAAGCGCCTGTTCCTGCTCGGCATGTCAGGGTTCACCATCGCCTCGCTGCTGTGCGCGGTGGCGCAGGATCCGGGCATGCTGATCGCGTTCCGGGTGCTGCAAGGGCTGTGCGGCGCGGTGATGCTGCCGCAGGGCCTGGGCATCGTGACGGAGGTGTTCCCGCCGCGTCAGCGGCCGATGGCCTTCGGCCTGTTCGGGCCGGTGCTCAGCCTCGGCACGATCGGCGGGCCGGTCCTCGGCGGCTGGCTGATCGGCGCGAACCTGTTCGGCACCGGCTGGCGGATGATCTTCCTGATCAACCTGCCGCTGGGTCTGGCCGGGGTGGCCGCGGCGGTGCGTTACCTGCCGAAGGCCGGGGTGCCCGCGGCACGCCGGCTCGACGTCACCGGCGCGCTGATCATCACCGCGGCCGCGGTGCTCCTGGTGTATCCCACGGTGCAGGGCCGCGAGCTCGGCTGGCCCGCGTGGGTCTTCGTCTGCTTCGCCGTGGGCGCCGCGCTGGCCGTGGCTTTCGCCCGATACGAGGCGCGGGTCCAGCGGGCCGGCGGCGATCCGCTGGTGGCGCTGAGCCTTTTCGGCAAGCGCTCCTTCACCGGCGGCCTGTTCGCGGTGGTCTCGCTCTATTGCGGCCTGGTCGGGCTGAGCCTGATCTTCACCATCTATGTGCAGGTGGCGCTGGGCTTCTCACCGCTGCGCGCGGCGCTGACGACGCTGCCGCAGGCGGCCGGGTCGGTCAGCGCCCTGCTTGCCTCGCGCGGCGGGCTGACCGCACGGCTGGGCCGGCTGCAGATCCACCTGGGCCTGGTCACCGCCGCGGCGGGTGTCTTCGGGCTCTGGCTCACCCTGCGGCAGACGGGTGGGCGGCCGGCCTCCTGGCAGTTCGCCCCGGCGCTGTTCGTGGTCGGGGTGGGGATGGGCCTGGCCCTGGCGGCGATCTTCAACATCGTGCTGGCCACCGTGGAGCCGGGCGAGACCGGCTCGGCCTCCGGGGTGTTCACCGCGGTGCAACAGTTCGGCGGGGCGCTCGGCGCGGCGCTGCTGGGGACCGTGTTCTTCGGCCTGGCCGGCCGCGACGGATTCGCCACCTCGGCGCAGCGCACGCTGTGGGTCGTCGTGGCGCTGCTCGCCGTGGCGTTCGCGATGACGATGGCGCTTCCGCGCGAGGCGCGCACCTTCGGTCCGCCGCCGCCTGCCGCGCCCGCAGCGCCCAACACGGAGGCCTGACCGTAAGTCAGGTCACGGTGGCTCAGATCACCGGCGAGCGGAGGCGCACCAGGCGACCTCCACTCGCCGGTTCTCGCTCTGCGGGAACATGAAGCCAAGCAGCATGAGACCTTCCGTGACCAGCGCGGCGTGCTCCTCGTCCGATAGGTCGCGGAAGCTCTCCACGTCGAGCACGACCTCGTCCGCCCGGACGGCCGCGGTCCATCGCCCCGCGACGAATCCGTCGACCAGCACGGTCGCTCTGATGGCCGCGTTGCCGGTGGAGACCAGCGCACGGTGCTCGTCGGCGAGTACGCGGGTGCGGTCTTTGTAAGCGACCATCAAGTTGTCGTACTCGGGTAGGAAGCGCACCGGCGCGGCGAGATCGGGGCCGGGACGTGGCGCGTCCGGCAGGTCGAACAGTTCACGCCCGGCCTCGTCGCGGAAGCAGACCAGCTCGCAGCTCAGCTCCTCGGTGACCTCGCGAAGCCTGGTGAGGCCGGACCAGGCCTGTATGTCTTGCACGGCGGCCGGGCCGAAGGCCGCGAGGTAACGCAGGATCAGCCGGTGCGGCGCGGCCGAGGTGCCCACCGGCGTTCGCAGCCAGGTCTCGGCCGTCGTCGCAGCCATCGAACCGTGCGCGCCCCAGAATCCGGCCGGCGGCACTTGGACGACCGGCAGCAGGTAGTGCACGGAGAACTGGAGCGCCGCAGGGTCGGTGCCCGGCAGCCGCTGCGCGAGCGCGGACCGCAGCTGCTTGTTGGTCAGCGGCTCCTCGTCCAGCAGCTTGCGGCCGACCTCGCACAGCTCGCGCAGATCGATCCCGGCGGTGTGCCGGCCGAAGAATCCGCGCTGGGCGCGTTCAAGCGCGGGCTGAAGCGCGGGCCGCAACAGGGCGTAATCCGCCGCGGTCATCACATGGAGGGTGGCGCGCATCATCCCGGCGCGCACGGCCAGCCGCTCTTCGAGCAGTCGCTCGAGGTCTCGCGTCGCGAAGTCGGCCAACCGGGTCCACAGGCCCAGGTGCGGCGGGTCGCACAGCTGCCCTTGCAGACCGACGAGGTGTTCGATCGCCGCGGCGGCGCTCATCCGGGCGCGCTGGAGCAGCAGTTGCCGTTCCAGCGCGGCTCGATTCAGCTCCCTGATGCTCAGGACGCGCGCCGGCCGCCCGGCGGCGGGACGCACCGCGCGCTGAGCGCTCAACGCAGCGGCCGGAAGAACTCGCGCAGCTCGCCGACGAGCACATCAGGGCACTCAATCGCGGGGAAGTGGCCGCCGCGGTCCAGGTCATGCCAGAAGCGCAGGTCGCGGAAGCGCCCCTCGCACCACGGCTTGGGCATCCGCGCGTCGCCCGGGAAGAGGCTGCACCCGGTCGGGATCTCGACCGGCGGCATCGCGGCCTTGTTGTGGCTCTCCCAGTACAGCCGCGCAGAGGAGGTAGCGGTGTTGGTGAGCCAGTAGATCGAGGCGGCGTCCAGCAGCCGCTCGCGCGGGATCGCCTTCTCCAGGTCTCCGTCGTGCCCGCTCCAGGTCCAGTATTTCTCGGCCACCCAGGCCAGCTGGCCGGCCGGGGAGTCGGCGAGCCCGTAACCCAGGGTCTGCGGGCGGGTGGATTGGATCGCGGAGTAGCCGGACTCGGTGCGGCCGAACTCCTTGAGCGCGGCGAGCCCGGCCAGATCGCGCTCGGACAGCTGGACCTGGTGCTCGGGCGGCGCGGCGAACGGCATGGTGATGTGGATGCCGGCGAGGCGGTCCGCGGCGCTCGCGCCGAGCTGCGCGGTGACGAAGGACCCGAAGTCGCCGCCGTGCGCCGCGAAGCGGTCGTATCCGAGCCGTCGCATCAGCGCCGCCCACAGTCCGGCGATCCGCTCGACGCCGATCCCGCTGCGCCGCGGCCGCCCGCTGAAGCCGAACCCGGGCAGCGAGGGGCAGACGAGGTGGAACGCCTCGCCGGGCTCGGACGGGTTCGTCAACGGCGCGACGATATCTTCGAACTCTGCGAAGGTTCCCGGCCAGCCGTGCGTGACCAGCAGCGGCAGCGCGTCGGCGTGCGGGGAACGGATGTGCAGGAAATGGATCGGCGTGCCGTCGATCTCGGTGCGGTACTGCGCGAGCGCGTTAAGCCGCGCCTCGGTCGCCCGCCAGTCGTATCCATCCGCCCAATAGCCGCACAGGTCGCGCAGGTAGGCCAGCGGAACTCCCTGGGACCAGTCGTCCACGGTCTCGGCGTCCGGCCAGCGCGTGGCGGCCAGCCGGGCTCGCAGGTCGGCCAGGTCCGGCTGCGGGATCTCGATGCGGAACGGGGTGATCTCGGTGTCCAACGCCGGCTCCTCGGTCGGTCGGCAGCTTTCGTCGAAAAGGCTGGCTGGCGGACCGTGGCCCCGTCTTCGGGGGCCACGCCGCGCGTGCGTTAGGGCAGGACCTGGTGCTCGGGCAGGTCCACGGCGAGTCCGTCGCAGCGTTCGGTCACGGCGAGCTGGCAGCCGAGCCTGCTGTTCTCCCGCCGCGGGCAGGAGGTGGTCTCCAGCACCTCGTCCTCGAGGGGATGGATCGGCGCGATGCCGCGGGCCAGCCGCTGCTCCTCCGGTAGGAAGATGTGGCAGGTGCCGCACATGCCGGCGCCGCCGCACTCGGCCACGATGCCCGCGACGCCTTCGCGCACCGCGCCGCGCATGACGCTGGTGCCGACCGGGACCTCGACGGTGTCGCTGGTTCCGTCGGTTCGCACGTAGGTGATCTGAGGCACGTCGTCTCCTGGTCTCGTCGGGGCCGGCTCAGACCGCGCCGGCCAGGGTGCCCGCGGCGGCCAGCTGCCTGCGAGCCTTGATGTGCTCGGCCGGCCGGTTGATCGACTCGACGCCGACCAACCGCTCGCCGCGGAAGCAGTGCACGGAGAACCGGCCCTGTTCCGGGTCGCCGGCCAGCTCGGTGCGGTCGTGTCCGGTGGTGATCCCGGCGATCTGGAGCTTGTCAGAGTACTGATCGGTCCAGAACCACGGGACCGCGCTGTACGGCCTGGCCGCCAGGCCGTCCTTCGCGATGAACTCGGCCGCGCATTTGGCCTGGTCGACCGCGTTCTGCACCGATTCCAGCCGCAGCGGGTCGTCGGCGAACGGGCTGGGGAACAGGGCGCAGTCACCGATCGCGTGGATCGCGGGGTCGCTGGTGCGCAGGTAGGCGTCGACCACGACGCCGTTGGCCACGGCGAGCCCGGCCTCCGCTGCCAGCGCGGTGTCCGGCACCACGCCGATGCCGACCACGACCAGGTCCGCGGGCACGCTCTCGCCGCCGGCCAGCCGGACCGCGCGAAGCGGCCCGTCGGCTTCGCCCTCGATCGCCTCGACCTGCCGGCCGAACCGGATGTCGACGCCTCGGCCGCGGTGAAGCCGGGTCACGTGCTCGGAGACCGGCACCGAGACGGCGCGGGCCAGCACCCGGTCCAGCGCTTCGATGACGGTCACCTCGTGGCCGGCCGAGCGCGCGGCCGCCGCAACTTCGAGTCCGGTGAAGCCCGCGCCGATCACGACGACGCGCCGCGGCGCCGCGAGCCGGTCGCGCAGGACCCGGGCCTGCGCGAGGGTGCGCAGGACCAGGACGCCGGGGTGATCGGCGCCGGGCACCGGCAGGCGCCGCGGGATGCTGCCGGTAGCCAGGATCAACCGCTCATAGGGAAGGCGCGCGCCGGAGTCCAGCACGACGGCCGCGTTCGCCCGGTCGATCCCGGCGACCCGCGTGTCCACCCGCAGATCAATGTCCTGATTTTGATAGAACGCCGGGGTGCGTAGCGCGAGGGCGGCCGCGTCGACTTCTCCGTTGAGGTACTGCTTGGACAGCGGCGGCCGGTCATAGGGCGGCTGGGGCTCGGCCCCGACGAGGGTGACCGGGCCGTCGAAGCCCGCGTCCCGCAGCGAGGCCGCGGCCTGCATGCCGCCCTGCCCCGCGCCCACGATGACGATCGGCGATCCTGCCATGTCTCAGACCTGCTTTTCCGGGAGGAGCACGACCAGGGTGCTCAGTTCGTCGGTGATCGGCAGCTGGCAGGAGAGCCGGCTGTTGTCGCGGCGCGGACTGGCGGTGCAGTCGAGCAGCTCGTCCTCGTTCTCGTCGACCGGCGGGAAGGCCACGGGGCACTGCTCGATGTACACGTGGCAGGTGGCGCAGATGCCGTCGCCGCCACACTCGCCCTCGATGCCGTCCACGCCGTTGGCCAAGGCGCCGCGCATCACGTTGCTGCCGGAGGGCACGTCCAGCACGGTCGTGCTCCCGTCCGGGTGGCGGTAGGTGATCGTGGCCATCAGACCTCCGGGTAGATTCGCCGACTCGGGCAGTCGGATCAGTCGAAGTTCGGCGGCGGGTCGGGCAACCCGCCCGTGGTGCGGCCTTCGGCCGGGTCACCGTCCGGTCGGGACGGCGGCCCGGCCGCGGCCGGCGCGTTGTTTGGCAGAGGGCTGGCTTACCAGGCGACCGGCATCTCGTAGACGCCGTACATGACGTTGCCGTCCTTGTAGCGCAGCTCGTTCCAGGGCTTGGCGAGCCGCAGGTTCGGCAGCCGCTCGAACAGGGTGCGGATCACGATGGCGAGCTCAACCCGCGCGATCTCCGCGCCGATGCAGTGGTGGATGCCGTGGCCGAAGGCGACGTGGTGGCGCGACTCGCGGTGGATGTCGAGCGTGTCGGGGTCGTCGAACGCGGCGGGGTCGCGGTTGGCGGCCATGCCGAGCACGATGATGCCTTCGCCCTTGCGCACTGTGACATCGCCGACCTGCATGTCCTCCAGGGCGACCCGCGAGGTGGCCAGGTCCCCCGGGGAGAGGTAGCGCAGCAGTTCCTCGACCGCGTCCGGGATCAGGGACGGATCGGCCTTGATCTTCGCCAGCTGGTCAGGGTACTCGAGCAGCGTCATGGTGCTCAGCGCGATCATCGCGGCGCTGGTCTCGTGACCGCCGTTGAGCAGCAGCCGCGTGACGTTGCACATCTCCCTGCGGTCGTAGATCCCCTCGGCGCGGTACTTGGCGATCATCCGGCTGATCAGGTCGTCGCCGGGTTCCCGCTCCTTGCGCTCGACCAGGGTCTGCAGGTACTCGCCGAACCCGGTGATCGCCCGCTCGCGCTGGTCCGCGGAGCTGCCGCCGCCGAACAGCACCTCGGTGAAGGAGTGCAGGGCGGCCTGGTCCTCGGTCGGCACGCCGAGGATGCCGCAGACGATGGTCAGCGGAACCTTGAGCGCCACCTCGTGCACCAGGTCGGCGGGCGAGCCCTTCGCGATCATCGCGTCGACGCACTCGTCGACGATCTCCTGCATCCGCGGGCGCATGTCCAGCACCCGCTTCTTGGTGAACTCGCCGGACAGCGCGGCCATCCGCCGGTGCAGGGTGTGCTTGGGCGGGTCCCAGCCGATGAAGGAGCAGTCCGTCTTGAACTGGTCGGGGATCGGAATGTAGTACGGGAAGCCGTCGTGGGCCCGGTCCGAACTGGATCGCGGGTCCGTGAGCACCTGCTTCACCAGCTCGTAGCTGGTGACGACCCATGCCTCGCGCCCCGTGGCCAGCTTCACCCGGGCGATCGGCTCGGTTCGGCGCAGCTCGCCGTACAGCTCGGGCGCATTCATGGGACAGCCGCGGAACCAGGGGAACAGCGGGGTCTCGGTTGCCGTCTCGGTCAAGGCCGGTCCTTTCTCTGGATGGGGCCGTCTACTCAACGCGCGGCTTCAGCGCGGCCCGGTTCTGTTCGAGGTACCGTTCGATCTGCTCGGTCTTCGGCGCGGCCCCGGCGTTGGGCGCGGGAGCGCCGCCGAGATCCCGGTCGGCGGCCACCTGCGGCCGCGCGGTCCCGGATACGACGAGGTCTGATTCGGGCAGCACGCCGTCGACCAGGTAGGCGGTGACCGCTTCATCGACGGCTGCGATGCGCCGGGCGAAGAAGATCTCGTTGCGGCCGTCGTCCGCGACGGTGATGAGCCGGTCGCCGAGGCGCTTGGCCATCTCGACGCCGCCGAGGTACGACAGCGTCGGGTTGCCTTCGGCGTGTACGACCAGGCCGGGCGCGTAGTACTCGCGCGCGACGACGGGCATCGGCTCCAGCGGCTCGGTGGCGCGGAAGGCGGAGACCCAGGGCGCCGCGCGCAGCACGCCGTAGCCGTATGGGTACTTATCGCGGTACTCGCGCATGTCCCGGTAGTAGACCTCCAGGTCCTTGGGCCAGTCGCCCTCGGCGGTGGCGGCCTCGACGACCCCGGACTGCGTGGTCGCCCCCGGCGCGGGCCGCTCCCAGTCGGGAGCGGCGAAAAGCCAGGCGGCCTTCACCGCGGCGAAGTCCCCGGCGCGCAGCGCGGCGACGGTCGCGGCCAGCTCGCCCCACAGCGGCCGGTGGGTCGAGCCGAGGCCGACCGCGCCGTCCAGGACGGTCTGGTCCACGCCGCCGAACGGGGACTCGGCCAGCCGGGCGCCGAGCAGTTCGACGCTGTCGATGACCGCCGCGGCGGCGGCGCCGAGGCCGTAGGTCAGGTTGCGCTCGGCGGTCCAGGCCGCCCACGCGTCGACATTGCGGCGGATCGCGACCGCCTGGGTCATGTACTGGCCGCGCCACATCGCGGCCGGGTCGACCGGGGAGTCGAACACGTGCCGGTCGACCCGGGCGCCGAACAGCGTGCCGTAGACGGATCCGGTGTGCGTGCCGTCCGCGTATCCCAGCAGGCTGATCTTCTCCTCGCCGAGCACGGCGCGGATCACGTCGAGGTCGCGCGCCACGTTCGACGTGGTCACGTGCGCGCGAAGCCGGCCGCCGAGCCGCGCGGCCGCTTCCTCCACCGCCTTCATGTCCTGCGCGATCAGCTCGAAGTCCGCGTCGGCGGGCCGGGAGGACCACGGCGCCGTGGGCACGGTGACCTCCCGCAGCAGCGGCGCCGAGCGGCCCCAGCCGCGCGGGTCGAAGCCCACCAGGTCGTAGACCTCGTGCACCGCGCTGCCGGCGAGGCGCAGCGGCATCCGCGGGCCGAGTCCGTTATGCCCGCCCGGGCCGCCGTTGAGCGCGACCAGGACGCCGCGCCGCCGCGCCGGATCGCTCGCGGGCAGCAGGCCGACCGTGATCCGGATCCGCTCGCCGGCCGGGTCCGCGTAGTCGAGCGGTACTTCGATCTCTGCTTCGAGCAGCCCCGAGCCGTCGGCGGCCGCCTCCCAGCGCGCCTGCTGCGCGTAGAACTTCTCCAGCGCCTCGGCCGGCGCGGCCACAGCCGTGGGATTCACCTGGCCACCTTCGCTTTCTCCACTGTCGGGTTCGCCATCGGCGGCTCATGATGGGCGGGCGAACTCGAGCTCTCCTGGATCCCGCGCTGAACCGGCGCCGCGCCCTGCTCCCCCTCGGCCTCGGCGCACCACGCGGGTCGCTCGGTGATCCGCAGGACGGCGGCGCCCCAGCTGTATCCGGCGCCGACCGAGATCAGGACACAGTGATCCCCGGGCCGAGCCGCGCCGCTGGAGACCAGGTGGTCCAGGCTGGCGAACTGGTCGGCGGCGCCGAGGTGGCCGACTGTGCGGCTCCACTCCCACGTGGTGCGTTCGATCGGGATGCCGTACTGCTGGAGGTAGATGGATTCAAGCCGGCGGCGACCGAAGTGCGGCAGGATCACCCATTGCGCCTCTTCGAGTTCCAGCTGCGCGTCCGCCAAGGCCTGTTTCACCGCGGCCCGTTGGCCCGCGGTCGTGCGGCTTATCGCGAAGGACAGGCCGTAGCAGCTGGTGAAGTACCGTTTGGCCGCGTCGAAGTCGACCGGTGTGCGGATGCTCAGCGGCGCCGGGCTGAACGGCTCCTGCCCGCGGTGCATCTCCTCGAGTTCCGAGTCCGCGTTGACCGCCACCGAAAGCAGCCGGGCGAAGCCGCCGCGCCGGGAGAGCACCACGGCGGCGGCGCCGTCGGCATAGGGGGTGCCCGGATCGGTGCGCCAGCGGTCGATGCCGGGCGGGCAGAACCGGTCGGCGGCGGTCAGCAGCGCGTCCGTGCGGTGCTCGCTCCGGCGCAGGTACGCGCAGGCCAGGTCGAGGGCGGCCAGGCCCCCGTTGGACATCTGCCGGATCTCCACCGCCAGGCACTGGTTGCGCACCGTCTCGCGCTGGATGTAGGAGGCCACCGGCCACAGGTCCTGGCCTTGGTGATAGGTGTCGGCGTGCAGGATCAGCTCGACGTCGCCGGGAGTCGATCCGGCGCGGGAGAGGGCGTCGCGGGCCGCGTGCGCCGCCATCTCGGCCGCCGACTCCCCCGCGGAGACGCAGACCGAGACGGCTCCGGTGCGCGCTACCAGCTTCGGATCGCACTCGCCTGAAGCGACGGCGTCCTGCACCATCAGCCGCGCGGGCAATCGCACGCCGGTGCCTCGGATGTAGACGTCTTCGATTCTCACCCATGCTCCCCGGATCGATGGATCGGTGCCGGGAGCGTGCGCGGATCGGCTCGACGCGGGGTGCAGCGGTGCCGGAGACCGGATCGACCGGCGCGATCGCGGCCCCCTGGTGTGGGCGGGGCACTCGGCACCGCGGCCTGCCCCGCAAGCCGCGCACTCCATCCGCGCTCCACCGCCCGGCGAGATCGGCGGGCGAACATCGCCGTCACCCTGTATCGCCGACCCGGGAGGTTTCCTTGTCCATTTCGCCCTCGCCGGCGGTTCCGGATGCCGAGGAGGCTTCGGTCCCGCCGGTGCGCAAGCAGGTGAGCGTGCCGGTCCCGGCCGAGCGCGCGTTCGAGATCTTCGCCGGCCATCCGCTGGGCTGGTGGCCGTCGGACCACAAGCTGGTGCCGGGGCAGCGGGTCAGGATCGAGTTCGAGAAGTGGCCGGGCGGTCGCTGGTACGAGGTGGACGCGGACGCGGTGATCGCCGACTGGGGCCGGGTGCTGGTCTGGGAGCCGCCGGTGCGGATCGCGCTGTCCTGGCGGATCGACGGGCGCTGGCGGCCCATCGACGATGACGATAAGGCCAGCGAGATCGTGGTGACCTTCACCCCGGACGGCCCGGACCGCTCCATCGTCGAACTGTCGCACGAGAAGCTGCACAAGCACGGCGAATGGGCAGTCTCGATCCGCGCCGCGCTGGACGGGCCCAGTCCCGGCGACACGCTGGCCAAGTTCGCAACGCTCGTCGATCAGGTGCTGGCCGGCGCGGTAGCGCCCTAGCGCGTGCTTTAGAACCAGCGCCTGCGCGTCGCAAGACTTCGGCGGTCAGGCCCCTCCCCTCCGCCGGACGCGAAGCCCGGTCCGTCGCAATGGCGCGGCGGACCGGGCTTCCTCATGCGATATCTTCGCCTATTGATTCTGCTCGCCGGTTCCCGGTCACCCGACGCGCTGTGACGCTTCGCGGGCCAGGGCCAGCAGCTCGGGCTCCGCGGCGAGTCGCGGCGTCACGGCGGCGCTCTCCTCCTCGTCCGCGAGGTCGAGCAGGTATTGTCCGTAGCCGCTTTTGAGCAGCGGCTGTGCCAGGCGGCGCAGCTGATCCGCGTCGATGAAGCCGGCCCGCCACGCGAGTTCCTCGACGCAGCCGATCTTGAAGCCCTGGCGTTCCTCGACGACGCGCACGAACTCGGCGGCCTGCACCAGGGAGGAGAATGTGCCGGTGTCGAGCCACGCGGTGCCGCGGTCGAGCGTTGAGACGGTCAACCGCCCGGCGGCCAGGTAGACGTTGTTGACCGCCGTGATCTCCAGTTCGCCCCGCGCGCTCGGCTTGAGACCCTTGGCGATCTCGACGACCTCGTTGTCGTAGTAGTAGAGGCCTGGTATGGCGTAGCGCGAGCGCGGCTTGTCCGGCTTCTCCTCGATCGAGATCGCGCGGCCGTGCCGGTCGAACTCGACCACGCCGTACGCGGTGGGATCGGCGACCGGATACGCGAAGATCAGGCCGCCGTCGATCGAGGCGCAGGCGCGTAGCTGCCGGCCGACCCGGGCGCCGTGCAGGATGTTGTCGCCGAGCACCAGCGCCACCCGGTCGGCGCCGATGAACCGCTCGCCGAGCAGGAAGGCCTGAGCCAGGCCGTCCGGGCTCGGCTGGACCACGTATTGGAGACTGAGGCCGAGCTGCGAGCCGTCGCCGAGCAGCCGCTGGAACGCCGCGCGGTCCTCGGGTGTGGTGATGATCAGGATCTCGCGGATGCCCGACAGCATCAGCGTGGAGAGCGGATAGTAGATCATCGGTTTGTCGAAGACCGGCAGCAACTGCTTGGAGACGGCCTGGGTCAGCGGCCACAGCCGCGAGCCGGTCCCGCCGGCCAACAGGATCCCCTTCATCGCCCCAAGCTAAATGCGAGCGCTTCAATACCGCTCGCGAATAGGTATGGCGCATGAGGATTCTGGTTACCGGCGGAGCCGGTTTCATCGGCTCGGAGTATGTGCGCGGGCTGCTCGGCGGGCAACTCGACGGCAGCGGCGAGCACACGGTGACCGTGTACGACAAGCTGACCTATTCCGGCAACCTGGCGAACCTCGCCCCG